>CAZTGS010000007.1:0-48430 GCA_964613455.1 uncultured Gammaproteobacteria bacterium | reverse complement strand
AAGCTGCTGTCGAAGAAGTAGTTGCCGAAGAGGCTCCTGCCGAAGAAGTAGTTGCCGAAGAGGCTCCTGCCGAAGAAGCTGCTGCCGAGGAAGCTCCTGCTCTTACAATTTCTCTAGAAGAAAGATCTCCTGCTCAAATCGTAAGCGATTTTGAAGCAAAGCAAATCAGAACAGATATTCCGTCATTTAGACCTGGTGATACAGTTGTAGTATCTGTGAAAGTTAAAGAAGGTGATAGAACAAGACTTCAAGCTTTTGAAGGTGTTGTAATGGGTGTTAAGAAGGGCGGTTTAAATGCCTCATTTATTGTTAGAAAAATTTCAAGTGGAATTGGTGTTGAAAGAACTTTCCAAACCCATAGTCCTATTATTGATTCAATCAAAGTTAAAAGAAAAGGCGACGTTCGTCAGGCTAAATTATTTTATCTAAGAGAAAGATCTGGTAAGTCAGCAAGAATTAAAGAAAGACTAGACTAAGCAAATGAATAAAGATTTTAAAAAGGATCATTTGATAGGATCCTTTTTAGATTATCTCTTTATCGAAAAAGGCCTTTCACAAAATACTGTTTTATCTTACAAGAATGACATTCATTCTTTTTCACTTTGGTCTCTTAAAGAGCTCGGCATACCTTTAAAAAAAATTAATAAAATTGATATAAATCAATTCATATCTCATTTATTTAAAGAGGGTTTAAAAAGCTCATCAGTAAATAGAAAAATATCTACCTTAAAAGCATTCTATACATTTCTATTAAAGAAAAAAGAAATTGAAGCATCTCCTATGGAAGATATAGTTATGGCTAAGCAGGAAAAATACTTACCAGTTTCAATGTCAGAAATAGAAGTTGAAAAGTTACTAAATAGCCCTGATGTAAATATTTCTATAGAAAGAAGAGATAAAGCCATGATTGAAATGCTCTATGCAACAGGTATGAGAGTTTCTGAGTTAGTCAATTTAAAGCTTATTGATGTAGATATTCAAAGATCAGTTATTAAGGTCTTAGGGAAAGGCTCAAAAGAAAGATTGATTCCTTATGGAGAGGTTGCTGGTGATTCCCTCAATTTGTATCTAAAAGACAGGACCAAATCAAATATTAAGGAAACTTTTTTAAGTAACAGGGGTACTAAAATTACTAGGGGAGCTTTTTGGCAAAGAATAAAAATCTATTTAAGTAGAGAGGGTTTAAAAAATTCTATATCTCCGCATACCTTAAGGCATGCTTTTGCAACACATCTTCTTAATAGAGGAGCAGATTTAAGATCTGTTCAGATATTACTTGGACATAGTGACTTATCAACCACCCAAATATATACTCACATTGCTAAACAAAGATTGGGTGAAATTCTCAAAAAACATCATCCTAGAGGTTAAAAGTGAACAAACTAATTATTTTATGTCTTCTTATTTTAGGCGCGAGCTCAATTTCTGCAAATGAAGAGGCGATAAGAGCAAAACTAAAAAATGTATTACCAGCTGGCTCGGTAATTGAATCAATACTACCATCAGACTTTGATGGTATTTATAAGGTTTATTATGGAGACTTACAACCAATTTATGTTTCAAAAGATGGCAGTTTTTTTATCTATGGAGACATGTATAAGATTAACGATACAAAAATATTTAATATAACAAATGAAGAAATCAAAGGCAGAAGAGTAAACATTTTAAAAATGATGCCGGAAGAACAATTTATAACTTTTAAATCTAAAAAAGAATTAACTTCCGTAATAGTTTTTACTGATGTGGATTGTGGATATTGCAGAAAATTACATGATCAAATAGCTGAATATAATAATCTAGGTATTACTATTAAATATGCTGCATTTCCTCGATCAGGTATGGGCACCGAAGCATTTAACAAGATGGTTGGAGCATGGTGTTCAGAAAACCCCAAGGCAAGCCTCACTGATCTTAAAAGTGATAAGAGGCTCGATCTATCTTTTTGTGAAAATCAGCCAGTTGCCAAACATTATGTTACAGGTCAAAAATTAGGCGTGACAGGGACGCCGGCAATATTTACTAATAAAGGAGATCTTCTTCCTGGATATCTATCCCCAGAGGACCTTATAAAAAAATTGAAGATATAATAGGAATACTATGAAGACTTTAAAAATAGGCATATGCGGTTGGGGAAATGTAGCAACAGGCTTGTTCAATGCATTAAACAATAATGCTGATGTTATTAAATTTAATTCAGGAGCTGATTTTTCTATTGAAGTAATAGGTGCAAGAAGAGACAACCCTAAATGTGACCCAGGTAAAACTCCTATAGTTAGAAATATATTTGAGGTTCTCGATCATAATATTGATGTTGTAATTGAGTTAATAGGCGGTGTTGAAGTAGCGAGGGAATTAATAATCCAGGCAATAAAAAACAAAAAACATGTAATCACAGCTAATAAAGCTGTAATTTTTCATCATGGTGATGAAATATTCCAATTAGCTCGAGATAATGGAGTAAAAGTTTTGTTTGAGGCTGCAGTATGCGCAGGAACTCCAATTATAAAATTATTGAAAGAAGAATTAGCTGCAAATAGAGTTTCTAAAATATCAGGTATGTTGAATGGCACTTCCAATTTTATTCTTTCTAATATGGAGGAAGGTAGTGATTTTGAAAGCACATTAGCTTTGGCGCAAAAAGAGGGATATGCCGAGCCTGATCCTGCTTTTGATATAGAAGGAATGGATGCTGCACATAAAATAGGAATACTCTCATCTATAGCTTATGGTACTTCACTGCCTCCTGAAGATTTTTATGTTGAAGGGATAACAAAAATTGAGAAAAGTGATTTTAATTATGCCAATGATATGGGTTATACAATTAAGCATTTGGCTGTAGCCAAAGTAGAAGAAAATAATATTGAACTAAGAGCTCATCCTGCATTAGTAAATCTAAATTCACATTTATCTAAGCTTAAAGGCGTTAGAAACGGAATGGAGATTGACACTGACTTAATAGGAAAAATTCATATCGCAGGATCTGGCGCTGGACAAGAATCAACTGCCTCTGGCCTTATTTCTGACTTAGTGCATCTTTCAAATAGTTTAGATATTGAAACCAATGAAATTAATTTAAAAGAGAAATTAGTTTTAATACCATTTTCAGAATTATTTTTTCAGTATTATTTTTATATAGAGGCAGAAGACATTCCTGGAGTAATGGCGTCTATAACAACATTACTTGCATCAAAAAATGTTGGCATTGAATCTATAGTCCAAAAAGAGGAATTAAATGAGAATTGCGTACCTATTATCTTAATTACAGATCCATTTAAGGAAGCAGATCATTCCTTGCTTCAAGAAGAGCTGCTTAGCTTAGATTCAGTAAGGGCAATAAGATCTATAAGGATCGAAGCTGAATAAGAATGTTATTTCACAGTACAAGGGGACAAGATTCTGATAAAACTTTTGAAGAAGTCTTAATGCAAGGGCTTGCAAGTGATGGTGGGCTTTTTATGCCTAATTCATGGCCTCAAGTAGATATTGATCATATTAAAAGCCTAGATTCATTTTTAGATGTTGCTAAATGCATCGTTCCTCTTTTTACAAAATCTTCTTTTTCAGATAAAGAGGTTATAGAACTTTTAGATAGTACTTGGCATGATTTTTCAGACACTTCCTTTGCTCCAATTCATCACCTAGATGAATCTAAAATGGTTTTAGAGTTATTTCATGGACCAACTGCAGCTTTTAAAGATTTTGGACTTCAGCTTGCTGCTGCATTTTTTGATAAATCTCTGACTAGACAAAATAAAACAGCAATTGTCCTTGGAGCAACATCAGGCGATACAGGGTCTGCTGCAATAGATGCATGTAAAAGATTTGATTCTATAAAAAGTTTTATATTATTGCCTGATGGAAATATGTCTGAAGTCCAAAGAAGGCAAATGACAACCGTCGATAGCCCCAATGTATTTGCTTTAAGAATTAATGGAAGTTTTGATGATTGTCAGGCCATCGTTAAAGATGGTTTTAAAGAAAGATCTTTTTTAAAAGACGATCAATTCCTTCTAGCTGTTAATTCAATAAATTGGGTAAGAATTATTGGGCAAATATGTTATTACTTTTATGCATCCTTAAAGATATCGAAGTTTGATCAACCTCTTAATTTTTCTGTTCCAACTGGAAATTTTGGTAATGTGTTTGCCTGTTACTCTGCTCATAAAATGGGAATGCCAATCAATAAGATTCTCGTAGCAGTTAATAATAATAATATATTACATAGATTTTTTGCCAATAATGATTACTCGAAGATAGATGTATCAGAAACGATATCTCCAAGTATGGATATAAGTATCGCTAGCAATTTTGAAAGACTAATTTATGATTTTTATGCAGAAAGAGATGCAAACTTATGTTCTGATTTTTATAATAATTTTCCTGAAACTCCTATTAATCTTGAAGATTCCATGTGGGCCAAATCGAAAGAATTATTTTTAAGTTATTGCGTTGATGATTTTTCTACAATTGATGCAATGAAGAATAATTTTATAAAATCAAACTACTTAATGGATCCACATACAGCAGTAGCTTCTGAAGCCGTTGACAGGCTTGAAGACAAACTTTCAGGCAAAACCATCATCCTTTCAACAGCTCATCCAGCAAAGTTTCCGAAGGTCATCCAAGACGCTCAATTAACTCTTGAAGATATTCCAAATAATTTATCAGATATTTTTAAAAAAGATGAAAAATCTTTTAATTTTCCAGCTTCTAAAGACGCTATCTTTCAATTTATAACTACTAATAATCAATAATATGGATTCTTTAGAGCTCAAGTCCGGTTTAAATGACCTTAAAGAACGTTTAAATGAGATTAGAGAAGGTACCTTTGATGTTTCCTCAAAAGAGAAAAGGTTGGAAGAAATTGAAGCTGATCTTGCAAAAGAAGAGGTTTGGTCTGATTTAGAATTATCTCAAAAGATTAGTAAGGAAAAGACTGCTCTTGAGAAATCATTAATATCATTTAAATCAGTTGAAGAAAAAGTAGCAGATGGTCTTATGTTCTTAGAAATTGCAGAAGCTGAATCTGATGAAAGTTCTGTTAATGAAATTATTAAAGAGTTTTCAGACCTAGACTCTGCTGTTTCGGAGCTTGAATTTAGCAAGATGTTTACTAATAAAATGGATCCAGCATCAGCATATGTAGAAATACAGTCCGGCTCTGGTGGAACTGAAGCTCAAGATTGGGCAGAAATGTTATTAAGAATGTATTCAAAATGGGCAGAAAGCAGAGGTTTTGATATTGATATAACAGAAATATCACACGGGGAAATTGCAGGTATAAAATCAGCTACTCTTCATGTTAGCGGCGATCATTCATATGGTTGGCTGAGAACAGAAACTGGCATCCACAGATTAGTTAGAAAATCACCTTTTGATTCTGGTAGCAGGCGTCACACCTCTTTTGCATCTGTTTTTATATCGCCAGAGGTTGATGATTCTATTGAAATTAATATCAATAATGCAGATATTAGAATTGATACTTATAGAGCGTCTGGGGCAGGTGGGCAACATGTTAATAAAACGGATTCAGCGGTGAGACTCACCCATGTACCAACTGGTGTTGTAACTCAGTGTCAAAGTGGAAGGTCACAACATAAAAATAAAGAAAGTGCGCTTAAACAATTAAAATCAAAGCTATACGAGTTAGAATTACAAAAACAGAATGAGGAGAGACAAATACTTGAAGAAAGTAAGTCAGATATAGGATGGGGAAGTCAGATTAGATCTTATGTTCTCGATCAATCTCGAATAAAAGATTTAAGAACAGGGTATGAAACAGGAAATACATCAGCAGTTCTTAATGGCGATCTTGATGAATTTATGAAAACAAGTTTAAAAGCAGGAGTTTAAATGTCAGAAGAAAATATAGGCGGCGAAGAGGGCATAATTGAAGAAAGAAGAAAAAAGCTTGAAGCTCTGAGGAGTAACAATAAAGCTTATATTAATGACTTCCAAAAAGAACATTATGCTGCTGATATACATTTAGAAAATAACTCTTTTTCAAAAGCAGAATTAGAAGAAAAAAATATTGAAGGAATATCTGTTGCAGGAAGGGTGGTTCTTATGAGAGTCATGGGCAATGCTAGCTTTGCGACCATTAGAGATTCAAGTGGTGATATTCAGATTTATGTTAGCAAAAATACTGTAGATATTGACCTGTATGAAGATTTTAAGACTTGGGATCTTGGAGATATCATTGGTGTTAAAGGTAAATTATTTAGAACCAAAACAGAAGAACTGACTATTGAAGCAAACGATGTTGTCTTGATAACTAAATCTATTCGACCAATGCCAGATAAATTTAAAGGACTATCTGATATTGAAACAAGATACAGACAAAGATATCTAGACTTAATGAGTAACAGTGAATCCAAACAAGTATTCATAGACAGAACAAATATAATTGAATCTTTGAGAACATCTTTAAAAGATAAAAACTTTATAGAAGTTGAAACTCCAATGATGCATCCAATTCCCGGTGGAGCTGTTGCAAGGCCTTTTGTAACAATGCATAACGCACTTGATAGAGAATTATTCCTAAGAATTGCTCCAGAGCTTTATTTAAAAAGATTGCTTGTTGGTGGCTTTGAAAGAGTATTTGAAATTAATAGAAGTTTTAGAAACGAAGGCTTATCCACCAGGCATAACCCTGAGTTCACGATGCTTGAATATTATGAAGCATTTACTACTTTAGAAAATACTATTCAATTCACTGAAAATATGATTAAAAAGGCTGCCGAAGAAATAAATAATTCATTAAATCTTTCTTGGGGTGACGATGAAATTGATTTAAATAATTTTAAGAAAGCTTATCTTTCAGATTTGGTTTTGGAAGAAAATAAGAGCTTATCCCAAAGCGATCTCGATAAAATGAGTGGTAAAGAGCTGCTAGAGATATTTGAGAATACGGTTGAGGATAAACTTATCCAACCAACTTTTGTAATTGGATATCCAGTAGAAGTTTCACCTTTGTCTAGAAGAAACAATGAAAATTCTAATATAGCTGATAGATTTGAGCTGTTTATAGGTGGAAAAGAAATTGCTAACGGTTTCTGTGAATTAAATGATCCAGATGATCAAGCTGAAAGATTTAGAGAACAAGTAAAAGCAAAGGATACCGGTGATAAAGAAGCTATGTCCTATGATGAGGACTACGTTATAGCCTTAGAGCACGGCATGCCACCTGCTGTTGGAGTTGGTATTGGTGTTGATAGATTGGTTATGATGATAACTAATCAGTCCTCAATAAGAGATGTCCTTTTATTCCCGCAACTTAAATCTTAATTAAGAGTTTCCTGAGGGTATGTCTTTAAAAGCTATATTCTTATCAGCCCTAGGGTCTTGAGGCAATCCAAGTACTCTTTCTGCAATTACATTTTTAAGAATCTCATCAGTTCCACCAGCTATTCTTAACCCAGGAGCTCCCAACCATGCTCCATGAAAGCCATTAATATCTGCATCATCATTTTTTAGCATACCAGCCATATCTAATGAATCCATTCCAAAATTACCTATATCTTGAAGCTTATTAGCACTTACTATTTTTGTAATAGATGCTTCAGGTCCTGGAGTCTGTCCCTTGGAAAGAGCTGACATGGTTCTTAATTTAGTATTTTTTAACCCATTAGCTTCGCAATACCAATCTGCAATAGACTCTCTTACAGCATTATTATTGATTAGCGGCTCACCTGAATCGTCTTGTTTTTTTGCCCATCTAAAAGCATCTTCAACATCAGCACCATTAGCATCACCAACAGCAAGTCTCTCATTCATTAAAGTTGTAATTGCAACTTTCCAGCCATCACCAATTGCTCCAAGTCTCTGTGAGTCAGGTATAACAACATCAGTAAAGTAAACTTCATTAAAACTCGAGCCACCGGTAATTTGTTTTATAGGCTTTACTTCAATTCCAGGAGATTTCATATCAACAAAAAAGAAAGTCATACCTTTATGCTTTTCTAAATCTGGATCATGCCTTACAACTAAAATACCAAAGTCAGAAAAATGAGCACCTGAAGTCCATACCTTTTGCCCATTAATAACCCACTCATCTCCATTTTTAACAGCTTTACTTCTTAAGCCAGCTACGTCTGATCCTGCTGATGGCTCTGAAAATAATTGGCACCATATTTCTGATCCTTCGGCCATTGATGGCAGATATCTTGCTTTTTGTTCATCCGTTGCATATTCCATCATTACGGGTCCACACATTCCAAGGCCTATCTCATATATTCCTTGAGGGACATTAAACTTAGATTCTTCTTCAGCCCAGATAATTCTTTCAATAGGCGATGCAGCCAAACCACCAAACTCTTTAGGCCAATGAAGCATTGCCCAACCAGCATCATATTTTTTCTTTTGCCATTCTTTAGCAACACTTAAGAAATCTGCATTTGCAAAAGAATTTTCCTGAATGCCATCTTGTTTTTTAGTGGCATTCTTCTCTAACCATTCTTTACATGTTTGTCTAAATTTTGCTTGTTCTTGTGTATCGTTGAAATCCATTTTGTATTCCTAATGTGTGTTCGATTGTTCTAAATTACTGACTAGTTTTTCCTTCCAATTGCTCATAGACCCTATATTAACTGATAGAAGCTTTGATCTTTTATAAAAAAGATGGCAGTCGTACTCCCATGTATAGCCATTCCCGCCATGTGTTTGGATATTTTCTTTCGAGCAAAGCTGATAAGCTTTAGTTGCACTAACTCTTGCTGTTGCTGAAGCGACTGGAAGATCTGATGAATCAGTTGATAGAGCCCATGCAGCATAATACGAATTAGATTTAGCCAATGTAATAGCAACATACATATCTGCTAGCTTATGTTTAATAGCTTGGAATGATCCAATTTGACGCCCAAAAGCGTACCTTTCTTTTGCATAATTAATTGCCATGTCCAGGGTAGCTTGCGATCCACCAATTTGTTCAAAGCCAAACAAAACTGCAGCTTGATCCAATATACTTTCATAAAGCTCCCACCCATTAGACTTACCTCCAATCAATATACTTTCTACTTTATCAATATCAATTGAAAAATGTCCTCTACTTTCATCTATGTTTTCTTGATGTTCTACAACAATTCCATCTGTAGATAAATCAATTAACCTTAAATTAATGCCTTCATCAGATTTTGCAACAACAATAGAATGAGTGGCTATTCCTGCATCAGGAACTCCTATTTTTCTGCCTGAAATAAGATTACTAGAAACTGTTGTTTTTATATTTAATTTTGTTGGAGCAAAAAAATCCTCGGTTACTGCAAGAGTTCCTATGATTTCTCCAGATATTAATTTTGGAAGAATATCTTTTTTTATTTCTTCACTAGCATACTTAATAATTGTTTCTGTGAAAAGATAAACAGAGGATGAAAACGGCACCGGCGCCAAGTGTCTGCCCAATTCTTCAGCAATAACACAAAGTTCAAGATGGCCAAGGCCAAGCCCGCCATATTCTTCAGGAATCCTCACACCCGTCCAACCAAGTTGAACGATCTTATCCCATAAATCTTTATCAAGATTGTCATCTGAGTCTAAAACCTTTCTATTTCTTAAAATAGAATTTTCTTTTTCTAGAAATTTTTTTGCCTCATCCTGGAGGTACTTTTGATCGTCTGAGAAATCTAAATTCATATTTATTTATATAGTTAATGTAAAATATATTATAGAGTAATTTTATTATTATTATAAATAAGTAAATATATGAAACCAGATAAAACATCTCCAGCATATCTAAAGCAAGCAAGCTCAGGAGGACTTTTTGTAGGTTTTTTATATGTTTTGGTATTTATGAGCATTCTTTCACTTGGTATATGGCAGAGCTATGAATCTAAATCTATTCAAGAGTCTTTTAAGTCATTAGATGAAAGAATGATTGTTATTGAAGAGCAGATTAATATTGCCGATGAAACCAATAATGATTCGTTGAGTGATATCTCTTCTTCCATACAATTCTTAGATAAAGAAGTCAGAAAGTTATGGGATCTTAGCAATAAAAGAAATAAAGCTAATATTACAAAGCTGATTGCATCCACAAAAGACCTTGAAAATTCAATAAAGTCTATAAATTCGTTGCTTGATACTTCTACTAAGGCAATAAAAGATAATCAAGAAATAATTACAGCAAATACAGACAGTCTTGATAGTCTTAAGTTTTCTGAGTCTGAATTAGCTGATATACAATCAAGACTTCAAACAATCGGAACACAGCTAATATTGATTGATGACTCTGTGCAAGCTCTTAACAATTATAAAAAACAGTTAAATCAGACAATTGCTGAAATTCAAACAGAGATTACTGCGATGAGCCAAGAAACTATTGAACTTGAGGATTGATGAAATTGACAATATATTCAAATAGTTGTCTCATATATGTATGAATAAGACTTTTTTACAAGTTTTCTTACTTTTAGCATTTATTCCATTAGCTATTTTAATCGGCTATGGTGTTCTTGTTGTAGCACCGATTTTTTGTTGTTTTCTTGCAATTAACTCATATAAGTTTAAAAATTATAAAGAAATGTACATATGGATGGCTATTGGAGGATTATCCTTCTTAATAGCTCTTTATATGCTTGGAGTTTTATGATTATTTTTAGATCAATCATATTGATTATTTCTGTATTGTTGATCATAGCAGGAGCTATTGTTGTTTTAAGTCCAGAAGTTAATAGCTCTATTTTACCTGTTTATGTTAACTCGGTAGAGTTAGCTCATTTTGCAAGGGGTTATGCTGGTTTTATGATGGCACTTGGCTATCTTTCAATTAGATTTCTTTACTCATCATCTAAGGTTGGAGTAGGAAATGTTGTATTTTCAATCATTGCATTCATGATCGTATCCAAAATATTTGCTTTTATATATGAAGGCTTTACGGATTATTCAATAACAACGTTTGTATTAGCTATCATTTTTGCTATTTCTATATATATAGTTCAAAAAAGTAGAAAAAATCAATTAGATTACAATTTGTAAATCTCCTTCATAAACCTTTCCATTAAATAATAATAATCTATATAATGCTTGAGCGTGGGGATGTGGTGGAACTGGTAGACACGCTAGGTTTAGAACCTAGTGCCGCAAGGCGTGTGGGTTCGACTCCCTCCATCCCTACCAATCTTTAGTTTTCTTATGAAAAAATTATCTTTCTTTACTCTTATATTTCTTTTCTTTGTATCGCATGCAGATGAAGGAGATATAGTTGTAAGCAAAATTATAAATTCTAAAGAATACTCCATCGATCAAAATTCATATTGTAGAGATAGAACTCCTGTTGATAATTTAAACTGGTCTGAAGAGTTTGAAGAAGAATCTTTATCCAAGTCAACATGGAAATATGCTGTATCTAATGGTTTCGTTGATAGGGGTGAATATATTTCTGGTTGGGGTAATGGCGAACTTCAATATTACACAAAGCCTTCAAAGAAAAAGACTAAAACCAATACCTCTAAAAATTTATTAATTGAAGATGGGCTCTTAAAAATCCAACCTATTAGAAAGAAGAATGGTCTTTATAAAGGTTTTAAGTTCACCTCAGCAAGAATAGATACCAAGTATCTTAAAGATTTTACTTACCCATCAAGAATAACAATATGTTTTAAGGTGCCTGCTGGAATTGGATTTTGGCCGGCATTTTGGTTAATGCCCAATGAAGAGATTATTTGGCCTCAAGGTGGCGAAATAGATATTATGGAGAATAGAGGGAGAATCTCTAATGTTGCCAGTTCAGCTCTCCATTTTGGGCAAAAATTTGATGATAAATCAACACTTGTTGGAGAGGTTTTAATTCCTAGAACTGTAAGGTTTCAAGATAAATTCCATTCTATTTCCCTCGAGTGGAAAGAAAATGAAATGAAGTTTTATTTAGATAAAGAAAAAGATCCTTACTTTGTTGTTGATAAAAGTCACCCTGAATTTACTAAATTTCCTTATCCCTTTAATAGAAAATATTACATGATTATTAATGCTGCGGTAGGTGGAAAGTATGATGATTACCTGGTTGATAAAAAGGCCTTTTGCTCTAACGAAGACTGCACAAATAAAGAAAATCCTGATAATCATAGATTTTTAATTGATTGGATCGAGTATGAGCAACTCGACTAAAAGTTTACAAATTATTATTAATAGATATACTCATTGCACATGAAAAACTTAAATACACAATTAAGACGGGTACCTGCTTTATAGCTGGGCCTATCTATTGTGAATTAGACCCAGCTTTTGCTGGGTTTTTTTTCACTTAAAAAAAGGTAACTATGAAAAATTTTATTTCTACGCAGGATTGGTCAAAAACAGAATTACAAGAGATCTTGGATTATGCAAAAGATCTTAAAAAAAATAAATTCCAGGAGACACTAAAAAATAAATCAGTGGCACTTTTATTTTTTAACCCATCAATGAGGACAAGAACTAGTTTTGAGATTGGTATTCAAGAATTAGGAGGGTATGCAGTTGTGCTCCATCCAGGCAAAGATGCATGGCCAATAGAATTCAAAATAAACTCAATAATGGATGAGGAATCAGAAGAGCACATTATTGAAGTAGCTAAAGTTTTATCTGAATATTGTGACCTAATCGCCATAAGAGCTTTCCCTAAATTTATTAACTTAGATGAAGATCTCTCTGATAATGTAATTAACAGTTTCGCAAAGTTTGCTTCTGTACCAGTGGTGAATATGGAAACCATTACTCATCCCTGCCAAGAACTGGCCCACATTCTTACTATGCAAGAACATTATGGTGACTTGTCAGGCAAAGATTACCTCTTAACATGGACATATCATCCAAAACCTTTAAATACCGCAGTTGCGAATTCTTCATTAATGATAGCTAGTAAATTTGGAATGAATGTAAAGTTGTTATGTCCGAGTGAGGATTATATTCTTCATAATAGCTTTACATCACAAGCTCAAGCTAATTGTGACGATAATAATTCAACATTTGAAATAACACATGATATCGAGTCAGCCTATAAGGATGCAGATATTGTTTATGCTAAAAGTTGGGGGTCTCTTAACTATTATGGCAATCCTCAGGGTGAAAAAGTTATCAGAGATCAATTTAAGCATTTCATTGTTGATGAAAATAAGATGGGACTAACAAATAATGCTTTATTTAGCCACTGCTTGCCTCTTAGAAGAAATATTAAGGCAACTGATGGTGTCATGGACTCTGACTATTGTGTTGCAGTTCAAGAAGCTGGAAATAGAATGCATGTTCAAAAATCATTGTTAACTAAATTACTTAAAGGATAAATAATATGAAAAAAATTGTTTTAGCATTTTCTGGGGGTCTAGATACTAGCTTTTGTGTACCTTATTTGATTGAACAGGGTTATGAGGTTCACTCTATATTTGTAAATACAGGAGGTACTGCAAAAAAAGAAGAATTAAAAATTACTAAAAGAGCTAAAGAGCTTGGAGTAAATAAGCATATCAACGTAAATATTGATTCCGCTTTATGGAAGGAAATAATTAAACCTTTGGTATGGTCAGGATCTTTATACCAGGATAAATATCCAGCTTTATGCTCCGATAGGTACCTAATTGTTAAAGAAGCTATCAAACTCTGTAAGAAACTAGGTACTAAATATATATCTCACGGTTGCACTGGTATGGGTAATGATCAGGTTAGATTTGATTTATCTATTCAAGCCTTTGGTGATTACAAAACAATTACTCCAATTAGAGAAATTCAAAATAAAGTATCAGATGTCAGAGGATACGAGCAAGAGTATCTTCAAAAAAGAGGCTTTAAAGTATCTAGTCTTCATTCTACTTATAGTGTTAATGAAAATTTAATGGGAGCTACTGTTTCTGGCTCTGAGATTGATGAATGGAAAGAGCCATCTAAAGAAAGCTATATTTTATGCGCTACTCCAGATAAATATCCATCCAAGTTAAAAAGAATAACTATTAGTTTTCTAAAAGGAGAGGCAAAAAAACTTGATGGAAAATCTCTTAAAGGACCTGATATGTTAAGAGCTCTAAATAAAATTGGAGGTAAGTATGGAATAGGTAGAGAGATATTTGCCAGTGATACCATAATAGGAATAAAAGGTAGATTTTTATTTGAAGCCCCTGGAATATCTATACTTCAATCTGCACACAGAGCATTGGAAGAGTCTATTTTTACTGACAAACAAAACTTCTTCAAACCTACGGTAGGAAAAAGGTGGGTAGAGCTAGTCTATGGAGGATTTTACTTTGATCCCTTAACTAGAAATCTTGAAAATTTCCTTGAAGATATTCAGACCCCTGTTAATGGTGAAGTTACCCTGCTTCTTAGTCCAGGAAAGGTAGAGGCAGTTTCAGTTAAATCAAAAAAAATATTAATAAGTAAAGAAGCTATTTATGCTCAGTCTGCATCATGGGGAGTGGAAGAATCTGCAGGATTTATAAAGCTTTTAGGCCAGAGTACTGCTACATGGACAGATATAAATAAAAAATAATATGAACCAAAGTGTAACTAAAAATACAATTTTAAAACTTCTTAGTAGTATAAGTAGTGAAAAAGAGATTAGAAAATATTTAAGTAGATTTTCTTCGGACGATTATAGATTTGCTGTTATTAAAGTTGGCGGGGCTGTAATAGAGAATGATTTAGAAAATCTTGTTTCTTCTCTAGCTTTTTTAAATGAGGTTGGATTAAGACCAATTATTGTTCATGGAGGCGGGCCAAAATTATCTGCTGAGCTTGAAAACAGAAAAATAAAGTTTTCTTTTAACGATGGGCAGAGAATAACCTCAAAAGAAGTCTTAAAAGTAGCTATAGATGTATTCAAAGGTGAAAATTTAAAAATAACAGCAGCTCTTATAGATAAGGGTGTAAACGCTATTTCTCTTGTTGAAGGTATCTTTAAGTGCACTATTGAGAATAAGGATTTAGGCTATGTAGGTGAAATCAATGAAACTTATTCTCAAAAGATACAGGATATTATTGCGAATGGAGGGATACCGGTAATAGCTCCAATGGGAGCTACAATTGATAAACAGATAGTAAATATCAATGCTGATAAAGCAACGTTGGCTTTAGCAAAAGAAATTGAACCCGATAAGGTTATTTTTTTAAGTGAAATTGGTGGTGTTTTGGATGCTAATGACAATCTAATTTCTAATATTAGTATTAAAGATGATTACGAGTCGTTAATGCTTACAGATTGGCTTCATTCTGGAATGAAACTAAAACTTCAGCAAATAAAAATCCTTTTAGATTCCCTGCCAAGTAATAGCTCAGTATCAATCACGAAACCTTTACACCTAAATAGAGAATTATTCACTGATGCAGGTTTTGGAACTTTAGTAAAAGCAGGTCATCAAATTGATAAATACAATAATCTTAATGAAGGAGATTCAAAAATTATTACATCAATCTTAGAATCCTCATTCAATGGAAAACTTATAGAGGATTACTTCAGTAAAGAAAATAATGATTTTTATAAAAGTACATGTAACAGGGCAGCAATTGTTGTTTCACATGATCAAGAAATACCTTATATGGATAAATTTGCAGTTGTTTCCTCAGCAAGAGGAGAAGGCTTAGGAAACGCAATATGGAATAAGATGCTTTCAGATCATAAGAAAGTATTTTGGAGATCAAGGCCCAGTAATGGAATTAATGATTTTTATAAAGGTGTTTGCGACGGTTTTCAAAAACACGATAAATGGAATATTTACTGGATAGGCATAAGTGATCCAATAGAAGTTTCAATTTGCATTAATTACGCTATCAATCAATCTGAAACAATCTCTTATGAAAGATAAATATAATATAGCTATGATTGGAGGGAGGGGCTTTGTTGGCTCTGAGGTAATTAAGATATTAAATGTACATCCTCTATTCTTTCTTACTAAGATATTTTCAACTTCTGCTGAGGGAGAGTTTGTGACTGAGTACACTAAATCTCAAAATTTGAAATACTCATTGTTAGATAAGTCTAATCTAGAATTAATAGATGTTGATATTGTAATTATGGCCTTAGCAAACAACGAATCATTTGATTTTATTAAAGAGATTGATTCTATGCACCCTAATATAATAATTATTGATATAAGTTCTGATTATAGGTTTGATAAAAGCTGGCATTACAGAATTCCAGAAATAACAAAAGATAAAATCACTAATAGAATAAGTAATCCAGGGTGTTATGCATCAGCAATACAGTTTTCTATAGAGCCTATCAAAGAACTAATTGATGGCAGGGTAAGCTGTATGGGTATTTCTGGATATAGTGGAGCTGGCGCCTCACCAAGCGCAAAAAATGACCCTGAAAACCTCCTAGATAACATCATTCCATATTCTTTATCTGGCCATATCCATGAGAAAGAGGTTATTAAAAATTGCTATGAAAATTTAACATTTAGTCCTCATGTTGGTAATTTTTTTAGAGGAATTTTAATTACTTCTCATATGCAATTAAAAGATAGACATTCTTCAAAGGAAGTCATGACATATTTTGAAGACTTTTACAAAAATAGTAATCTCATCAAGATAGGAGAAGAAATACCTATGATCAATAAAGTTGCGGGTACTCATTTAGTTCATATCGGTGGCTTTTCAATTGGAGAAGATGGAAAAAGTCTCACCATGTGTTGTGTTTTAGACAACCTTTTAAAAGGAGCGGCTACTCAAATAATTCAAAACCTTAATTGTGTTTGTGGAATTGATGAATTAACAGGAATAAATTATGAATAAAAAAATATGGAATACAAAAGGAAATACTCCTTCCAACGAAGTAACGGCATTTTTAGCTGGCGAAGATATAGAGTTAGATAAATCCATATTTATCTATGATGTAGACGCAACCTTGGCGCACATAAAAGGATTATGCTCTATTAAGATCATTAAAAAGAATGAATTAGCCAAACTAACGAAGTCTCTCAAGGAATTAAAAATCAAATTTCTTGAAGGCTCTTTCAAGCTATCTAATAAGTATGAAGATTGCCACTCTGCTATAGAATTTTATTTAATCAAAGAATTAGGCGATCTAGGTAAAAAAGTCCACACAGGAAGAAGCAGAAATGATCAGGTTATTGTTGCAATGAGACTTTTTGCTAAACAAAATTTAATTGACTTTAAAAAAGCAAATAAATTAGTGGCTAAAACTTTTTTAAAGCTTGCAAAGAAGCATGAAGATCTTCCAATGCCAGGATATACGCATCTTCAAAGAGCTATGCCATCATCTTGGGGTCTTTGGTTTTCTTCATATGCTGAATCCTTCATTGATAATATTGATCTTATTAATAGCACAATTGATTGGATAGACTCAAACCCGCTTGGAAGTGCTGCAGGCTATGGGGTTGGGATTCCTTTGGACAGAAAGCTTGTAACCAAGGAATTAGGTTTCAAGAGAACGCAGTTAAATAGTCTTTATATACAAAATAGCAGAGGTAAATATGAGATGCAGATCCTCAATACTTTAAAACAATCCATGTTAGATATTAGAAAATTTTCTTGGGATATGAGTTTGTTTCTATCTCAAGAATTTGATTTGGTTAGTATTAATAGTGTCTACCAGACTGGGTCTTCAATAATGCCGAACAAACATAATCCAGATGTTATAGAAATTCTAAGAGCTAACTATGCAATAGTTGCAGGTCAGTCATCAGAATTAGAAAATTTACTCTCTCTGCCAAGTGGATATCATAGAGATCTTCAGCTAACTAAAAGAGGATTAATATCAAGTTTTGATATTACCCTTAAATCATTAAATATCCTTCCAGGATTAATTAATTCAATCAAAGTTAATAAAATACAATCTAGTAAATATATTGATGATGAGATGAGAATGACAGATAAGGTTTATGCTCAAGTATCCAAAGGCACCCCTTTTAGAGATGCATATAATTTGATAAAGAACTCAGAGGATTCTTCTAAATTACCCTCATCAAACGCAAAGAACTACTCTTTGGGATCAACAGGCAACTTGGCCCTTAAATCCTTGGATGAAAGGCTAAAAAAACAAAAATAATCTATATAAGTTAATATACTAATAACAATTTTTTAATATAAAAATGATTATTCCAGTTCGTTTTAGAGTGGTTTTCATGTCTTTTTTGGCAGTTTTTATCTGCTATATAGATAGGGTAAATCTTTCTGTTGCCATTATTCCAATGCAGGAACAATTTGGTTGGAGTGAATCACAAGTTGGTATTATTCTTGGTTCTTTTTACTTTGGTTATTTAATATCAATGACCATCGGTGGCTTTTTAGCTGACAAATATGGTGGAAAAATAATCTTAGCATACGGTCTACTATTATGGTCTTTCTTCACAGTTATTACGCCTGCTTTTGCCTATAGCGGGTTCTTTTTTTTAATCTTCATCAGAGTAATGATGGGATTAGGTGAGGGAATTACCTTTCCTTCCTGGCACTCTATATATGCAAGATGGGTTCCTTTTCAAGAGAGAACTAGAGCAATAGCTTTTACCAATAGTGGTATGGCAGTAGGCACGGTATTTGGATTGGTTGTAACAGCTTTGATTATTGAAGCATATTCATGGGAATGGGTTTTTTATTCATTTGGAGCTCTTGGAATAATATGGTTTTTCTTTTGGAATAAGTTGGTTACTTCATACCCTGAGGACCATAAATCTATATCTAAAGAAGAATTAGAATACATAAGAGCTCAAGCTCCTGCAAACTCTGCAGCACCGACTATACCTTTCTTAAAATTAATTAATAACGGACCTTTTTTAGCAATAGCTGTAGCAACTTTTTGTAATAATTGGGCTCTATTCACTTTCCTATCCTACCTCCCTAAATTTATAAGTTCACCAACTGAAATGGGCGGACTGGGTGTCGATTTGGGCTCCAAGGTATTTATTTTATTAATTTTAATACCTAGTATTGTTTCTGTTATTTCTCTTATGCTTGGAGGTATCTTGGCGGATAGCCTTATTAAGAATGGTTATAAGGTAATCAAAGTAAGAAAAATTGTTAACACTATAGGATTTTTTGGATCTGCCTTGTTTCTATTTTTAATCCCATTCCAAGACTCTCATATAATAATTATTTGCCTACTTTGTCTAACTAATTTATGTACTGGAATTGGAGCAGGTGGTTTTGGAGTCAATCATGCTGATCTTGGTCCAAAATATACAGGCTCTCTAGTTGGAATTGCAGGAAGTCTTGGGATGGTCGCCGCTATTCTAAGCCCAATGATTGCTGGCACTATCTTGCAAATAACCAACTCATGGACATTGATATTTAATATATGCTCTGGAGTGCTAATATTTGGTGGAATTTACTATTTATTGTTTGCAAGTGCTGACAAACAGTTTGAATAAAGCTTTTTAATAAAAATCTATCCTATTTATATATATATTCTTAATATTGATAGATAAAGATATGCAGTTATAATAGTTGATGGAAACAAAATTAGAAATAGCAAAAAACTGGCTTCCAAGATATACAGGAATGCCATTGGACAAATTCGGTGATTATATTCTTATCACCAACTTTAGAGACTACGTAGAAAAATTTGCAAATAGATTCTCGTCAGAAGTTTATGGTGAGGGTAGAGCTATGCAGGCTTCTACCAATGACGACGGCTTAACCATTATCAATTATGGAATAGGCTCTCCTAATGCAGCCACAATCATGGACTTATTGGTTGCAGTAAAGCCAAAAGGCGTTTTATTTTTAGGAAAATGTGGCGGTCTGAAGAATTCTTCAGAGATTGGAAATTTTATTCTACCTATTGGAGCTATAAGGGGTGATGGAACATCAAATGACTATTTTCCTTTAGAAGTTCCAGCACTACCTTCTTTCAAACTCCATAAATTTGTATCAGATATTATTATTCAAAAAGAAAGTGATTACAGAACTGGGGTTATATTTACAACCAATAGAAGAGTTTGGGAGCACGATAAGCCGTTTCTTAAAAGATTAAAAAAGACAACTGCTATAGGTGTTGATATGGAAACAGCAACAGTCTTTACTGTAGGTCATTACAACGAGATTGCTAGAGGAGCGCTTCTTCTTGTATCAGATGTTCCTTTAACACCAGAAGGAGTCAAAACTGAAACTTCAGATAAAGCAGTCACTCAAAAATGGGTAGATCTTCATTTAGAAATTGGTATTAAGGCTATGACTGATATTGGCAAAAGTGGAGAAGAGATCAAACACTTTAAATATTAAATGCTTATAAAGTTAGATCTTGAAAGTAATTAAATATTTCTTGTTGTTTTCTTTCTCTTACTGTAGTCCATTCTTTTGTAGTTGAGCTGTTAATAAGATTTTTCTTCTTATCAAATACCAAAACTCTTGGAACTCCTTTTTCCTTTTCTATACCAAACATTTCTAATAGATCCATGTTAATTTCATATCTACCAACATCAATATGCATTACATCAAAATTACGACTCATATATTTTTTCATAGTAGGCATTTTCAAAGATCCAGATAGAATTCTGCAATCAGGACACCAATTACCACCAAAAATAAGTACAGGTTGCTTATCAGCCTTAACAGCACTTGAAATAAAATCTTCAATAGAAGATTTTTCATAAACTATTCCGTTATATGGAAGAGGTAAAGGTATTTTAAGAACGTCAGCAGTTGAGAGTTGGATGTAATCAGCATTAATATTCATACTCATAATTAATATATATGATATTGCAAAAGTTTTAATAAATCTTTTAGACATCTTATTTTTATGGTAAAAATGTATTGTGTAATTTGTTGTTATTCATTGCAAGAAAAATACTGACATGGAGATTAAATATATGTTTTGGTTAATTAGATTATTTTTATTACTAATGAGCATCATGTACCTTTTGATAGGTGTTTGGGCCATTCTGGATCCATTATTGAATGCCGTTGATATTAGCGCTCCTTCATTTATGGATATAGTTGGCTTGAGTGTCTCAAGTGAAATTGGTTACTCAGAAATAGCTGGGCTATACGGAGGGCTTAATTTAGGTATTGGCTTGATGTGTTTGGTTGGAATCTTCAAAGAACACATAGGTATCTTCGCTATTAAATTTATAACTTTTTTAACAGGATCAATAGCATCAGGAAGAGTAATATTTTCTATGCTTCCTTCAACACCAAGCTTCTTAAATAGCTTTTTTATAACTGAAGTTTGCACCTGTTTGGTAGGAATAGGCCTTCTTAAATATCTAAGGGACTTAAATAAGTCCACTTAAACTTAGTATATATCCTATATAACCTGCAACGAAAATACATCCTATAAACCTTATTAGGTTGATGCTAAATAATTTTGAAGAATATGCTGTTGCTACCAAAACAAAAAGAATAGTTGCAATAATCATAACTAGATAATCTCTTGAGAAGATTGCAGGGTGAAGTGTCACATCTGAAAAGAAGCCAATTATAGGAACTACTAAAGCTATATTTAGAACGTTTGAGCCGATTACATTTCCTATAACCATATCATTCTTATTTTTTATAATTGCAGAGATAGTAGCTGCAAGCTCAGGGAGACTTGTACCAATAGCTATTATTGTTAATCCTATTATAAGCTGAGGAACATTTAACATCACAGCTATAGCCTCAGCATGGATGACTGCAAAATTAGAACCTCCAATTAATGCAATAAGGCCAATGAAAAGAAATAAAACAGTTGAGCTAATCTTGAGGTTATTCTCTTCTGAAATTTCAACCATTTCTTCCCCTTTATATTTATATGTAATAAATAAGAAAAGTATGAATAAAAGTAAAAACATCCAACTCTCAAAGGAAGATATCTTAAGATCGCTTAGTGAAACGCCTAAGATAATCGCCCCTAATATAAAAGGTATGAACTGAACAAATGGAGTTTTAGATGGTTTTAATGAAATACCAATACACGAGACTCCAAATATTAAGGCAATATTAGAAATATTAGAGCCAACCACTGTGCCCATAGCTAATTCTTCACTTGCATTTAAGACTGATGATATCCCAACAAATATTTCTGGAGCTGATGTTCCAAGCGCAACTATAGTTAAGCCAATTGTTAGTTCACTTAGGCCTAGCTTTTTAGCTATCAAGGATGAATTTTCAACAAACTTATCTGCACCCCAAATTAAAACTGTCAAAGAAACAGCAAGAGCGCTCAAATGAAATAAAAACATAGCCTATTCTATAACACTTAGATAATTTTAATAAATATCCTACAAATATTGATTGCCAGTAATGTTTTTTCTAGGGAACATTATTCATAAATCCAATATATAATTGTCGAAAAACATTCAGAGGTTTAAAAAAATGGAAATTAATAATTTATTCAGTGTTAAAGATAAAGTTGTTGTTGTAACTGGTGGTTCTAGAGGAATTGGTGAAATGATAACCGCTGGCTTTTTAGCAAATGGTGCAAAAGTTTATATTTCTGCCAGAAAGGCACCAGCTTTAATTGAAAAAGCTAATGAGTTATCTGATAAATATAATGCAGAGTGTATTGCCATTCCATGTGACCTTAGTAATGTTGAAGGTATCGAAGCTTTTTCTAATGAAATAAAAGAAAGAGAAGAAGGCATAGACTTCCTTATCAATAATGCTGGAGCTGCATGGGCTGAACCTTTTGAAAGTTTTTCTGAAGCTGGCTGGGATAAGGTAATGAATCTTAATGTAAGAAGTATGTTTTTCTTAACTCAAAAAATGAAGTCATTATTAAAATTAAGAGCTTCTGTTGAAGATCCTTCAAGAGTTGTAAATATTGGTTCTATAGATGGATTAAATGTTCCAGCCTTTGAAACTTATTCTTATAGTACATCTAAAGCTGCTGTTCATCATTTAACAAGGGTAATGGCAGCTAAGCTGGTAAAGGAAGATATATTGGTAAATGCAATAGCTCCAGGCCCATACCCAAGTGCAATGCTGGGATCAGCAGTTAATGAAGATTACTCTGAAATTGAAAAGCATAACCCAAGACATAGAGTTGGTTCTCCAGAGGATATTGCAGGTTTGACTATATTTTTATGTTCTAGAGCAGGAGCATATACAGTTGGTGAAACTATTACATCCGATGGTGGAATAGTTAAAACCGGTGGACATAATTTAGGTTAAATTTATTTTTTAGCGTCAACGAAAGCATCTATGATTAGATCTTTCATCCAAAGATGACCGCCGTCACCTTCATCACTCTTATGCCACATTAAGAAGTATTCCATCGACGGCAATTGAGTAGGCACCTCTATGAAAGGAAGGTCGTGAGATTTAGCAAAACTCCTAGTACCCATTAAAACAAGATCTGTTGAATTGATAATTCTTGGAGCAATAAGAAAATGCTGACACCTAAGAGCTACTTCTCTTCTGTAGCCTATTTTCTCCAACTCTACATCAATCAAATGAAGGCCACGTTTTCTATTAGAAACATGTAAGTGTCTTTGGGCAAGAATATCATCAACAGTGATATCTTTTATCTCTGAAATAGGATGTCCTTCCCTATGTATAACTACAAAATCATCTTCAAATACTTTATATGAATTAATTTCTTCTGATTCCGGTATAACCGGATCAACAACAAAATCAAGATTATTCGTTGCTAATGCATGAACTTGATCTGATCGACTATATGCATAACTTCCCATCGAAACATAAGGAGCATCTTTGTCTAACTTATTCATTAGGTAAGGAAGAACTCTAGCTTCTGATACGTCACCAAGTGACAGTTTAAAATTTCTAATTGAGAGCTTGGGATCAAAAGTATCAGGCTCGTTAACGCTTTGCTGCATTAAAGAGAGAGCATTTTGAATATCATTAATAATATTTTCAGTTTTTTGTGTGGGGACCATTCCAGAACCAGTTCTTATGAATAAATCATCACCAAATCTTTCTCTTAATCTTGATAGAGCATTACTTACTGCGGGTTGAGTGATTCCAACTACTTCTGCAGCCTTTGTAAGACTTCCTTCAGTGTAAATAGCATTAAGAATTACAAATAAATTTAAATCAAAAGAACTAATTTTCATACCAAACTCCATTACCTATTAAACGATGATGTGTTTTGCATTTTTGATATAGATTTGTTATCAACATAAAGCTATTATATAAAAGTCCACAAATTGCACTATTCATCAGACTTATAATGGTAACAAATATAAGCATATAAAGGGAGTTTTTATAATGATAGCCGAACTAAGACCAGTTGCGCAGGATCTAATTGAAAGAGTTGGTAATTTTATTGATAAAGAGGTTGCTCATAATGAAAGCCTTTATGAAGAGCAATCTAAAGACGAAAACGGTACATGGGTTGTTCCTCCAATTATGGAAGAAATGAAAGTAAAAGCTAAGGCAGCTGGACTATGGAACTTATTTTTACCTGAAAGTAATAATGGCGCTGGCCTAACAAACTTTGAGTATGCTCATTTAGCAGAAATAATGGGTGCTTATGGTATTGCTTCAGAAGTCTTTAATTGCTCCGCTCCAGATACTGGAAATATGGAAGTACTTGAAAGGTATGGTAATGAAGAGCACAAAGAGAAATATTTAAAACCTCTATTAAATGGTGAGATGCGTTCTGCATTTGCAATGACAGAACCTGGTGTGGCTTCATCTGATGCAACTAATATTGCTTCATCTGCAGTAC
This sequence comes from uncultured Gammaproteobacteria bacterium, assembly GCA_964613455.1. Lineage (GTDB taxonomy): Bacteria > Pseudomonadota > Gammaproteobacteria > Magnimaribacterales > D2472 > SCGC-AAA076-P13. The sequence continues at coordinate 23,901 of CAZTGS010000007.1, read as the reverse complement.
TAGACGGTGATGAGTACGTAATTAATGGAGAAAAATGGTGGACTTCAGGAGCTGGAGATCCAAGGTGTGAAATTCTTATTTTTATGTGCGTAACCAATCCAGAGAATAATAGACATCAGAGACAATCTCAAATATTAGTCCCAATGAATTCAGAAGGTATTGAAATACAGAAAATGATGCATGTATTTGGTTATGACGATGCTCCTCATGGACATGGACATATTAAATTTACAAACGTAAGAGTGCCAAAAGAGAACCTATTATTAGGCGAAGGCAGAGGCTTTGAGATAGCACAGGGCAGATTAGGACCGGGCAGAATTCATCATTGCATGAGAGCCATAGGTCTTGCTGAAAGAGCATTAGAAATGATGTGTAGGCATGGTATGGAAAAAGTTGCTTTCGGAAAACCTTTAGTACAACTCGGTGGAAACATGGATCTTATTGCTAATTCTAGAATTGAGATTGATCAAGCAAGATTATTAACATTAAAAGCAGCTCATATGATGGACACAGTAGGTAATAAAGTTGCTGCTAGTGAAATTGCACAAATCAAAGTAGTTGCTCCTAATATATGTTGCGATATTTTAGACAGAGCTATTCAGATGCATGGAGGAGCTGGTGTTTCTCAAGTGTATCCCCTTGCTGCTATGTATGCTCATATGAGAACTCTAAGACTTGCAGACGGTCCAGATGAAGTTCATAGAAGAGCTGTTGCCAGGCAAGAGCTTGGCAAATATATGTCGTCTTAAATTGTCTGATAAAAATTTAGTTTTTTACGATACTGAAACTACTGGAATTCTTAAAGATTTCAGTCAGATACTTCAGTGTGGCTCTGTCCTAACAGACACCGATCTTAATACTTTGGGTGAACAGAATATAGGATGCGCTCCTTTGCCATGGATTATTCCTCAGCCTATGGCTATGATCACCAATAAAAAGATAGATCTCTTTAATTCTAATGTTTCTCATTATCAAATGATGAAAGATCTTCAGATGCAATGGAAGCAATGGTCAGCTCAAAATCCAGCAATATTTATCACCTATAATGGACATGCGTTTGATGAAGAAATGGTGCGAAGACAATTCTTTTGGAATCTTTTAGAACCATATACAACAAATACCAATGGAAACGGCAGATTGGATTTGATGTTAATGATTCACAACATAGCAGCTTTCTTTTCTGATGAAATATCCATGCCTTTATTTGAAGGTGGTCCTGGTATTAGTTACAAGCTAGAACATTTAGCTATAGAGCATGGTATAGATGCTGGAGACGCTCATGATGCTATAGCTGACTGTAATTTAATGATAGAGATGTGCAGGATTATTAAAGATAGACTGCCAGAGGTATTTGAATCATTTGTTAATATTTCAACAAAACCTGGCGTTAAAGAATTACTTTATTCAGATGACTTTTTAGCGCTTGGTGAAATACACAGAAGACATACATTTAGATATCCAGTCGTGATGTGTGGTGGAGATGCTAGTAGACCAAATGAGATAGTCTTTTATGACTTAAGTTATGACCCTGATGATATTTTAGATTTAGATTTCACTGAAATTAATAAATTAGTTCAAGCAAAAGGCAGAGACGGTCCTTTAAAGAAATACAAAATTAATAAGACAATACCTATCTGTTCTCATAAACACCTTAATAATGTAGATGCTTTCGATATTGAGTTTTCTGAGTTACAAAGAAGGGCAGATATTGTTAGATCTGATAAAGATTTTCAACAAAAAGTTTCTCAAGCCATGGAAGATAGAATGATGAGTTTTCCTGAATCTGAACATATCGAAGGTACTATTTATTCTGGAGGATTCCCTTCAAATAGAGACAAGGATTTAATGCAACAATTTCACATGTCTGATGACTCAGAGCATCTTATAAAGATTTCAAGAAATTTTGAAGATGAAAGATTAAGATTATTTGCAGAAAGAATAATCTGTCATAGGTTCTCTTCAGAAATTCCAGGAGATATTACTCAGAGATATCAAGATTTAATTCATGAAAGAAACGGCACAGATGGTGCATGGGGTTCAATAGCTAAAGCATTAACGCAAATTGATAAATTAATGGATGAAAGGACTGATGATGAGAGTCAAGAAATTCTTAAAGCAACTAAAGAAAAGATTGAGTCTATGAGGGTTGGCTAACAACAAACCTGTATTAAATAAAAAAGAAAAATGTATAATGCTTCTCTAAACCCTATATCCAATAGGTTTTAGTAGATATAGACCCGTAGCTCAGTTTTGGTTAGAGCGCCGCATTGACATTGCGGAGGTCGATGGTTCGAGTCCATTCGGGTCTACCAGTTTCAATGAGCGCATCAATCCTAATAATCAACCGAACACAAAAATAAAGACAGTGCTAAACTTCCTCCATTACTATTTTGATCAACCTTTATGTCCCTTTAAGTATGTGAGCAAGGTTTAGATCACTAAATATTTATAACTATGACAATAATTGAAGCAACTAGCCTTGTTAAAACATATAAAGATTCAGACGATTCAAAGAAATCTTTTAATGCAGTCGATGGAATATCTCTGTCTATAAATACTGGAGAGATATATGGAATTTTAGGTCCCAATGGCGCAGGAAAAACTACAACATTAGAAATGCTAGAAGGTCTCAAGGACATAGATGGAGGTACTGCTTTTATTAACTCAATAGATGTTAGTAATAACCCATATGAAGTTAAACAAATTATTGGAGTTCAACTTCAAGCAAATGAATATTTTGATAATATGACCTTGTCCGAACTCCTGAATTTATTTAGTGCTTTATATAGCTCAACAAACAATCCCAGAGATCTTCTAAAAAAAGTTAATCTAGAAGATAAAGCCAACGCTAAAGCTAATGAACTGTCAGGAGGGCAAAAGCAAAGATTTTCTATTGCCTGCGCACTTGTTAATAATCCATTAGTACTATTTTTAGATGAGCCTACCACAGGATTGGACCCTCAGGCTAAACGTAGTTTATGGGATTTGGTATTAGACTTGAATAAAACCGGCATGACTATAGTTTTAACTACCCATAACATGGAAGAGGCTGAAACGCTTTGTCAAAGGATTGCTATTATGGATTTCGGAAAAATCATTGCTGAGGACACACCTCAGAATTTAATTTTGCAACATGCTCCGGTTAAAGAGCGAGAAATAATACGCGGTAATATGGAAGATGTTTTTATTGCTTTAACTGGCCATGGTTTAAGGGATTAATATGTTAAATAAACCTCAAGCCTATTTAACCAAGGTATTTATTCAAATTTTTTTAAGGAACAAGCAGTACATTGTTTTTAGTCTTATTCTACCTCTTCTAATTTTAACAATAGTTGGTCTTAATGATGGTGATAATGATCCTATTGATATTGGCTTAGTTAATAACTCTTCATCAAACCTATCACAGCAGTTTGTTGATCAACTAACCTCTAATAATTTATTTAATATTATCCAAGATAGCGAGGAAACGCTACGAGGTGATTTAGTTAATGGTAACTTAATGATGGTACTAATCGTCCCAAGCACCTTGAATGAACAGGTTAAATCATCAGAAATTAAACTTTTAGTTGATAAATCCCAAACACAATTTATTCAATCCATTGAACCAATTCTTAATCAATCTCTATTGGCTATTGAGCGAGAAATCACTGGCACCACCTCCATGTTTAATTTAACAATTGAAGATGTAAAATCCAGGACACTAAGTTATATTGATTTTTTGCTACCAGGAATTATGGCCTTTATGCTTATGAACTTAAGTATTGCTGGAAGTGGTTTCAATGTTGTTGAATTTAGGAGAAGAGGTATTCTTAAACGCTTATTTGTCACTCCAATTAAGCCTATTGATTTTGTTATAGCCATTGTTATTGCTCGAATGGTAATTGTTTTAGGTCAACTTAGTATTATCTTTGGTTTTGCATTGGCAATACTTGATGCAAATATAATTGGCAGTATTGTTAGTTTATATTTTGTAATAATGTTGAGTGTCCTTATGTTTTTAACTTTAGGTTTTTCAATAGGAAGCCTTGCAAAAACTCAGGAAAGTGTTGGTGTATTAGCTACTATATTCATATACCCTCAGCTAGTTTTATCTGGAATTTTCTTCCCTCTAGAGACTTTGCCAGAATACATTCATCCGTTTGCAGAATTGCTGCCTTTGAGCTTAGTAGCTGATGCAATGAGATCTATTGCTAATGACGGACTACTATTGGTTGATATTTATACCAACTTCATTGGTATAGGAGCTTGGATAGCAGTTGGAATGCTTATTTCAACAAAGCTATTTGTCTGGAAAGAAGTAGCTGGTTAACACCCAACCTCAAATCATTATTTCTAAAGTTCGTTAATATAGGAATCCAATCTATCTTTGTTCATCACAAAAGAAGCTTTTTTAGCTTCAGCAGCTAATTTGACTTCAGCAATATTAGACACATCATTACCAACCTTAATAACACCGACCATAGCCATCATTGAGTGAGGAGTGCACTGATAACCGTAAACACCAGGAACATTAAACGTAACTGTAATATCTTTACTAAGATCACTGTTCCAAGCTTTTGCTCCTGCTGGAATCATGCCAACCATTGAGGCAGAATTATGGGCTGCATCAGTTGCTTCAAAGGTTACTGAATCGCCAACAGCCACATTAAGAACTGCTGGTTCAAATACCATGTAGCCCTCTGTTCCTTGATTCAACATTTTCACAGTGTGTTCAGCACTATATACGTTAAAGTTTATTGTAAGAATTGAAAGAAGAAGTAGTTTTTTCATAAGTATGTTCCTGTAAAAATTATAAGAGTTGTAACAATTGATAGGAACAAAAATCCTAATAGTATCGCTATGCCGAAAATCTTGAACGGAGAAGGGGTAAAGTTTTGTTCTGCAGTCCCAACGCCAATCAATAGCTTTAGTACTCTAACCAAAGATTATTCCATTGACATACATTGAACCAAGCATAAGCGCCATTACGACTACCTGTATAAGTCCTGGGATAACAACAAATAGAACTAATGGATCAAACTTCATAGCCATAAAATAATCATTTTCATTCCATTCAGCAGTTTCTTCAGGGGTTGCATTTCTAACGTTTTGATTCAATTTATAGCTCCAATGGTTTATAAATAAAGCATCATTATATATATTTATAATTAAATATCAATATTTTGTATGTATATTTTTAGTTTATTAGTCAATTAATCAAAACAAAATTAACAATTGAATAAAACTATATATATAATCAATATATATTCCATAGAGAGAAATTTTAAATGTACATAAAGTATCAAAATTGCTTATTAATTCCATTATTTTTTGCAGCTTCAATAAGTGCTTCTGACACATACTATCCAAGTGGTGAGTGGCAGAAAACTAGTCCAGAAAGTCAAAGTATTGATCAGGCTAAAGTAAATAAAATAATAGATCTTTCTTTCACCGACGAATCTACCCAAGGCATTGTGATTATAAAAAACGGTAAGATTATTGGTGAAAGATATGCTGATGGCTACGACTCAAAATCCCACGGTACATCTTGGTCAATGGCTAAAAGTTATTATGCAGCTCTTATTGGCATATCAATTGAAAAAGGAGAGATAGATAGTCTTGATGACCCTGTTGGAAAATATCTAGATTATTTTAATGATGAAAGATCTAAAATAACGATTAGAGATTTATTAGATATGTCTAGTGGCTTAGATTTTCCAGAAGATGAACATGAAAGAATGTTTTTTCAAAGAAATCATTTGGATTATGCTAAATCAGTTGGTGTGGAAAAAGATGCAGGCCTAAAATGGGAATATAACAACGTTAACTCGATGATTATTGGAGACATATTACATTCTGTTACAGGCATTAAGGCAGATAAGCTTCTTTCTCAAAGAATATTTGAACCGATCGGGATGAAAAATTATAAGTTATGGAAAGATGAAGACGGCAATGTACTTACTTATTGCTGTGTTGATATGTCAGCTGAGGAATATTCAAAGTTTGGATTGTTATTTGCAAGAAATGGTAATTGGAATGGTAAACAGATAATTCCTAAAGATTTCATAGACGAAACATTTCAAGTTGTTTGGGGTTTTACTCCAGATAGTCCTAAAAGAGGCTATTCACTTCATTGGTGGATTTCCAAGCATGACGATGAAAGCAAAATATTTAATACAAGCGGAAAATTTGGTCAGTACACATTTGTAGATAGAGAGAATGACATTGTTTTTACAAGAATTACCAAATACGCACAAAAAGATCATGGTGATATCCAAAAATGGGGACCGCTTCAATATTTTAGATGGGCAGGAGTATCAAAAGCTGTTACGGCAGCACGAATTCTTTTAGAACTAGGAATTGTTAAAGAAGGTGAGGATGTGATTACTCCAATAACTGAAGCAATGGGTGAATCAAAAGAATTTTATGAACAGTACGATAACATCATTGATGCCATGGCTGATTTAAGTAGAGATTAAGGTTTATTCTTCTCTTTCTTTTTAAGATATGACTTCATGTCTCGCTTCCATTCCTCAAGATAGTAACCGTCATTTCCTTGTTTGTTAAGATAACCAAAGAAAACTCTGCCGTCTTCATCCTCAAAGCCTGATTCAAAAGGAAGTCCTGTTAACCTATTTGGTCTTTTGTATCGATCATCCATTATTTCTAATTATTTCATTAAATATAAGTGCAACTGTTGTTGCAACTGTTTTAGAATCCTCTTTAACAAAAGAGTAGTCATCTATCAAAGAGTATATTTTGTAATGAGGTTGTTCTGAAAATCTTACCCCATCTTCAAATGTTTTAAATGCTACTGTCTTTTGATTGTTAAACTCTTTTAGATTATGTTTCTTATCATGCATTTGAATGCAAATCTTTCTTATATTTCTAAAGTATTCATCAAGAGTTTCATCCTCTTGCATCAATGGGAACTTCATATATCAAGTCCAGACAAACAAAATCATTGGAACAGATACTGCAATTATTAGAAGATCTAGCGGGAGTCCAAGTCTCCAATAGTCAGTAAATTTATAGTTGCCAGGACCCATTATTACAGTATTACATTGATGACCTATTGGAGTTAAAAATGCACAACTTGCCCCAACTGCAACAACCATAAGGAATGGCTCTATTGCATAACCCAGCTCAATAGCAATCCCTGCAGAAATAGGAGCCATAATTACCGCTGTTGCTGCATTATTAATAATATCAGTAGTAGCCATAGTCACAATAAGTATCAAGAACAGCAACCAAAATAAGCTCATATCTGATGCATATAGGGATATATTAGAAGAAATAACATCGCTTAATCCGGTAGTCTGAAGAGCAGTCCCTATCGGTATCATAGCTGCTAACATTATAATTATTGGCCAATCTATATCTCTATAAAAATTACTGTCTATAATTCTAATCCTTGCAAAGCCAAGAACACATAACAAGAAGGCTGCTGCTGTAGGAAGAAAGTTAAACGCAACTAGGACGATTGATATAGTAAAGAAAATTAACCCCTTTAATAGTCTACTTCTACTAGGTATGGTTTGAAGCTCCCTTTGTCTCAGTGGCATAAGACCAAGATGCTTAATCTTATTAGTAACATCCTCTTCTTCCAAATCTCTTATTCCAAGCAAAAGTACATCTCCTGCTTTAAAAGTTTCCCTAGTTAATCTAGTTCTGTATTTAGCACCTTTTCTCCACAACCCTAAAAGATTTAATTCCTCATAAGCAAGTTTTAAAAAGAACTCATATTTTCTTCCAATCAATCGAGATCCAGGTGTGATCATAGCTTCTATTTCTTCAAGATCTTCATCTTCAAATGAATGAAGTTCTTTGGGTATAGAAAAGTCAAAGACATCAAGTATAGAACCTACTTCATCCGGAGGTGTCTTAATTACTAAGATTTGCCCAGCTTTAATTCTTGTATTATTTTTTACTTTTTTAACTCCGCCAGTATCACTAACTATTCCAATGACTTCAGTATCTTCTCCAGCTTCTTTTTTGAAGGCAGATAATGTCATTCCAATAGCAGAGCTAGAATCATTCACCAAAACTTCAAATAAATAACCCTTTAAATCAATTAACGAAGAACCTGCACTAGAGTTTTCTCTGAGTTGAATAAACTTATTACCAATAACTGAAATAAATAAGATACTTAATATTGTTATTACTAGTCCTACGTATGAAAAATCAAAAAAGTTAAATCCGGAATCAGATATGGTTGATTTATATTCAGAGATAATAATATTTGGAGGTGTTCCAATGGTTGTGTTCATGCCTCCTAAAATACAAGCAAAAGCTAAAGGCATTAGAAATCTAGAGGGGTGCCAGTCCATTTTCTGACAAACATTGAGAGTTATTGGTAAGAGAATCGCCAAAGCACCTATATTATTTATAAAGGATGAAAGAATGGCAGCTATAAATAATAAAGATATTAAAAACTGGAATTTTGTGAATGATCTTCCTCCAATAATCTTGCCAACCAGGCCAGTCAAACCTGAATTCTTTAGACCCTGACTAATTATTAGTACTAAAGCTACAGTTATAACAGCTGGGTGTGCAAAGCCATTAAATGCTTGATTAGATGGTATAACTCCAAGAATTATAAGAACTAGAAGAGCGCCAGCTGCTATAGCATCATATCTAAACTTTCCCCATATAAATAAGCCGAGCAAAGAGACAATAGTTAAAGATAATAAAAATTGATCACTCATCTTAAAAAGCCTTAAGCTTATCCAGGCAAGCTCTCAACATATAAAGATGTAGAAGGGTAAGCAAATTCTGAATTGTTAGCTTTGACTATTTTCATCATATTAAATATTAAGTTTTCTTTAACTTCGTTAAAGGCAGCAAATCCCATTGGATCAGCATACGCAACAATCATGACATCAATTGAGCTTGCACCCAATTCAATAACTCTAACTACAGGATCTAAATCTCCATCTGTTGAAAAATCAGAACTATCTATTATGTATTTTTTTATATCAGATCTTATAGCCTCAAGCTGCTCAACTGAAGTTGAATAAATAAGATTAATCTTCCAATTAATTCTTCTATTAATCATTTCTCCATGGTTGATAACTTTCACATCTGAAAGATCTTTATTAGGAATAGTCATTGGAGCTGTATCAAAAGTTCTAATAACAGTCGATCTAAAGCCAATAGTTTCTACGATACCGTGAAGCTCACCAGCTACCTCAATTCGATCACCTGGTTGAAATCTATGCTCACCAATAATCAGGATTCCAGAAATAAGATTTTTAAAGAAATCTTGCGCACCCAATGCAACGGCTACAGAGAATAAACCTAATCCTGCTATTAAAGGTCCAATTTGAATTCCAAATATATCTAGTATTATTGCTATACCAATTACCCATACCAAGAATTTAGATGCTCTTTCAAGCCACATTTGCATAGAAGCTGTTAGCCACGAGCTAGTTGATAAAGCTTCAAATATTGGCTTAATACTATTAGCTAAGGCACTAAAAATGGTAAAGATTACAAAAGCCTTAACAATATTAGATGCGATATCTCCGACTAAGCCGGAAATAGGTAATATTAAGGTACATAGATATAGAGCAATAGTAACTGGTATTAATCCAATTGGTTTTCGAAGAGCATTTAGAATCTCATCATCTATTTTTGACTCTGTTTTATTAGCAAGTTTTTCAAGTGAGTTCAATATTACTGAGATGATAAACCCTCTCAAAAGAAAGGCTAATAGAACAACAGCTAAGGAGCTAATTATAGATCCCAAATCTATACCTAGAAATCCGGTATTCCAAACCTCTTTTACTAATGCTACAAAATCATTCATTTTTAAGTATTTAATTTCTAATAAATCTATTTTATAGGGATTTAATGATATTTGGCAAAGCTAGACAGTTTTATTTAGCTAGTCTATCTTTTATAAAGTAAGGCAAATAAATTAAACAAAATATTAAAATAGCAATTGGTGTTGTATATAGAAGATGAAATGGCGGTTCTGGGAACATATCCATCAAACTTGCACCGGCTGGTTTCTGCATGAGATACCAATAATTAGCTGGCTCTCCAAGCATAAGATTTATGATGTAGACAATAGGAGTTAGTATAAATAAAGTTATCATAGTAACTGTAAATATATCTTTAGCATAAGGCCTGTTTCCGAGTACCACGGTAGCATAGAGTATCCCAATGACAATCATTCCATGACCAACCATAAAAAATACATAATCAAGATCATGGTAAGGGATGTCTGGAGTAAGAATTGCCATAGTCGCTCCGCCTAAGCCCCAAAAAAAAGCACATTTATAAAGTATTTTTTTACCGCCTAGAAGGAACCATGCTAAAAATATCTCGGACAGATCGCACATGTGAAGAGGTATCACCTCAACCCAGTTATAGGGATTTTTTAGAATATAAAGATCTTTATAAGGTGAAATAATTACATGAGCAAGAATCGTAAAGGCCAAAAGCTTGGACATTAAGGACTTGGCATTCGCAGATTTATTTTTATAAGATAAGGGAAGAAATATAGATACAAGTATTACACCAAGAATCGTAAGTAAATGTATATTTCCAAACATCACAAAAGGACTAGCATTCATATAATCTCTCCATAAATCAAATAACTATGGCAATTATAGGTTTTTTTTAGGATTTGTTAACCACTTGAAGTTTTCTTGTACTTTTTTACAAACTTTCTATAACTATCTGCTCAGTCAAAATTGCTGGTAATAATTTAGATTCTTTCATCCCAGGCTTCCAATAAACATACAAAGGAACACCGCTTCTTCCGTATTGATTTAAGACTGAAAGAATTTCTTTATCTCTATTTGTCCAATCGGCAACTACATATTCTATATCGTTATCTTTTAAGTATTGTTTAACATTGGGTCTAGATAAAGCAATCTTATCGTTAGCTTGGCATGTAATACACCAAGCCGCAGTAAAGTTAATTAAATACGCTTGGTTATTTTCTTTAAATTTTTCCTCTGTATCTTTGGTCCAACCTGAGATGATAGATCCTTTTGTTTCTTGTTTATCCACATTACTCATACTTGATATTGCTATTACTTGATAAATGAGAACAGCAACCATGGTAGATAGGATTATTATCTTAAGATAACTATTAATAACTTTGCTAAATGCCCAAATCAACATGCTGATAATTAACAATGCCATTAATAAATTTATTAATGCATCAGTTCCTGCTTGTAGACTGAAAACCCAAAGTAACCATAAAGATGTTGCAAACATTGGAAATGCAAAAAATTCTTTTAGCGTCTCCATCCATTGACCTGGACGCGGCATGGAAGATATCAATTCAGGCCTTATAGACAAGATTAAATAAGGAGCTGAAAAACCCAAACCTAATGATAAAAAGATCGGTATGGTTATTAGAGAAGGTTGAATTAAGGCATAACCAATAGCAGCACCCATAAATGGAGCTGTGCATGGAGAAGCTACAACTACAGCCAAGACACCTGTTAAAAATGATCCTGAGTAACTATCATCTTTGGAGCCAATACTACCTAATCTTGTTAGTGAGCTCCCAATATTTATATCCATTAAAAGCACTACACCAATTAAAAACATCAAGACACTAAGAACACCAACTATAACCGGTGACTGCAATTGAAAGCCCCAACCAACAAAGACTCCGCTTTGCTTTAAACCAAGCAAAACTAAAGCAATTAGCACAAATGAAATAATTACACCAAAACAGAATGATAGAGAGTGCTTTCTTATTTTATCTTCCGATTCACCACCCATTGATACAAAACTAAGAACCTTCAAAGATATTATTGGAAATACACAAGGCATTAAATTTAAAATTAAACCACCGATGAAGGCAAATAGAATAGCTTGAAGTATTGATAGTGAGTTAACTGATTCCCCTTGCGTAGCAAGTTCACCATCAATTAAAAAACTATTATTATTTATTGATAATATTCCATGAATACTCCCACTTAAAACTTTTTTATCTTCTAGAGCAACTCTAAGCAGCCAGTTATTTTCTTCTTTAAATACTTCTTGTTCACTTGCATAAAGGACAATATCCTTTTCCTCTATATAAAAATAGATGTCCTTAATATCATCATTAAATGAAAATCGTAATTCTAAATAATCATCATTCTGGGTTGCAAGGACTGGCAATGTAGTAGCTGGAATTTTTTCTAACCAATCAACAAGCCTTTCATCTATTAATAGCTCATCAATAGAGGTATTAATAATAGCTCTTTCTGGAACACAGATATCATCACAAATCAGAAAATCTATATCAGCATTTATGTAATTGGAGCCTGAGCTGTCTGAAATAACTAATTTAAACGGAAAGATCACAAAATCTTCATAGCCATAAGTCATTAATGGAGGATAAGGAATTAATTCAGGAGCAGGCCAATAGACATCACTTACCTGAATATTCTTTGATACATCCCACGTTACTTCAAGGGGACCTCCTGAGTCACCTGGATTTTTCCAATATGTATGCCAATGAGGCTGCATATCCATCTTTATTCCGATGAATAACTCGCCATTACCACCTTCATCTATCCCACTTTTAATTATTGATACATTCGCATGGCCGGTTTCGACAGCATTAGCAAAGGAAAAGCTAGAAAAAGCTAAAAGTGTTAAAAATAATTTTAAAGGCTTCATTGTCATATTTTACATTAATGAAAAAAATAGGGGTGCATTAAGCACCCCTATATTATTTAGTGTATCTAATTTATTTATTAGAAATTCGTTTAGGAGATTTAATTTCAATCATCCTAGATTTCTTTTCTTCTGGAATAATTTTTTCCAAATTTAAAGTTAATAAACCATTTATCAATTCTGCACCTTGAACTATAACGTCCTCAGAAAGCGTAAATTGTTGTTTAAAAGCTCTTTGAGCTATCCCTTGATATACGACTTCATTCTTCCCATTAACTATTTCAGTTTTGGGTCCATCATAGCTAACAGACAAAACACCATCTGCAAGTTCGATTTGTATATCTTCTTTTGTAAGCCCAGCAACAGCGATCTCAATGGCAAAGTGATTACCATCTTTTCTAATGTTGTATGGTGGATAGTTTGAAGATCTGTCAGAAGATTCAGACAGTCTTTGCAATCTATCAAAAAGTGGCTCAAAGCCAAGTACTCGCGTTGTGAACAACGGATCTGTAAAGTTAAGTATCATAATAGTCCTCCTTTTAAGCGACTAATAAATGCACCCCGAAGGCATGCTAGTTAATAATAAGAGACCCACATGGCATCTCTTCTTAAACTAATTTAAGGTCATTTAATTCTTTTTCAAGATATGTTGATTATTTTTTTTAATATCGTTTAATATGTTACTAAGAACTTTTACTAATTTTTTTTGTCTAAACAATTATGAATAAATACTTTTTAACCTTAATCACTTTACTTGCTCTACCATTATTATCTGAGAAGAATTCTGCTGAGATAATTATTAAGCCTGGAGATGTATGGGTTCTTCAAACTAGAAGCAATAAAATGTCTCCAATGAATAGTGAAGTTTTATATTTCATGCCTAATGATGCTTACAGTACCTACCAGGCAAGAAAATTTGGAGACTGGGATACTTTCTCAATGACAGATTCAAGGAATCTGGAGAGACTTAATACTGGTGATAGCATAGAGTTAGTTGAATCTAAATTTAGCGATAAAATATACAAAGTTAAATTATTAAATGGCTTTAACAAGGGTAGGAATTTTTTTATTATTACTGACGATTTAAAAGATAATTTTTCAATAATGGAGCAACCTAATGAATAAAAATTTACTATGCATAGCAATAGCAACTATTGCAACAGTAGGCTGTGTTAACAATCAATATAAACCGGATGTAGTTAGTAGAGGAGATGCACAGAAGCAGCAGTATGTTGTTATTGGAACTGTAATAGATATTACTGAAGTTACCATAGAAGGAGATAGGGCGGCTGGAGCAGCAGCTGGTGCATTAATTGGTGGCGTTGCTGGTAAGGGTGTCACTGATTCTGAAACTGAATCAGACATTGCTTCGCTTTTAGGTGGTCTGGTTGGATCAGCAATTGGTGCAGAAATTGGGTCTAATATGACAAAGAAAAATGCAGTCGAGCTCTTGATTGAAACAGATTCAGGCAAACTTATTTCAATAATTCAAGAGGTAAGCTCGTACATTTATAAAAAAGAGCAGAAAGTTAGAATTATTAAGAGAAACGGGAAGTCTCGAGTGGTTCCGTTTGATTAATGTTAGAAGAACTCTCAGCATCTATATATAACAAATCATTAGATATCATTTCTAGAAGAGAGCATTCTAAAAAAGAATTAAAAGACAAACTTCAAAAAAAGTTCGATGCGTCAAATGTTATAGATGAGGTTATAGAAAAGCTTATTAGTAATAATCTTGTTAACGACGAACGTTATGCAGAAATGTATACAACAATTAGAAAAAGAAAAGGCTTTGGACCCAAAAGGATTGAGTATGAATTGTCCGCAAGGGGTATTAATAATTCGATTTCATCTATCGCAATTTATGAGGCTGGAGATTGGAATGAAGCAGCTCAAAACGCTTTCAACAAAAAATTTAAACATGGTGTTGCGGACCAATACAAAGACAAGGCCAAGCAAAAGACTTTTTTGCAAAATAGAGGGTTTAGTTTTCAAGAAATTGACTCAGTTTTCAGTTAGGTCATGTTATGATTTATCGCTATGTCCTATGAGGTTTTAGCAAGAAAATACAGACCAGCAAACTTTGAAGAAGTTGTTGGACAAGAACATATTGTTAGAGCCATTTCCAATAGCATTACTCAAGATAGAATTCATCAATCTTATATATTTGCAGGAACAAGAGGAGTTGGAAAAACCACTTTAGCCAGAATTTTAGCTAAATGCCTTAACTGTAAATCCTCTGAAAATCCAATACCAGAGCCTTGTGATAAATGTACTAATTGTAATGAAATTAAAATTGGTAGACATTTAGATTTTCTTGAAATAGACGCGGCTTCCAAGACTGGAATAGACGATATGAGAGACTTGCTTGAAACGGTTCCTCATTCACCATCTCAAGGAAGGTTTAAAGTCTATTTGATAGATGAAGTTCATATGCTTTCAACTAGTAGCTTTAATGCATTATTAAAAACATTAGAAGAGCCCCCATCTCATGTAATATTTATTTTTGCTACAACAAATCCTGAGAAAATTCCTAAGACAGTTCAATCTAGATGTCTTCAGTTAAATTTAAAAACTGTTGGGATAAGTACTCTTTCAGAGCATCTAAAGAAAATTATTGAGTTAGAAAAAATTACATATGACGAAGAAAGCTTAGATTTAATTTCTGATTCAGCCAAAGGATCAGTAAGAGACGCATTAACCTTACTAGATCAAGCCATCGCTCATGGGAATGGGGAACTTGAAGCTAGTAATGTAAAAAAATTATTAGGAACCATAGATAATTCTTTATTAATCTCTCTATTAAATTCAGTAATTGATGGTAATGGCGAGGCGTCCTTCGAGCATTTATATAAGATAGAAGAACTTTCTCCAGAGTATGAGGTAATTCTTAAAAGTATTATTTCAATATTGCATTTAGTATCTCTTGAGCAAGTATTAGGCAACTCATCAGATGAAAACATTAAGGCTCTTGCAGGCAAGGTAGATCAAGAATTTTGTCAGTTATTGTATGAAATTGCTGTTAATGCATACTCTAAATTTAGCGTTCATCCCAATGCAAAAGAGGCTCTTGAAATATGTTTATTAAGGATGCTGGCATTTAATCCGCTTCATAAAATCGATGATGAATCTCCATCAAGAACTTCAACGGAAAAAAAAAATTTAAAAGTTGAGGTTGCTTCTGTTCAAACTCCGGTTAAGGCAAAGTCTGAATCTTTAAAGCCAGAAAAAATAAAAGAACAAAATTCGCAAAATAAAGAAAGCTATACTGAGCAAAAAGAAACATCATTGGTATTAAATTCTCCCGATAACTGGATAGAGTTCTTTAACGAACTTGATTTAAGTCCATTTGCCAGAAATTATTTTGGCTCCCTATCATTTCAAGATTATTCAAATAACCTACTAATTTTAAATAGTCAGGATGATCAATATAAAATTCCCGAAAATGTTTTTGCTGAATTTAAGTCTGTTTGTATTTCTAGACTAGGTAAAGAACTTTCTATAGAAGTTGAGCTAGGTAATGCAGGTATTTCTCCTATTCAAAGGCAAAATGAAATAGAATCTGATAAACAAAAAAAAGCAGAGGAGTCTATATCTTCCGATGCTTCAATACAAAAATTTCTTAAGAAATTTGATGGAAAATTAAAAGATGGCTCTGTAAAGCCACTAGACTAAAATGAACCAAGATCTTCTAAATGATTTAATTAACGCACTTACAATCCTCCCAGGAGTTGGAAAGAAGTCTGCCCAAAGAATGGCTTTATACCTTTTAGATAAAAATAAAGATGGTGCTGGAATACTTGCTAACACTATGAAAGATGCTTTGGAGCATATCAATAGGTGCGAGCGTTGCAGAATGTTAACTTCTAATGACTTGTGCAAGATTTGTTCTGATACATCTAGAGATCAACAGAGTGTTTGCGTCGTTGAAAGCCCATCTGATGTGCTGGCAATTGAGTCAACTGGAGGTTTTCGTGGAAAATATTTTGTACTATTAGGGAGGCTTTCACCAATAGAAGGAATTTCTCCTGAAGATCTCGGAATCAATGATTTTTTAAATCTAATCAAAAAAGAAGCTATAAAAGAGGTTATTTTAGCAACTAGTTCCACGGTAGAAGGTGATGCAACTGCAATGTTTCTTAAAGATCATATTAAAGATATTACAGTTTCAAGAATTTCTTATGGAATTCCTATCGGCGGAGAGTTAGAGTATGTGGATGGCAATACCATTGCTCGTGCAATTCAAGGGAGAACAGAAATAAATGTCGATTAAATCAGATAAGTGGATCACCAAAATGTCTACTGAACAAAAAATGATAGAACCTTTTTCAAAAAATCAGGTAAGACTTGACGAAAATGGAAATAAATTAATTTCTTATGGGGTATCTAGCTACGGATACGATGTTAGATGCTCAGATGAATTCAAAGTTTTTACAAACATTCATTCAGCTATTGTTGATCCAAAATTTTTTGATGAAAAAAGTTTTGTAGATATTCAATCTGATGTCTGTGTCATACCTCCAAACTCTTTTGCATTAGCTAGGACTATTGAGTATTTTAAAATTCCAAGAAATGTTTTAACTATTTGTCTTGGTAAGTCTACATATGCAAGGTGCGGAATTATAGTGAATGTAACTCCTTTAGAGCCTGAATGGGAAGGCCATGTTACGCTAGAATTTTCAAATACAACAAATTTACCAGCTAAGATTTATGCGGGTGAGGGCGTGGCACAAATGTTATTTTTTGAATCAGATGAGGAATGTGAAACAAGTTATAAAGATAGAAATGGAAAATATCAGGGTCAGACAGGCGTTACCCTACCCAAGACTTAGAATTTCTATAAGCTCTAATGTCTGAGTTCTTTCAGGACCAGTGTCCACAATTTTTATAAACATATATCCTAATTCAGGAGCAAGATAATACAAAGTTTGTCTGCCTTCTCTTTCTCTGACTCTTTTGAGTACTATGCAGTCATACTCATTATTTTTAGATGAACATTTCTCATTACCAATAATTTTATAATAATTATTTTCACTTTCTCCAGTTCTAATTTCTAGAAGATGGATCTCAAACTCTTCCATGCCCATCATCAAATTTAATCTAATTTTAATCTGTGCATTTAACGGATCTAAAGAAGGAATATCTCTTTGAATATTCTTGCTCCATTCTTCTCTACCAGATGATGTCACCTCATTATCAATATAGTTAAAATTAATTAATTGATCTCTATTAATAAACTTTGGCTTAATTTTTATATCGTAACTTTTAGATACAAGCGTATTTCCAGTAATCTCAAACTTTGAAGCAAAGCCCATCCTTGCAATTAAGTTTTTTGCTTGAAAACTCAAAATATAGTTTTCATCAATCTTTTCTAGCTTTCTTATACCTTTTATAGATATTTCATCAGTATCATAGGCATATCTTGCTGTGTATTCTTGAATTCCATTAGCATTTAGACTTACAGAAAGGATTCCTATTAATAAAAATCTATATTTCATGATGTTCATATATATAGTCTTCGCCAGAATACTCGTTATTAAAAATCACTTTATTCATTTGTATGGATATTTTATCATCACAAAAAAGTTTTATTATCCTTGGATAGATTGAATGCTCCAGAGCATGAATTCTTTGAATCATACTTTCAATACTTTCTTCTTTTTTAGTTTTAATTTCTCCCTGGGCTATAAGAGGCCCAGAGTCTAATTCCGATGAAACAAAGTGTATTGAAACACCATGAGCAGAATCTTTATTATCAAAAACTTTTTGATGTGTATTTAGTCCAGGATATTTTGGAAGCAATGAGGGATGAATATTAATTACTTTTCCAAAAAAGCTGTCTGTTAGTTTTTTGGCAAGAATCCTCATAAAACCTGCAAGAACAATCAAATCAGGATTTTTATTTTGTAAAAAATAGAACAACTCTTCGTCAAAAGCCTCTCTTGAATCATAGTTATTATGATTTATTATTTTTGTTTCTATTCCGGCTTTATTAGCTCTTTCTAACCCATAGGCATCAGGATTATTACTAATTACTGAAATCACTTCTCCGTTGATAAGACCTGAATTACATTTATCAATTATGGCTTGAAGATTAGTGCCGCTTCCAGAAATTAAAACAGCTATTTTTTTCATTTGTCGATGGTGGTTTATTTGAAATTAACTAAATTTTTAGAATCATTATTTTTTACTGAACCTATGACAAAGCTTTTATATCCTTTTTCACTAATATGGCTCATAAGAGGTTCAACTATTTCTTTGTTTACAATCAATACCATACCTATACCGCAATTAAATATTCTAAACATATCATCGTCGCTTAAGCTTCCATTGTCTTGAAGCCAATTAAAAATATCAGGAATATCCCAGGACCCTTTTAAAATATCAACACTCAGATTATCAGGTAAAGATCGTGGTATGTTTTCGGTTAACCCTCCGCCAGTAATATGAGCCATCCCATTCAATTTAAAGTGATCTAAAAGATTCATTATTAAAGATGGATACAGATGAGTTGGCTTGAGAGCTTTTTCTTGAATATCTTTAAGTTGCGCATCATCTAATTCAGTGTCGTTAATAATTTTTCTAATCAATGAATACCCATTTGAATGAGGGCCACTTGATTCTATACCGACTAGAATATCGGTTTCTTTAATGTCTTTGTTGTTAATTATTTTACTTTCATCAACACAGCCAACAGAAAAACCAGCTAAATCAAAATTATTGCCAACATAATGGCCTGGCATTTCAGCAGTTTCGCCTCCAAGAAGTGCACAGCCTGAGTCCTTACATGCTTTCGCAATGCTTTTTATTATTATTGCTGCCTCATCCACCTCTAATTTAGATGACGCAAAGTAGTCAAGAAAAAAAAGGGGCTTTGCTCCACAAACTATAAGATCATTAACGCACATTGCCACAAGGTCTTGTCCAATTCCTTCTATAATTCCTGCTTGTTGGGCAAGCGCAACTTTCGTTCCGACGCCATCTGTACAAGCAACCAGCACAGGATTCTCATAATCTTTATCTAGTTTAAACATTCCCGCAAAGCCACCAATGTTGCCAAGAACATTTGGGCCATGAGATGAAGCAACATCTTTTTTAATTCTATTGACTAAATCATTCCCAGCATCAATATCTACACCTGCAGATTTATAAGGATCATTGTCTATAATTTCTTTTGTCATTTAGAATACCTATTGTGAGACAAATGCATAACAATTTAATTAAACATTTTATAGTAGGACTTATTATCTTTTCTAATTTCTCCTTTGGGAAGGAATTTAGCGAACTTTTTACTATTTATGAGCCTATCAAAAATTCTTCCAACATAGAAAAATCAATTAATATCTCATTTAACAAAATGGTTTATAGATTGAGCGGCTCTGATTCTCCTTCTAACATATGGAAGATAATTAATTCAGGGGTTTCAAGAAAAGATTTAATTATTAGTTATTCTATAAAAAATATAGATGACCTTAGCTATCTTCAAGTTAATTTTGATCAAAGCTTGATCATTAAAGCTTTTAACAACCTATCCATACCAGTAGTTGGCTACTCTCGACCTGTGGTATTTTTTTTAATTGAAATTGACTCTGGCTCAGAAGCTCCATATTTTCTATCATCTGCAATATCACCAAGGAGAGTAGATAATATCCTTAAAGATAATATGAATAAATTATCTCAAGACAGGGGTATATTTTTGGAGCTACCAATATTTGATTTAGAGGATACAAAAACCTTATCATCTATGAGTGTTTTTAATTCTCCAAATGAATATATATCTTCGAAATACAATTACGATAATCTTATCCAAATCAAAATAACTAATTCTGGTTTAGGTGAGTGGGTAATATCGGGTGATATAAATAAGTCTTTTATCGGCAATAATTTTTACCAAGACCTTGAAGAGGTTTTTTCACAATTTTTGATAAAGCTAATAGACCAAAATCTTAACGATTTGGCAATCGTAACCTCTAAAAATTCTGAACTATATATTTCTCTTCAAGGCATTTCATCTTTTGATAGCTATACCGAATCAAGGCAATACCTGGAGAGATTTATTGGAATCAAAACCCTTGAGATTGTAAGTTTTAAGGATAATATAATTACCTTTAAAGCAAAAATTGTAGGAGATGAAGCTAAGCTTGCGAAGACTATTAAAAATAGTAGTTTTTTAAATATTATTGATGAAAACAATAGCAATAAGTCATTAAGCTTAGAATATATAAAATGAGTAAGTATTTTATTTTTATACCAAATTTTCTATCGATCATTAGAATTGGACTTGTCTACCCAATTCTAAATAATATATTTTTAGGTAATTTTATAACTAGCATAGTGTTTTTTTTAATAGCATCAATAACAGATGGATTAGACGGCTTTCTTGCTAGAAGGATGAACTGGCAAACATACCTTGGAACTATATTAGATCCTATAGCAGATAAACTTTTACTATCTGGAACCATTTTTGTTCTTTGGTTGAGTTCTTATATTCCTCTATATATTTTTGCTATTTTTATTGGAAGAGATATTGTTATATTACTTGGCGCAGCTATTCATATGACATTGGTTGAGTCAGAGACCCCACTTCCAAATATTCTTGGAAAATTAACAACAGGGCTGCAGATAATTTATATTGTTGTAGTCTTATTATTACAAATATTAGGTATCGATATGTCCTTAATACTTTTGGATGTATTTATTGTAATAATAACTTTGTTAAGCTTACTGGTTTATTCAAAAACCTGGTTCTTAAGCATGAATAAATATCATAATGAATAATCCAAAACAGCTTACTTTTCCTTGGAACAAGTCATACAAGTCTTCATTCAATAGTTTTTATGTTGACCCAGCTAATATTCAATTAATTTCTAGTATTCAAACCAATTTCTCCTCAGAAGATCTTTATATTTATGGAGTTAAAAATTCTGGAAAAACATATTTACTCCAGTCCTTATGTAATCTATATAGTAGTAATAATAAATCTGTTTTATTCCTGCCACTCAAGGAAGTTATGACTTATGGAACAGAGATTCTAGATTCTATTGAAAATATGGATTTAGTATGTATTGATGGCTTGGAGGAAATTGTAGGAATTTCTGAATGGGAGACAGCAGTTTTTAATTTAATAAACAACTCTCTTCAATCAGATTGCAGAATTATTTTTACTTCATCTATGGAGAAGGGTGCTACCAAGTTTTCACTTCCTGATTTAGATTCAAGAGTAAGAAAGCTTGAGAGCTTTGAACTCTTTCCAGTTAGCGATGACCATATTCTCGATGCTTTAAAACATATAGCAAACCTTCGATCAATTAACCTAGGTGATAATGAGGCTCAATACCTTATAACTTATACAAAGAGAAGCATCTCTGATTTAGTTCATATCCTTGAGAGCTTAGATCAGCTCTCAATGGAAATGAAACGGAAAATTACGATACCTTTAATTAAAGAGTTACTTTAAATCACAATCGAAACAATAAGCTAAAACATTCTCTTTACTAGGATCAATAATTTTTAGGTGCTTAGATAGAGTGGAATTAATTAATTTTAATCTTGGATCTACATCCATTTTAATATTAATATTTTCTAATAATCCATTAACAAATACATCAAAAGGGTCAACAGCTTTTTTATAAGTTTTAATCTTATAGTCTTCCAAATTAGCCATATCAGCTGCAGAGTCAATAGCATCATCAAGATCACCTATTGCATCAACCAAGCCTAGTTCAAGTGCTTTATAGCCTGCCCATATTCTTCCACCAGCTATAGGTAAAACCTCTTTAAAGGCCATACCTCTATTATTAGCTACTTTAGTTACAAATTTTTCATATGTGTTGTCAATGCTAGCCTGTATCATATCTCTAATATAATCTGGCATAGCTTCTCTTGGATCCCATTCAGCAGCTTTTGTTGAGCTTACGCCATCAACTTTTACTCCCGCCCAGTCGTATAGACCATCCATGGTTGGAACAATCCCATAAACACCTATTGAACCTGTAAGAGTATCTTCTTCAGCCCAAATCTTATCTGAGTTTGTTGTAACCCATACACCACCTGATGCTGCAATATCTCCCATTGAAGATACGATAGGTCTACCTGTATCTTTAAATTCATTTAAAGCATTGGTAATTAATTCACTAGCCCACACGTCGCCACCAGGACTATTTACTCTTAAAACCATTGCTTTAACAGTTTTATCTTGAGTAGCAGACTGAATATTTTCTACGATAGTGTCTGAGCCAGCAATTCCATATGCAGCTTCTCCAGTCATTATTGCGCCTTCAATATTAATTACTGCAATATTATTTTTTGAAGTAATCACATCTTCTTCTATCGAATCAAGATAGTCATAGATAGAAACACTATCTGGAAAAGAGTACTTATCATTCTCTTTATTTGGATATTGCTCAAACATCCAAGCTTTTATTTCTTCTCTTGTTACAATTTGATCTACTAAACCAACTTCCAATGCAACTTGAGCAGGCTCAGGATTGGTTACCATCATTTCATATGCAGTATCGCCATAAGTCTGCATTGTTCCATATGGAAGATCCCTTGCACTTTCCATCATCCCGGTCATTTTTTCCCACATAGGATTTGCAAACTCATTCCATGCAAGTTTGTCATTTTCTGACATAGAATCTCTTGTGTAAGGCTCTGGACCAGATTTAAAGTCACCAGCAGTAAAAATATTGTAATTAAATTTAATATTCTTATAGAAATCTACGTAATATTCTCTTTTTCTAGAAAATCCAAAAGCACTAACCCCACCATATTCGTTAATTAATACTTCATTTGCTTGAGAGCTGATTAGATATGTTGAATTATTATATTCTTCAGCATAAGCAATAACTCTTTTGCCACTGTCTTTAACATTTTTAACTGCTTCTGCTATTTTAAATGCAGTTGCATAGTACATCCCTAATTCGGAAACATTTACATAAACAGCACTTAGATTTTCATCATTAGCCGCCTTATTAAGAACATCTAAGAGATCTTGTAATTCATGTTGTTTTGTTTGAGAGCCTCCACTAATTACTATCTCTTGAAGAGAAAATGAGTTGCCTCCAGTTACAGCTGAATCGACAACCACACCCATTGGTTTAAACCATAGAATCTTATCTTTAGTATCAATCTCTTCTGATCCGCTGAACATTGACCCAACACCACCTAAGATTGAAAAGGTTATAAGTATTAAAACTAATGCAGTTGCCCCATTAACTATAATTTTTCGTGTTGAAGTTAAAAAGCTATCTGCCTTTCCCCATATTGATTTTTTTTCAGTCATTA
>CAZTGS010000006.1:33715-49161 GCA_964613455.1 uncultured Gammaproteobacteria bacterium | reverse complement strand
ATGAATGTTACCTACTATTACAAGATGTTTGATAGCAGTTACACCTCCATGTACATAGATGAATTAGGTTTTACAGACGAATACATGAAAAGCGGCTTTTCAACCTTCACCCTTGAAGACAACATAAGATATTTAAAAGAGTTTCGACTTGGAGAAAACGTCTATCCTTCTTTTTACTTAAATAATGTTAATAATAAAATGCTACATTTTATTGGAATTTTACTTAATGAGCAGGGCGATCTTTCGGCTATTTTTGAAACGGTTCTTGGTCATATCGATATGAATGCAAGAAGAATGACTCATTTTAGTGACGATAGGCTTCAATTCATTTTAAACTATAAAAACTCTAATAAGATTGAAGAAGATCTTCCTTTCGAGGCCAAATTAAAAATTAAAGATTTATAAATGATGAAATTAGCAAAAGTTTTCATGGTATTTATTTTATTCATACCAGGGCTTGAAGCAGATTCGTTTAGTGTCATGAATCTAAATACACAAAATTTATTTGATACTTTAGATGACGAGGGAAAAGACGATAAGGCATACTTGCCTATAGAAAAAAAAGATTCCTTCGAGCATAAAGATTCTTGTAATAATATTAATGTCAAAGCCTGGAGAATGGAGTGTTTGTATTTAGACTGGAACGAGCAAACAAAAGATGCAAAACTTTCTAAACTAAAAGATATTATAGTTGCCTACTCCAAATCAGGAGCTGATGTCATAGCCCTTCAAGAAGTTGAGAATTTAAATATTTTGAAGCAACTCTTTGTTCTTTTAAAGCCTTACGGTTACATGGATTTTAAATTATTAGAAAGTAAGGATAAGAGGGGTATAGATAATGCTTTTATTTCTAAATTTAAGATCCTAGATCCTAAACTTCATTATGTTGATTTCTCACCTAAATACGATACAAAAGATACTCGTCCGATCTTTGAAATTACTGTTGAAGTGGGGGATAAGAGGGTGAGACTATATAACGTTCACTTCCCAAGTAATTACAACGACTTGGAGATGAGAATAGAGTCTTTTGACGCGCTTAAGGGGCTTCATATGCAACATTCGCTTCCTTCCATAGCCTTAGGCGACTTTAACGTAAGTTTTGAGGACGATGAGGCTGAGGGAGTCTATATGTCTCAAGAAGATCAATGGTTGTTAGCGCATAGAGAAGGATGCAATGACTGCAAGGGCACTTATTTTTATAACTATACAAAGACTTGGCAGTATCTAGATACTATTATGATTTCAAACAATAGAGATATTTCATTTGATATTGATTCAATTGATGTTTTTAAGACTAAGTTTAATACTTACAAAGATACTGGAAAGCCTTATCGCTTTGATCCAAAAAATATGAAGGGAGTATCAGACCATTTTCCAATGGTTGCCAGAATAGAGCTCAATTAATTCTGAAGTTTATGATTCCAAAAGTGGGCCATGATGAGGAGGGAGCCAAAAAATAATGTCATCATAACTTCAAGAGTTGTAGAGAAAAATAGAGCAGCAAATAATCCAATCGTTCCGACCAATCCAAGAACTAAAGGCTCTAACCGTTTATGATTAGAATATGCGGAGGGAAAGCTTACAAGACCTATTATTACTACAAATACTAATAAGATTGGATGCACAAGTTTTTCAGATGTGTCTAGGAAGCTAATAGAGCCAACTCCTCCCCATATTAAAAAAGAAAATAGTAAACAATGGATTACACAAAGCCCGGAGAAGAATATTCCCAATTTATCTTTCATATAAATTTAAAAAGAAGGTCTACTGCCTCCAACCGCCCCTATCAAATATTCTTAGATAAGTAAGTTGATCATGATCTGAATTATTTATAACCTTACAGTAGTCACCGGACTCAACTAAAACCACATCTCCAGATGTTAGTTCGTAGGAATCCTTATGCTCAACCCCATAAGAAGGATCTGAGCCATGACCTTCATCAGAGTTCATATATTCAATAACTTCCATGGTTCCTCTGCCGTTAGTAATAACATAGACAACATCAGAGTCTATTAATTTATGACCGTGAGTACCTTTTCCAGGTTGAATAACTGTTTTACTGGCAATGATTCTTTTCAGCAGATCATTTGTCCAAACTGCATAATCTTCATTAACATTAGATGGTGAACCACCTACTCTGAAATTTACATATTTTTTAGCCATTAGATTTTTCCTTTAAATATCACATAATTATAGTTATTTAATTAAAAGATTCCAGTCAATAATTGACTAAGAGTTGTTATTTAGGCTTATTAAAATATAATGTTATGACGCCCTTTGACATCAGCTTGCCGGCGTTCTAAATAGGCTAAAGAGAACTTATAACTATTTTCTCTTCGTTGGTTTTATAACTATAAGGAAATTATTATGAGCAAAACTTACACAAATCCAGAAACAATAGGACTTCATGCAGGTTGGAGGAAGGACGATAATACAAATTCTGTAGCAGTTCCAATTCATCAAACTACAAGTTTTCAATTTGACGATACCGATCATGCAGCGAATTTATTTTCATTGTCAGAGTTAGGTAATATTTATTCAAGAATCATGAATCCAACATGTGCAGTTCTAGAAGATAGAATAGCTGCTCTTGAGGGTGGTGTTGGTGCACTAGCTGTTGCATCTGGACAGGCAGCATCTGCAGTTGCTATTCAAAATATAGCAAGAAATGGAGATAATATTGTTGCCTCCTCGCACCTTTACGGCGGAACGTATAATTTATTTAAGAATGTTATGTCAGATATGGGAATAGAAGTAAGATTTGTAGATCCTTCAGATCCTCAAAACTTCGCCAATGCTACAGATGATAAAACTAGAGCTTATTATGGAGAGGTTTTACCTAATCCAAGTTTTGAAGTTTTCCCAATTTCTGAAGTTGCTGAAATTGGCAGACCTTTAGGAATTCCTTTGATAGTTGACAATACTGCTGCGCCAGTTCTTTGTAAACCATTTGATCATGGAGCAGCAATTATAATGCATTCAACAACTAAATTTATTGGTGGTCATGGAACATCTATTGGTGGAATTATTGTTGATAGTGGAAATTTTGATTGGGAAGCTGTTCCTGAAAGACAGCCTGCTTTAAATACTCCAGATCCATCATACGGCGGTGCTATTTGGACAGAGGCAGTAAAGCCTTTAGGTCCAATTGCTTATATATTGAAGGCAAGAACAACCATATTAAGAGATATGGGTGCTGCGATGAGTCCGTTTAATGCATTTATGTTTATTCAAGGGCTGGAAACGCTTGCCTTAAGAATGAGGGAGCATACAAGCAATGCTGAAAAAGTTGCAGATTATCTATCAAATCATGAGGCTGTTGAAAGAGTTATCTATCCTTCAAAAATGGAAGGATATGCCAAAGATAGGGCTGATAAGTACTTAACTAAAGGTAATGGAGGTTTGATGGGCTTTGAGATTAAAGGTGGAATCGAGGCTGGAAAAAAATTCATTAATGCCCTAGAAATGGTTTATCACGTTGCTAATATAGGAGACTCAAGAAGTCTTGCTATACATCCAGGAAGTACGACTCATAGTCAGCTAAATGAAGAAGAGTTATTAGCTGCCGGTATTACACCTGGCTTTGTAAGATTGTCTATAGGTTTAGAGCATGTGGACGACATTATTGCTGATTACGAACAAGCTTTAGCAAAAATATAAGATATTATCTTGAGCCAAGAATTAGTAACTTTTATAGTTCTTGGCTCCCATATAAGATTAAAGGGAATTAAGCTCCCTCAGCCAAATATTCACGAAGAATATCTGCTAACCAATTTTAATAACAATCAATCTCATGAAGATCAACTCGATGAGTTAATTACTAACTCAAAAGGTGAAATAATTGTTTTACTTCCTCCATCGTCCTTTCCAAATAATGATTCGAAAGAAGCATTAAAGAAAATTGCTTTAATTGGCTTGTCTTCTTGGGGATGGTTTGAATATAGCTTAACTAGAAAAAATATAGTTCAAAATTTTAAAAAGGTAACTACCTTAGTAAGAAGTATTCCTGATTTAGAGCAGGGCATTTATTTTAGTAAACGCTTATATTTTTCTATAGGAGGTATAGGTATTTTTGGATCGAATCCATTTTCAGAAATTTCGAAAAGACTTTATTCAAGAATTGATCCACAAAAATCATTACCTGCTCTTATAATAAGAACAAAGAATCTTAAATTAGATTAAATAAATGAAACCATTAATTAGCGCATCAAATCTCAGTTATAAAATAAATGAAAAAAAGCTTTTTCAAAATATTTCTTTTGATGTTAATTCTGGCAAAGCCCTTCATATATCAGGTAGTAACGGTTCAGGTAAAACTACATTGTTAAGAATAATAGTAGGCTTATCAAAACCCACAAAAGGCTCTGTTGAAATAGTTACAGATAAAAGCATTTGTTTTTTAGGACATAAAAATGCCTTAAAACAGTATCTTACGGTAGAAGATAATTTACATTTATATGATATTAATAATCATATTCATTTAAAAAAGTATCTTGTTGAACTTGGCTTAGAAAAATCTTTAGATGTTATGGTTGCGAATCTATCTTTCGGTCAACAAAAGAAATTAGCTCTTCTAAGAATTTTCTTAAATGATTCTCAACTTATAATTTTAGACGAACCATGTGTTGGCTTGGATGCAGTTTCACAGAATATCTTATGCTTTTTTTTACGAAATGAAATTGATAAGGGAAAATCAATTATATTTTCATCACACATAGCTTTGGACATAGAAGCTAGCCAATTAAATTTAAATAATTAATATCTCATGAAAATATTTTATTTTGAACTTTTAAAATTGAGAAAAAAATCAAGAGGCTGGATTGGACCAATTCTAGTTTTTGTTTTAATAATGACAGCTTTTCCACTTACAGTAGAATTTTTAAATAACGAATTAAATCAAGCATTCTTCTCAGTACTATGGATAGCAGTTTTGTTGGTTATGATGCTAGCAACAGAAGATATTTTTTTAGAAGACTTCAACGATGGAACGCTTGAACAATTAGCTATTAGAGATGAATCACTGGCCTTCGTTATAGGATCAAAAATTTTTATATATTGGATGCTTATTGGTATACCAATATCTTTTATAGGCTCTTTCTATGGGCTAGGCATTACAAGATCTCTAGACACATCTCTACAAATTTTTCCTGTACTTCTTATAAGTTCATATATCTTTCTTAATGTTTTTAGTTTCGGTAATGCGTTAAGCCTTACCAAGGGATCAGTCTTAGGAACTCTCATAACAATGCCATTGGTCCTTCCTTTGCTTGTTGTGTTGGGAAAAGTTGTGATATCTATAAATTTAGGACTTAGTTATTTTGGTTTTCTTGTGCTTCTTTTAGGCGTCTTATCGATTATAATAATAGTACTTCCATTAATTATTTCTTTTATTATTAGAGCTCATTTAGAATAATTATTTGGTTTAACTGCACCATAATTACTGTGATAAAAAATTTTATACATCAATTTGCCTCACCTAAAACATATATGTTTCAGGTTACTAGAGCATATCCATACATATTACTATTTTCTTTAGTTGTATATTTGGGATCAGTTTTTTGGGGACTATTTTTAACGCCAGAAGATTTTGTACAGGGTAATTCATATCGAATCATCTACTTACACGTGCCAGCTTCATTTATATCTCAATCTCTATATGCAGCAATGGCATTCGCAAGCGCTATTTTCTTAATTTGGAAAGTTAAATTATCAGCATACCTCGTTAAATCAATTGCACCAATTGGAGCTATAACAACTTTTATCGCTCTTGTATCAGGTTCAATATGGGGAATCCCAACATGGGGCACATGGTGGGCTTGGGATGCAAGAATTGTATCAACATTAATTTTGTTCATCATGTATCTTGGTCTTATCTCTCTTCATGATTCTTTTACTAATTTTGAAAAAGCTGATAAATTTTTAGCAGTATTGGTGCTTGTAGGCTCAGTAAATTTACCTATTATTAAAATGTCCGTTGAGTGGTGGAGCACCCTTCATCAATCAGCATCCATAACCATCACAGAGAAACCTGCAATTGATCCGTCCATGTTGTATCCGTTGTTTGGATCAATAATAGGATTCACAGGTATTGTTGTATGCTTGGTAATTCTTTCATCTAAACTTCAAATATTGACGCGTGAAAAGAGTAAATCTTGGGTAAAGGATTATGTTTAATTTTGCATTTAATACAATCTCAGAAGCTTGGATAATGGAGAGTGCAAACGGGCAAAGTCATGGTATGTATGTATGGTCAGTTGTTTTGATAGTTTTTTTGACTATTTTTTTTACTTTTTTTACTTATAAATTAAAAATTAAAAATATAAGAAAAAAAATAAAATGAAGTCAGTAAGAAAAAGAAGATTAGTAACTGTTTTTTTAATCCTATTATCCTCTGGCCTTGGCTCTTTCTTGATAATAAAAGCTCTAGATTCTAATTTAGATTTCTTTTTTACACCCTCAGAGTTAAGTGAGAACAATATTCCAGAAAATAAAAGAATAAAGGTTGGAGGAATGGTTCTTGAAGGGTCTGTAATAAGAGATAAAACCAATATTATTTTTGAAATTACTGATTACAAAGAATCTATAACAGTAAAATTTAATGGAATCGTGCCAGATTTATTTAAAGAGAATAGTGGCGTTGTGGTCTTGGGATACCTTGATAGCGATATTTTGCTGGCTGAAGAGGTCTTAGCTAAGCATGATGAGAACTATATGCCGCCTAATATAAATATTGAAAAATAAATGTTAATCGAAATAGCACATTTTTTAACAATTCTCTGCACTGGCTTATTCTTTTTAGTATTCATATTTTCATTCACCTTTGATACAAATAACTCTCACACAATTAATTTAGTTTCAAAAATATATTCTCATGGTTTTTTGTTACTTGGGTCTTCATTCTCAATATATGTTTGGTTGGCAATCACAGATAACTTTACAGTGCAATATATAGCCCAGCACTCAAACACTAATCTACCTACATTCTATAAAATCTCTTCTATATGGAGCGCCCATGAAGGATCTATGTTTCTTTGGATACTTTTTTTAACCGCATGGGGCGGCATTTATAATATTTTTATTAAAAACTCGCAGGAATTAAAAGCAAAGAGCTTAGGAATTATTTCAATTGTTATTGTTGGATTTCTATTATTTTTACTATTAACATCCAATCCCTTTGAAACAATTCTTCCTATTCCTCCATCTAATGGTGCAGATATAAACCCTGTTCTTCAAGATCCTGCCTTAGCAATACATCCACCAATTCTATACTTAGGTTATGTTGGATTTATAATAGCTTTTTCACATGCTATTGCATTTTTGGTTACAGGGAATCCGGATATAAAGTGGGAGTCCTTAGTTAGATCTTGGTCATTAGCTGCATGGGTTTTTCTTACAATAGGAATATCACTTGGAAGCTGGTGGGCATATTATGAACTTGGTTGGGGCGGATACTGGTTCTGGGATCCTGTAGAAAACGTAGCTTTAATGCCTTGGCTTGCAGCAACAGCATTCATACATTCTCTAAACGTTTCATCGAAATCTTCTCTTTTAAGAATATGGACTATTTTATTATCAATAATAGTTTTTTCTTTAAGCCTTTTTGGAGCTTTTATAGTTAGATCTGGAATTATTGATAGCGTGCATTCATTCGCAAATGATCCAGAAAGGGGATTATATTTATTGGCTTTTACTGGATTTCTGATCATCAGCTCAATTTTATTATTTTCTTATAGATTCCCGATGCTATCTTCTAATAAAAGAATTGCAGCATTGTCAAAAGAATCTTTTATTTCAATCAATAATATTATTTTTGGCACTTTGATTTTTGCAACTATGCTTGGTGTCTTGTATCCATTAATTTATGAATTCTTATATGAGCAAAAGATTAGTGTTGGCGCCCCTTTTTATAATGCAATATTTATTCCATTAACGCTTCTTGCTTGTCTTTTTTTATTTTTCTCGGTTGATGCAAAATGGCAAAGAAGTTTTAGAATCTCAAACTTTTTAACACCAATAATCCTCTCTGGATTATTGGCAATAGTATCTACTTTATTTGTAATGTATCAATTTGGAATTTTAGATATTTGGATACTAATATCTATTTTTACTGGATCTTTGATAATCATTAGATATCTATTTGTTATCTTCAATTACCTCTTTTATAAAAAATATTCAAATCCATTCAGTATTATTGCTCACTTAGGATTAGGTCTTTTAGTAATATCTATAGCTCTAAATAGTGAATTAAGTTCTGAGAGGGCACTTAATATAAAAATGAACCAATCGGACAGCTATAAAGGTTACCAAATTAAATTTGATGATTTAAGACTCATTGAAGCCTCTAACTATGACTCTGTTATTGCAACTTTTGTTCTAGAAAAGCCAAACGGAAATGTGATTAGATTGAGCCCAGAAAAAAGAAAATATTTTGCCAGGGGACAAATAACAACAGAAACGGCAATAAGCATCACTCCTCTTAAAGATATTTATATGACAATAGGTGATCAGCTTGATGATGGTAGTTGGATAGTAAACATTCAATTCAATTATTTTATAAGGTGGGTATGGTTTTCTGCAGCGATGATGGCTATTGCAGGTTCAATGCTTGTCTTTTCAATCTCAAGAGTAAAGAAATGAATAATATATTAAGATTTTTATTAGTTTTGATACCAATTGCATTAGTTACATTTTTCTATTTATATATCAATGATGATGATTATTATCCTGGAGCAGATTTTAGAAAATTTAATTTACCTAGCTTTGAATTAAGCACTTTATATACTGAATCTAAGATAACTGAAGAAGATATCGAAGGTAGTTACCTTATAAATATTTGGGCAAGCTGGTGCATAACATGCAGAATAGAGCATGACTTTCTTTCAAAGTTAAGTAATCAAGACATACCAATAGTTGGATTAAATTATAAAGATGAAAGAGAAGATGCTATCAATTGGATTGAAAGATTTGGAGATCCTTACAAGATCATCATTCATGATTTTAAAGGTAAATTAGCTCTTGATATGGGTGTTACAGGAGCTCCTGAGACCTTTTTAGTTCACGATGGAAGAATAGTTGTGCATTACAGGGGAGAGGTTAATAAGATGATATGGAGTGATGTTTTTGAGCCAGTAATAAAAGAGAAGGGAATTTTTCAGAATGATTAAAACTCTTATTTATATGGCACTGATTTTTTCTAACATGGCTTCATCAGACTCTCTTTATGAGTTTGAAAGTATTAATGATGAAAAAAGATTTTATAGCTTAATAAAAGAAATTAGATGTCCTAAATGCACAAGTGGTTCTCTTGCAAGCTCAAATGCTCCTGTATCTGAAGACTTAAAGCAAAAAATTATAGATTTAATTAAAGAAGGGAAATCAGATAAAGAGATTAAAGATTTCATAGCTCAAAGATTCGGAAGCGAAGTTTTATACAATCCAGGATTCAATGAAAGCACTTATTTTTTATGGTCTGCACCTGCTCTTTTTTTACTTCTAGGGCTTTTAATATTTTTCTTTAGAAGAAAATCAACATGATTTATATCTATCTTCTAGCTTTCTTTGCCTTACTGCCTATTTTTGCGTATTTACTATCCCAGAAAACAAAAAATAAAGGGTCTGTTTTGGGGATTTCATTAATTATAATATTGTCATGTCTTTTTATTTTTGTAGGAAAATTTTCTTTTCTTGGCTCATTAGAAAATCAGGAATTAAATAGCGATATACAATCTCATATAACAAAAAATGATGCTATTCCTATGGAATCCTTTATTAGGTTTGAGGATTATATTGCAGAAGAGGATAAAATTTTTTGGATTCAAAGTTATATTGGAAATGCTTTATCTAATAACAAGCTTAAATCTGCTGAAAGCCTTATTTCACTCTCAGAAAAATTCTTCAAATCTACCGAAGAAAAATTCATCTTTTATAGTCTTTACACAGATCTTAGAAATGCTAAGTTTCCTGTATATAAAGAAGCTAATATTATTATTGAGTTCGAGGATATAAAAAACTGCACTAAACCAAATGGAGTTATTCAACTATTCATTATGAACGGACCTGGCATTGCAATTGCTAGTTCAGAGTTTGGCGATTTCTCTTCCTTAGTTTTAAGTAACTCAAGCTCATCAATACCTGGTTTTGATATAGCATCCGCGTATTTAAATCAGGAAACTATAGATATTAAGGCATCAGTGAATTGTGTTAATTCTTCATCAAATTTATCTTTTGAAACATCAATTTTATTTGATCAAGCAACGTCCTCAAATACCTATAAAATTAAGGTAAATGAATGGTTAAAAAAGGAACAATAGTTTAATATAACACTAAGAAAATAACTCTTCATAATGCAGCTTAAACATATAAAACTAGCGGGTTTTAAAAGTTTCGTAGATCCAACGAAGATATCCTTTCCTACAAATTTAGTCGGTGTTGTTGGGCCAAATGGCTGTGGAAAATCTAATGTCATAGATGCTGTAAGATGGGTTCTTGGAGAACGTTCTGCAAAGAATCTTAGAGGTGAGTCAATGGTTGACGTAATCTTTAATGGTTCGGAAAAGAGGAAGGCATCTGGTCAATGTAGTATCGAATTATTATTCGATAATTCAAGCGGAAAAATAGGCGGCGAATACGCTTCTTTCAACGAAATTTCAATCAAAAGAGTCATGACTAGAGATGCTCAATCTGACTACTTTATTAATAATACCAAATGCAGAAGAAAAGACGTTCAGGATATATTTCTAGGCACAGGCTTAGGCCCTAGTTCATACGCAATTATTGAACAAGGAATGGTCAGTAGACTTGTGAGCGCTAAGCCTGAAGAACTTCGCACTCATATAGAAGAGGCTGCTGGTGTTTCAAAATACAGAGAGAGAAGAAGAGAGACTGAGAGTCGAATTAAAAAAACAAAAGAGAATCTTTCTAGGGTCAAAGATATTAAAGATGAAATTGAAAGATTAATTAGAAGGCTGGAAAATCAAGCCAATGCTGCTGAGAAATATAACGAACTTAAAAAAGAAGAATCTGAAAATCAGATTAATACAGCAATACTTTTTTCGCTAGAGGCAAAAAATAATAGAGATAAACTTCAAAAGAACCTTGATGGTCTCAAAAGAGATCTTAAGATTAAAGAAGCAGAAACTGATACAAAACAATCACAAATCGATGAGTATCGTACTCAAAATGAATCTGTTGTTGATGCATATGAGAATGCCCAGAAGAATTTTTATAGCGTTGGTGCAGAAATTGCAAAATACGAAGCTGATCTTCAGAACATTGTTAAAACAGAAGCATCAAACTTAGAAGCATTAGAGAGAGCAAAGGATAGCTATAAAAAAGCTTTAGAAAAAGATTCAGTATTTAAAGACCTGAGCCCTAAGGAGCAAGAATTAAGACTAAATATATCAATTATTAAGGCTCTAGAAGCTCTGGACAAGAAAGATAAGATTATTAGTAAAATTAATCCATTAGAAGCAATTATAAACTCTAAACAACTTGAATTAGATTCAAAGCAAGACGGGATAGATTCTGCAAAAAATAATCAGTCTACCGTCAGTAACAAGGTATCAGATCTTCAAAAAAGTAGTTTCTCCATAGGCGCCAATATTGCAAGTTCAGAAGGCAATATTCGAAACCTAGAAAAGGTAGAAGCACAATCTGCTATAGATTTAGAAAAGGCTAAAGATAATTATGTGAGAGCTGTTGAAAAGGAAGCAAATAATGATCACTTGAGCCCAAAAGAAAAAGCAATTCATCTTTTAGATAGCATCACTGAACTCTTGAAGAGTTTTGGATCCAATGCTGACTTGATAAATAGAAAAATTCTTGAATTAAAAGAGCTTTTAATGAACATTCTTAAGATTGCATCTGATCAATCTAAATCCTTTACTAAAGAATATGCAGCTAGACAAAATGAGGTCGAAGAGATTATTAAATCTTCAAATAACGATAAGGTTATTGCAATTAAAAACTTATCTGAATTAAATGACCAAAAGAAAGCAATAGATGAAGAGTTAGAGACTCATAGAAATACTTTAGCTGAAATTGACAGTTCAGTTCGAGAGTTAGATGCTAATAAATCATTTGTATCAAATGAGTTAAGGTCTTTAGAGAAAGAAGTAAGTGATTTAAAGCTTGACCTTAGAACCTATGAAATTAATTTACAGAATGCATCTGAAGTTCTTAAAAAGGCAGAAATAAATATTTCTGACTTAGATGCATCTAATTATGATGGTATGGACTTAAAAGGCTTAGAGCTCTCTTTAGATGAAGTTCAAAAAAATATTGCAGATCTTGGGTCTATCAACCTAGCTTCGCCTGATGAGTATCTAGAGAGACAAGGTGAACTCACGAAATTAATAGAAGACAGTAAATCTCAGAAAAAAATAATACAAACAACCATGTCTGATCTTGTTTTAAAAAGTTCAAGTGCTGAATCTGTTCTTACTGAAATAAGACAAAAGCAATCGAAATTCAACGAAAGTTTAAGAGATTTAGAGAATCAAAAATCATTATCCGAACTTGATTTAAAAGCTTTAAATGAAAAAGTTACTAATGTGCGGCTAGAACTAAAGACTTATGAGATTAACTTAGACAATGCAAATACTAAGATAAAAGATTCAGGACTGAATATTGAAGATATTGATTATTCGCAGTATGAAGAAATGAATATTAATCTCTTACAAGATAGACTTGCCGATATTCAAGCAAAAATTATTAGACTTGGAGCAATTAATCTTGCTGCACCTGAAGAAATCGCAGAGGAGTCAAAAAGAAAGGAAGAATTAGATATTCAATATAATGATTTAACCGAAGCATTAGATAAACTTTCTGGAGCTATCAAAACAATTGATTCTGAAACCAAAACAAGATTTAAAGACAGTTTTGATGCAATTAATGTAAGGATGAAAGAAGTATTCACAAAATTATTTGGGGGAGGGTTTGCAGAACTAGCTTTAACTGATGATGATGCGCTAAATGCTGGTGTTGTAATTATGGCCAGACCTCCTGGTAAGAAAAATTCATCTATTTCTCAATTATCAGGTGGTGAGAAAGCATTAACTGCACTGGCTTTGGTTTTTGGAATATTTGAACTAAATCCTGCACCATTTTGTATTTTAGATGAAGTAGATGCGCCTTTAGATGATCTAAATACACTCAGGTTTATTAATATGGTTGAAGAAATGTCAAAAACTGTTCAGTTTATCTTTATTACCCATAACAAAGTTTCAATGGAAAAAAGTGATTATCTCATGGGTGTTACTATGCAAGAGGCTGGGGTTTCTAGAATGGTTTCAGTTGATGTGAATCAAGCCCTAGAATTTGCTGAGGTATAAATGCAAACGAATCTTGATATATATCTAATAGGGTTTTCGGTATTAATATTCCTAATAATTGCCTTTTTATTTGTTAGAAAAATATCTAATGCTGGTGAATTGAAAGTAAAAATAGAGCCTGTTACTGACTCGTTTGAAATAAAAGAATTTGACGATATCAAAGAAGAATCACAAAAATCCTTTGATTTTGAGGAACAAGAATTTATTAATGATCAGGAATTAGTAATCCTAAACTTAATTTCTGTAGACAGCTCACCATTTGATTTAGATCAAATATTTGGTTTTATGAGTAACTCTAATGCTAAGTTAATTCATGGATTCTTTTCTTATAAAGGAGATGGTGATAAGGAAATTTTTAGAATTGCCAATGCCTTAAACCCAGGAACTTTTCAAGAAGATACAAAAACATTTGCTATTTTACTAGCAGCTGATCTTAATAATGTAGCTGATCCCTTAAAGACAGTTAGAGAAATGGTAAATTTTGGCTATAGTTTTTCTGAAAAATTCCATGCAAATATATGTGATGGACAAAGAATGCCAATCACCAAGCAAATGATTTCACATATTGAATCTAAAGCACAAGAAATTATGCGTTTAAGACAATTACCTAATTCTGATTAGCTAATAATGAAGGTATTAAATTAAATATGAAGCCTTGGAAAATAATTCAAAAGCTTGAAAGTAATAATAGCCGCCTTTTTAAAGAAGATGTCATAGAAGAGTGCTTGAACGATAAAGATTTTCAAGATGGTTTGGCAATGTGTTTAGATTCTTTGGTTACTTTTGGAGTAAAACAAGTCCCAGAGTCCAGTAACGACGGCAAAGGTCTTGATTGGACTAATTTTTGTGAAAAAGCCACCCTTTTGATTGAAAGAGAAAGAACAGGGCATGCTGCCAGAGATGAGATTATAGATTTGATGAGCTTAGCAACTTCAGAACAGTGGAATGACTGGTACAGAAGAATCCTTATTAAAGATCTTCGATGCGGTGTGAGTGAAAAAACAGTTAATAATGTTGCAAAACGTATGGATTTAAAATTTAGGGTACCTGTTTTTTCCTGCATGCTTGCTCATGATGGAGCAAAGCATCCAAAAAAAATAAAAGGCCCATGCCTTGTTGAATATAAATATGATGGGGTTAGAGTTATTGCCATTACACAAAAAAATAGTACAACCCTATATAGTAGAAATGGAAAAATTCTTAGCAACTTTCCTCATATAGAAGAAGCATTAAATAAACCTGAATTCAATGGCTATGTTTTAGATGGGGAGGTTATGAGCGATGATTTTCAATCCTTAATGAAGCAAGTTCATCGTAAAACAAATGCAAAAACTGATGATGCTTATCTGGCTCTTTTTGATATTTTGCCTCTAGCAGAGTTTAACAAAGGAAAAAGTTCTTTAAACACCTTAGAAAGAAAAGAGTTCCTTGGTGATATTTCAAAAAGCTTTGATAAATGTATTAAACCAGTTGATTATACAATTTTAGATTTTGATTCAGAAAATGGTCAAAAGACTTTCTCTGAAATGAACAAAAAGGCTCTTCAGGAAGGTTATGAAGGATTAATGATAAAGCCTGCGAATGATTTGTATGAGTCTAAAAGGAGTCATGCCTGGCTTAAAATAAAACCTTTTATAGAAGTAACTCTTAAGGTTACTGAAATTCAAGAAGGATCAGGTAAGCATGAAGGAAAGCTGGGAGCTTTTAGTGTAGAAGGGGAAGATGATGGTAAGTTCTTTTCTTTGAGTGTTGGAAGCGGTTTAACCGATGAAGATAGAGAAAAATTTTGGGAAGCTAAAGACAAACTTATAGGCCAACTAATCGAAATAAGAGCTGATGCGATTA
Organism: uncultured Gammaproteobacteria bacterium; assembly: GCA_964613455.1. Lineage (GTDB taxonomy): Bacteria > Pseudomonadota > Gammaproteobacteria > Magnimaribacterales > D2472 > SCGC-AAA076-P13. Next base: position 33,985 of record CAZTGS010000006.1, on the reverse strand, counting down.
CTCAAAGCAGCGAAGGAGAACACTTTAGTCTTAGATTTCCTCGTTTCAAAACCTTTAGAGGGTTTGAGATTGGAGAAAAATTATGATTATTAAAAAATATTCTAAATTAGTTACCTTTATTATCGTTGTAATATTCTTTCAATCCTGCATGACAAAACCGCCTGAAAGTCCTGATAATATTTGTCTTATTTTTAAAGAGAAAAAAAGTTGGTATAAAGCTGTAATGAGATCTGAGAAGAGATGGAAAGTACCACCTTATGTCCTAATGTC
>CAZTGS010000006.1:0-33615 GCA_964613455.1 uncultured Gammaproteobacteria bacterium | reverse complement strand
AAGCTGTAATGAGATCTGAGAAGAGATGGAAAGTACCACCTTATGTCCTAATGTCTTTTGTTTATCAAGAGTCTAGCTTTATAGCTGATGCTAGGCCTGAAAGAGAAAAATTACTTGGTTTTATCCCCTGGTTTAGACCGTCAACTGCAGTTGGCTATTCTCAGGCTCTTAATATGACTTGGGATGATTATAAAGACGAAACAGGGAATTCTAGGGCTAGTAGGAAAGATTTTAGGGACTCAGCTGACTTTATAGGCTGGTATGCAAGCAAAGGTTATTATCAAGGTTTTGAACGTACTGATGCAAGATCTCTTTATCTTGCCTATCATGAAGGTTATGGCGGCTTTAAAAAGAAGACTTATAGAAAAAAACAATGGCTTGTGAAAGTTGCAGATAGAGTTCAAGCTAGGTCAACTAAATATCAGCAACAATATTGGGGTTGTGCGAAAGAGCTTAAGAAGAAGCGTTTTTTCTTTTTTTGATAATTAGATATTTTTTAATTTAAATCCAAGACTTTTAATTTCATCTTCAAAACTTTCGCCAGCAATCACTGAAATCTTAGATTTATTGAATAAATATTTTTCTGAAACATTTACCAAATCGTCAACGGAGCAGCTTCTTACTCTCCTCCTAAATAAAAGTCTATCTTCCTGACTTTTATTATCTAGTTCTCCCATGAAGTCATTCATAGCTTCTCCATATGGTGATAGAGGCTTATCTATACTTGAAACAACTCCAAGTATACCTTCGTCTAATTGAGCTTCACTGATATTCTTAAGGGACCATTGACGAGCATTATTAAACTCATCAAAGGTTTCAGAGCACTTAGGGTCTCTGTATGAGAAAAATTTAAATACTTCATTGTGTGAATCTTGAGACGCTCCAGATCCATAAGCACCACCTTTTTCTCTAATTGCAGAATGAAGGTAACCATTTCTCAAAACTGCACCTAAAACGGTGAGAGCAGGAGCATCTTCATGTCTGGAATCAACTGAAGGGAACGCTTCTGCACAAAAACAAACCTGGGAACCGGTTATCCAACCTATAGAATTTTCCTGCTTAGGGCTATATTCTTGGTTAGTAAGCGTGTTTAGGGTTGATTCAAAATCATTTTTAATTTTTAAAAGGTCTTTATCTGCTGATGAAGCTGTGAACGAGTAATTAGGGATATCTGAGACCTTTGATTTTATAGATTTAAGAATTCCTATGTACTTATCTAAATTATCACCATTCAAAATATCTTTAGATATGTTACTTGTATTATTAATAAATCTTATACCAGATGTTAAGTCATTCGTTGAAGCAATTTCATTGATTTGAGATGCTGCATTTCCCATGGCCAAAACATGACCACTTTGAATTACTGATTTCTCATTATCAGATGAGATGAAATCTAGTAACTCTTTAATTCTTTGTGATTCATTAAAGTTCGAATCGTTAATTGTTCTGAGCATTAACTCTTGCATCAAGAAATCATTTTTTTCTAAACTTTTACCACTAACCTTTAGAGCAAGTTTATAATTTTCATCATCGGCATTAGGAAGCATTACAAAAGAAGCTCCAATACCCCCAGTTACAGAAGACTGATACTTTTGCACAAACTCATAACTATCATCACCAAGACCTATATCAGTCAAAGTGCTTGTGAATAAGCTAGCAAATTTTAACTCTTCATTACTTAAAGCATCACAAGGAAAAAGCATTGAATGATAAACGATGCCATTTGTTCCTGACTTATAAAAATAATTTGAGTGATTATTTGAACTGCTTATAACTGGAGTGGGGTAGCTTCTCTTCTCTGGAATATCATCCTTGGTAACTTTTGGAAGTATCTCTGGATCATCAATACTTTCCTGTCTCTTCTCCAAAGCAACAGCGAGTTTTACAATATTATTTTTTTCAGATTCTGTTAAAGCTTCAGTTTTTTCTGTTAATTTTTTTTGAATCCTCTCCTCTGTTTTCCTATTAAATTCTGTGTCAGGAATCAAAGAATAATTCAGTCTATGATTATTATTAATAAGATGTTTCTTAATTAAGCCTTCTATATAATTTTTAGATTTAAGGTTCTTTTTTATCGAATTGAAGGCATTATCTAAATCTAAAATATTTAAAGGATTATCATTATGTATACAAGCTGGAAGACAGCTAAGCATTATTTGGAGACCGAAAGGCATACCAGAACCAGTAATTTCTCTTTGTCTTATTTCAAGCTGATGAAGAGATGATTCTACGATATCTTCAGCAATACCGTTTTTAACAAGATCGTTAAGACAATCTAATATAAGTTTCTCAACCTCGAGGTGTTTATCTGCACTCACGCCCTCAAGACCTGCTGCAAAAACTAATTCTTTCTGATCTGCTTCCAAGCCAGTAAGCGGCGAAGGCGATTTGCCTAGGTTAGAATTTTCAAGAACTTTTCTAAGTGGAGATGCAGAATTATCTAAAAGAATATTTGACATCAAGTATGTTTCTAAGAGTTCTATAGGATTATGACTTTCGCTTAATAACCAGCTCATTACTACATGATGATTTTCTTCATCACCTGGTTGAGGATTATAGAAATCAGATACAATTTTAGGGGAAGATATGCGCTCTTCATTCTTAACTGCAATATCTTCTGTCGATGGTGTAAAACTATTTAGAACATTTTCTTTAATAAATTCTTGTATCTCTTGGGGATCCAATTTGCCAAATGTAAAGAAAGTAGCATTTGATGGATGGTAGTGTTTTTTATGAAAATTTACTAAATCCTCATGAGTTAAATCTAGAATTTTTTCTGGATCACCACCACTATTGTGTTTGTAGGTTGATGATGAGTAGAGGTGTTTTGACATACCATGCCAAAGTTGGCTGGTTACTGAACTCATAGCTCCTTTCATTTCATTATATACAACCCCTTTAATTTCAATTTCGCTGTCTATGTTTTCTTTTTCTTGAAATTCTAAACGATGACCTTCTTGTGAAAAATCAAGAAGATCTAGATTTGGAAAAAAAGAAGAATCTAAATAAACGCCAAGTAGATTTTTAAAATCTTTTTCATTTAATGTGGCGAATGGATACGCAGTCCAATCACTAGACGTAAATGCATTCATAAAAGTATTCAAAGACCTTCTTATCATCATAAAAAAAGGATCTCTAACTGGATATTTTTTAGATCCACATAAAGCAGTATGTTCTAGTATGTGTGCAACCCCAGTAGAGTCCTCAGGTATTGTCCTAAAGGCAACCATAAAGACCTTCTCTTCACTATCAGAATCTAAATGAACATGCTTGCAATTGAATTCAGATTCATTATATATTTGAGCATTGAGATCTAATAATGGAATATATTTTTGTTCTTGAAGATTAAACATAATAAAATTTTATAAAAACATGTACACTAATTCTATGAAAAAAATAACAACTCTACTTAGTATTCTAATCTTAATAGGCTGCACTAGCATTCAATCAAATATCGAAGTTGATTCAGTTGAAACTTTCAACTTGGGTAATTATAGCGACTTTTCTATAAATATAAATGAATCAAACGTAAGTGCTGAAATTAATCCAATTGAGTTAGAAAGATTTAAAAATAATCTTAAAAATGCACTTCAAGAAACTGGCTTAAATTACGCTAGTGATTCTAATCTAGTGTTTAACATAAACTTAACAACAAAAGACAAAGTCCAGTCCGATAACCTCAATCATCACTATTCTAGGTATTACTGGGACAGTTATATGTATAGAAGTAATATTAGAACTGTCACAGAAAATATTTTAAGAATTAATTTAAAAGATAATTCTAAAGATTCAACTTTATGGACTGTGGTCACCGTATGGAGGTCTGGATCAACAAGATCTATTTCTTCAGATGATGGTTCTGACGTTCTTGTGGATGAGATTATGATCAGCTTCTTGTAAGCTAAATTATTTTCGTAATAATATCCTTATGAAAATTAATTTCATTACTCTTTCACTATGTATTATTTTTTTGTTTGCTTGTTCTTCTGAGGAAGAGCCTGGCAGAGATATTCCAAAAATATCTAAAGTTGAAAAGCTGATAGAGCATACCAAAGAATTTCAAAAAGAAGTTTATTCTATTGATACTCCTGGTGGAGTAATTCATATTGCAGTTGGGTTTGGTATAGCTAATTCAATAATGGTAGAGGGAAATGGCGGTAATATCATTATTGATTCTGCTGACAGTACTTCCGAAGCATCTGAAATCTATTCTCTTTTTAAAGAAAAGAATTCAAATCCTATAAAAGCAGTTATTTATACTCATAATCATGGCGATCATACATTTGGAACAGAGCACTATCTAACAACACAAGACGAAAGGCCTCAAATAATAGCCCATGAATCTACTGACTTTTACATGCAACGTATTCTTGGCATCATCAATCCAATCATTTCAGAAAGGTCGACTAGAATGTTTGGAACACTTCTTCCAAAAGATGAGCTAATAAATGTTGGAATAGGAGCAAGTTTGAATGTAAACAAGTCTCCTATGGGCTACATAAAGCCTGATACTACTTTTGACAAAGAACTTAAACTAAACATCGCTGGAATTAATATTGAGTTATATCATGCTCCTGGCGAAACTAATGATCAGCTCTTCGTTTGGCTGCCTGACCACAAGTCTTTAATGCCAGGCGACAATATCTATAAAACATTCCCCAATCTTTATACGATAAGAGGAACGACTCATAGAGATGTAATGGGATGGGTAAATAGTTTAGATCATATGAGATCATTTAATCCTGACTATTTATTTCCAAGTCACACTAAGCCTATTTCTGGGACTAGCGTTGGAGAAGCTCTAACAATATACAGAGATGCAATTCAATATGTGCACGACCAAACAATAAGACTAATGAATCAGGGATATTATCCTGATCAAATAGTAGAGATGGTTGAACTTCCTAAAAATATTGCACAATCTCCATATTTATATGAGTTTTATGGGACCGTAAGGTGGTCTGTGAAAAGTATATTTAGCGGCTATCTTGGATGGTTTAATGGCAACCCATCTGATCTTGACTCACTGTCTAGAATCGAAGAAGCAAAACGTTTTTCAAACTTAGTAGGAGGTAATGATCAGTTGTTGATAGCCCTTAATAATGCTGTTGTTGAAAAAGACATGCAATGGGCTCTTCAGCTAAGCGATAAATTAATCGCTTTAGATTTTGCTTCAGATGAAGTCTTAAATTTAAGAAAACAAGCTTTGCTATATATTGGAGATCGATCATCCAATCCAAATAAAAGAAATTATTTTTTAAGTTCTGCACTAGAGCTAAATAAAGATTTTGATGGTTTTCCTCAAGTTGAAAGAACAGAATCCATGATGAATGAAATTTCTATTAACACCTTCTTTAGTTTACTTTCTGTAAGTTTTAATCCAGAAAAAAGTTCTTATGAAAACTATAGCGTCTGTTTTGAATTTTCATCTGGAACTAATAAGACAATCACTATAAGAAACGAGGTTGCCTCAATAAGCAACAAAATACTTAATTCTTGTAATTTAATTGTAAAGAGCGATGAGCTGGTCTTTAAAAAGGCTCTTTCTGGACTAAGCAATCCTGTGATGGCATTGGCATCTGGGGATATTGAAGTGGATGGAAGAGCAACTGAATTTCTTCAATTCTTATCAAGCTTTAGATAGCATTTACCACCTAAACTTATCAAAATTTTCAGGATTAGCCCAACCCTCTGCATTATTCCAAGATCTTTTATTATTATAAGTTTTTAAATTGTAAGAGAAACATTTTAGATTATTCTTTAAATCTCTTAATTCAGTTTGAAGGCCAAGTCTAAGCATAGAGTCATCAGTAGATTGATCCTCATTAAAATCAGTAAAAATAACAATTTTTTGGCTTAAAAGATTTTTGATTGTGCCAACATTACTTTCTGATAAAACAACGTCATCAAAAACAACAAAAATATCATCAACACATTTACTTATGCCTTCTATAGATGGACTTATATTGATACTTTGTATTTCTAATTTTTCAATTCGTTTTAGTAACTTTGAAACATCTTTAGAAGTGATTAATTGAACGCTTCTACATGCCTCGTCTGCAAAGATATTTAAAAGAAAACTATATAAGATTTTATCCTTTGGGATCATTTCATTAAATGTTGCACTGCTTCTCGCTCTGAGGATAGCTCATCAATTGAAAGTTGAAACTTTTCTTTTGCAAAGTCTGATAAAACAATATCTCTTTTAATTTCTACACTTCCATCAGCTAGTGTTATTAATGGATAGCCACAAATTAATCCCTCAGGAACATCATAAGCACCATCACTAGCAACAGCTGCACTGAAGCAGTCTCCGTCCTCTGTTGTATTTTCACATGCAATAATAGTATCTAAAGCTGCTTTTGCAGCAGAAGTAGCAGAAGAGGCTCCTCTTGCATCTATGACTGACTTACCTCTTTGTTGAACGGTTGGAAGAAAAGAATTTTCTACCCAATCCATATCTTGAATAACCGAACTTCCTGGTTTCCCATCAATCATTACGTTTTCAATATCTGGATACATAGTAGGGCTGTGATTTCCCCAAATAACCATATTCTTAACATGACTTATATTAGACCCAACTTTTTTACTGATTACCGACTTTGCTCTACTAGCATCTAACATTGTCATAGCCATCCATAACTGACTATCTTTACCAGCAGCATTTTTACCAATTAAGGCATTTGTATTAGCTGGGTTTCCTACTACTAATATCTTTGCGTTATTCTTGCCATTTTCGCCTATAGCTTTACCTTGATTTACAAAAATGCCGCCATTTATCTTTAATAAATCTGATCTTTCTTCAATTTTTTTACCTTCGTAAACTATTCCTCTGGGAATACTCCCTACTAGTAAAAACCAATCCGCGTCATGAGAGGCTTCTTCAAAATTATCTGTGTAAGTTACATCACCCATTTGAGGAAAATAAGAATCTTCAAGCTCCATGACCATACCTTCTAATTTGCTAACAACTTGAGGTATTTCTACAAGACATAAATCAACTATCTTGTCTCCAAAGGTTCTTCCATCAACTAACCTTGGTATTAATGAATATGCAATTTGACCAGCTGCTCCAGTTACCACTACTTTGACTCTTGAACTCATTTTTTTCCTTAAGGTTTGATATATTAATGATTAATTATATTCCTAAAAGTAAGATTTATTCTTGGCTTTTTAATTTTTTTTGTCTTTTTTATACCGTGTTTCCAGTATTTTTGAGTTGAACCGCTCATTACAATTAATTTTCCACTTTCTTGGGGAATTGAAAAGCTAATATTTTTATTTTTATGTTTAAAATAAATATCTCTTTCCTCTCCAAGAGAGAATGAGGCAATTACCGGATTTTCTCCTAGTTCTTTTTCATCATCAGCATGCAAACCCATAGAGTCAGAACCGTCTCTATATAGATTACCTAGGACAGAATTAAATTTTTGTGATGTTGCTAATTCAATATCATCTTTAATTTCATTTAAAACAGAATTCCAGTTATTTCTTAATAAAGCCTTGCCAGAGTATTTATAATTAATATCTTCGTTAGCATACCAAGCTTGAAGTCTAGGAATATTATGTTCTTTCCCAAAAATTTTAATAGTTCCTTCAATCCAGTTGATATTGGCTAAACATTCATCAAACCATCTATTAATTTTCTTAATATCATGACTTGCCTCAAAAATACTTATGTCTAGATCTGGATATCCTTTGATGCTTTGCTTTTTTATCATAGTAATAAAGCTGAATTATGATTAAAATGAAGTTCTATTTTAAGGCAAATAATTAGTCCCAACATAAATAAGGAGAATTAAATGAGTATTAGATTTGATAATCAAGTTGCTATTGTTACTGGTGCTGGTGGCGGTATAGGAAAAGAGCATGCTCTAGAACTAGCAAGAAGAGGCGCTAAAGTCGTTGTAAATGACTTGGGTGGAAGCGTAGATGGAAGTGGAACTAGTGATGCAGCAGATGCTGTGGTCGAGCTTATTAAATCTGAAGGCGGAGAGGCTATGTCCAATGGGGCAAGCGTTACTGATCTTTCTGCTATTCAAAACATGGTTAAAGATGTCATGGATAAATGGGGCAGGATTGACATTTTAGTAAATAATGCAGGAATTCTTAGAGATAAAAGTTTCCATAACGTGACTATGGAAGACTTTAATTTAGTGATGGACGTTCATTTTCAAGGAACCTTAAATTGCACGCATACTATTTATCCAATTATGAGAGAGCAGGGTTACGGAAGAATTATTTTTACAAGTTCTTCTAGCGGAGTGTTTGGTAACTTCGGCCAAAGTAATTATGGAGCAGCAAAAATGGCGATGGTGGGTCTGATGAATACTCTTAAAATTGAAGGACAAAAATATAATGTTTTTTCCAACTCTATTACTCCTGTAGCTTATACAAGAATGACCGAAGGCTTAATCCCAGAAGATTTTGGTAAAAATTTACAACCTGAATACATAACTCCAGCAGTCATTTATCTTTCAAGTGATCAAGCACCAAACGGAGCTATTATGGCAGCTGGTGCGGGTGTCTTTTCAAGAATAGTAATTCAAGAATCTATGGGAGTATCACTTGGAACCGGAGAGGATATGACTGCAGAAAACATCGCCGCAAATTGGGATGGCATCTCAGATATGACAGATGCTAGGGTTCTACAAAATGGTGGCGAGCAAACTCTGAAATTTTTTGAACTAATTAGTAAAGAATAGTTTAGATTTTAAAACTAGGTCGACTAGAGACTTGAATGATATAGTTATTAAGGTTCTCATAGTCGGCAATTTCAAGTCGGTTTAATCTTACCAAGAACTGAAGTGCTGATACCATTTGAAGATCAGCATAAGTGTACCTATCTCCTGCTATAAACTTTCTCTCAGAGAGAATTTTATTGAATTCTTTAAGCGCTTTTATGCCTAACTCTCTTTGCGCTAATCCGTATTTTTCATTCTGATCTTCCATCTTGCTCATATGAGGATGTGTATGTCTAAAGCCATGGGTTAAAGGCGATAACAGTTCAAAAGATACTCTTGAATACCACATCTCTATAGAAGCAATTTCCATAGGGCTTTCACCAAACATATTGGGCTCAGGATATAAGCACTCAAGATATCTACAAATAGCTGTTGTTTCTAAAATTACAGTTTCATCGTCCAAAACAAGAGCCGGGACCTTAGAGTTTGGCGCTATAGCGATATATTCTGGACTTTTATGTTCTAAATTACCTAAATCTAAATTGATCACTTCAATATCTTTAATACCTTTTTCAGCAATATAGATCAAGACCTTTCGTGGATTGGGAGCATATTCACTCGAGTATAATTTCATAAAATAACTTTATCCGACTATAGAGTAGATAACTATAAAGTGAAGGATTGCTGCTACAGAAACTAATACATGAAAAAATTCATGATAGCCAAAATACTTTGGGCTAAAATCTGGAAACTTAAATCCGTAACCAATAGCTCCAACTGAATAGATAGTTCCACCAGCAACCGTTAAGCCAAAATTCGCCACCCCCATGACCGAAGCCATAACAGAGAGATAGGGTATTGCAACATAGCCTGCTATAAGATAAATTCCTGCTCTAATTAATCGTGGCATATTGGTAAACAATATTGATTGTAAAATTCCTATTCCAGCAACGATCCAAATTATTAACAGCAACTGCATGCCTGTTTTTTCTGGAAGAACAAGAAGGCAAATTGGAGTAAAGCTTCCAGCTATCATTACAAAAATAGATGAGTGATCTAACTTTCTCATTATTTTTAAAATTTTTGGTCGCCAGTTAACCCTATGGTACAGAGCACTAAACCCAAACATCATAAATATACCTATTGAATAAACAATCGTAGATACAAGCTCATTAATATTAGAGCTTTTAATGATCAAAGGAATACATGCGCCTATCGATACAAAGAACATCCCTTGATGAAAATAGCCCCTTAAAAGAGGCTTTTTTGTATGTGAGCTTATTATTCCCAGTTAAGAGCTCCGCCAACTTGATATTCAGTAACTCTAGTTTCAAAGAAGTTTTTCTCTTTTCTTAGATCTATAATTTCTGACATCCATGGGAAGGGATTTGTAACACCCTTAAATTCTTCTTCAAGACCAATCTGAGTCAATCTTCTATTTGCAATAAACTTTAGATACTCTTCCATCATTGCAGCATTCATTCCCAAAACGCCTCTTGGCATAGTATCTCTTGCGTACATGATTTCTAATTCTGTTCCTTCAAGAATCATCTGAGCTGCTTCAGTCTTCATTTCTTCATCCCAAAGATGAGGATTTTCAATCTTAATCTGATTGATAACATCAATTCCAAAGTTAACATGCATTGATTCATCTCTTAAAATATATTGAAATTGTTCAGCAGTTCCTGTCATTTTATTTCTTCTTCCCATTGATAGTATTTGTGTAAATCCACAATAGAAGAATATTCCTTCAAGAACACAATAAAAAGCAATCAAGTTCTTAAGAAGTTGCTTATCTGTTTCAACAGTTCCTGTTTTGAAATCAGGATTAGATATTTCTTGTGTATATTTAAGCCCCCATGAAGCTTTTCTTGCAACACATGGGATCTCTCTATACATATTAAATATTTCACCTTCATCCATTCCAAGTGACTCTATACAGTACTGGTAAGCATGCGTATGGATAGCCTCTTCAAGACTTTGTCTTAAAATATACTGTCTACATTCTGGATTAGTTATAAGTCTATAAAGAGCTAGCACCAGATTATTAGCAACGAGTGAATCTGCTGTTGAAAAGAAACCAAGATTTCTTTTTACAATAGTTCTTTCATCTTCTGTTAATCCATCTTCAGATTTCCATAAAACAATATCACTAGTCATATTTATTTCTTGCGGCATCCAGTGATTTGCGCTTCCATCTAGATATTTTTGCCAAGCCCAATCATATTTAAAAGGAACAAGTTGGTTAAGATCAGCATTACAATTGATCATCATCTTGTCATCTACTTGAACTCTTTGACCCATCATTTCATCTAGCTCTTCAATTCCTGCAGCTTCATCAAGATTTAAAACAGCTTCTCTTGCTATTTTCGCTCTCGATCCTTCTTCTATTACTTTCGATGGATTTGCTTCTGGAGCAGCCGTATCCATGATTGGTTCTTCAGGTTTTTTTTCTTGTTGTACTACTGGTGCAGGTTCTACTGACGCAGTAGCTGCAGTTGGTGGTGTGTTGTTTTCTTCTTGTCCGTATTCATCCCAATTTAACATTTTTTTCTCCTTAAGTTTATTGGCAAGCTTCGCATTCTGGATCATCCAGAGAGCAAGCTGTTGGAACCGGAGCTGGTGCTCCTAGTTCTTGTGGGGCAGCAGCAGTTGGAGTTGTTTCTCCAGAGCTAACCGCATTTAGTTTTCCTTGCTGAACTGTAGACTTCTCAGTTGAAGTTGCAGCAATAGATCTAAGATAGTAAGTTGTTTTAAGTCCAGAATACCAAGCCATTCTGTATGTGATATCTAGTTTTTTACCATCAGCATTTCCAATGTATAAGTTCAGAGATTGACCTTGATCAATCCATTTCTGTCTTCTACTAGCAGATTCAACAATATACCTTGGCTCAACTTCAAATGCAGTTGAATATATGGTTTTAATTTCATCAGGAATTCTTGATATCTCTGTAAGGCTTCCCTCAAAGTACTTTAAATCATTGATCATGACGTCGTCCCATAAGCTTAGTTCTTTTAACTTTTTTACCAGATGAGGATTTACGATAGTGAATTCACCAGACAGATTAGATTTAACATATAGGTTTTGATAGGTTGGCTCTACAGATTGAGTTACACCTGTGATATTTGATATTGTCGCTGTAGGTGCAATGGCCATAACATTAGAGTTTCTCATACCATCAGAAACAACTTTCTTTCTAAGAGTGTCCCAGTCTAGTGTTTCTGATCTATCTACATTTAGATATTCATTGCCTCTGTTTTCAGCCAAAATTTCAATTGAATCTTTTGGAAGTATTCCTTTGCTCCATAGTGACCCTTCAAAGGATTCATAGCTTCCTCTTTCCTTTGCCAGCTCTGTTGATGCATGAATTGCGCAATAACTAATTAATTCCATACTTCTGTCTGCAAATTCAACCGCTGCATCACTGCAGTATGCTATATCCTGAACGTATAAAGCGTCTTGGAATCCCATCATACCTAGACCTATAGGTCTGTGTTTCATATTTGAATTTCTTGCCGTTTCAACAGAGTAGTAATTAATATTAATAACGTTATCAAGCATTCTAATAGCAGTTGAAACTGTCTGTTTAACTTTCTCTTGATCGAGAACACCGTCTTTCATATGTCTTGCTAGGTTAATTGAGCCTAAATTGCAAACAGCAATTTCGTCTGCGCTTGTATTTAGTGTTATCTCTGTGCAAAGGTTCGAAGAATGTATTACTCCAGCATGTTGTTGAGGAGATCTTAAGTTACAAGCATCTTTAAATGTGATCCACGGATGACCTGTTTCAAAAAGCATTGTTAGCATTTTTCTCCACAATTCTTTCGCTCTCATTGATTTGAATTGATCCATTTCTCCAGCAGCTGCTTTTCTTTCGTATTCTTCATATTTCTCTTCAAAAGCCTTGCCGATAAGGTCATGAAGTTCTGGAGTTTCGCCGGGTGAGAATAGTGTCCAATTTTTATCTTGTTCAACTCTCTTCATAAATAAGTCTGGAACCCAATTGGCCGTATTCATATCATGAGTTCTTCTTCTTTCATCACCTGTATTTTTTCTTAATTCTAAGAATTCTTCTACATCAAGATGCCATGTTTCTAGATAAGCACACATTGCTCCTTTTCTTTTTCCACCTTGGTTTACTGCAACAGCTGTATCATTTGCAACCTTTAAGAATGGAACAACACCCTGACTTTTTCCATTAGTTCCTTTTATATATGAATTCATTGCTCTGACTGAAGTCCAGTCGTTTCCTAATCCGCCTGCCCATTTAGAAAGAAGGGCATTATCTTTCATGGCGCCGAAGATTCCATCTAAATCATCCGGTATTGTTGTTAAATAGCATGATGATAATTGTGGTCTTTTTGTTCCAGAGTTAAAAAGAGTAGGTGTCGAACTCATATAATCAAAGCTAGATAACAATCTATAGAATTCTATTGCTCTTTCCTCTCTATTTTCCTCTTCAACAGCAAGTCCCATGGCAACTCTCATAAAAAATACTTGAGGCAGTTCATATCTAACATCATTGCTATGTATGAAATATCTGTCATACAAGGTTTGAAGTCCTAAATATGTAAATTGATTGTCTCTTGTATAGTCAATAGCTTTTCCTAGACGCTCTAAATCAAATGTTTTTAAGATAGGATCAAGAATGTCTAGTTCTATCCCTTTATCTATATATGCGTTTAGGGCAGCAGGGTAATGCTTTTCCATTTCCTCATAAGTAGCTTCTTCTGCTACACCAAGAAAGCCTAAAGCCTCACTTCTAATTTGATCCATCAAGATTCTTGCAGTTACAAATGAATAATTTGGTTCTTTTTCTACCTTTGTTCTAGCTGACATTACAAGACTCGTTCTCATATCTGATATAGAGACCCCGTCATATAAATTTTTCAATGCTTCTTCTAGAACCTCATTCATAGAAACTGCTTCTAATCCTTCACAAGCATCATTGATTAGCATAGCTACTTTATCAACATCTAAAGGAACAACAGTACCGTCATTTTTTGTTATATTTATATTTGGTCTATTCGGTATATCTATTTCTGGAGTTTCTTTTTTTCTTTCTTGAGTTCTACCTGCTCTGTATAAGATATAACTTCTGGCAACTTCCAGTTCTTCAGTTCTCATCAGTTGAAGTTCAACCTGATCTTGAATTTCTTCAATATGAAGGGTTCCACCTGAAGGCATTCTTCTTTCAAAAACCTCAATGACACCTGTTGAAATATTATTCACTTTCTTATGTATTCTTTCACTAGCTGCTGCATTTCCTGATTCAGTGGCAAGAAAAGCTTTTGTTATAGCTACTTTAATTTTATCTTCTTCAAAAGCAACAACCTTGCCATTTCTTTTTATTACTCTTAGTTTTCCAGGAGCTGTTGTTTCAATCTCATTTACAACTTGTTGATTTTTTACATCTAGAGTTTTGCTTGTTTCTTGTTGTGTTTCCATTATCTTCTTTTTCCCTTTTTGTTCCCGAATTAACCCTGACTCAGATGAGTGTTTATAAATTATTGAAAGAGGCTATGATTATTTACAAATCTATCCACTTTTTTCCTCTTACCCTAATATTACTAGTTGTGGATAAAGAATCAAGTAAAAAAACACTATATATTGTGACAATTTCAATTTTTTTCACTATATAGTGTATATAAGGTGTTTTTTTGCTGTTGGTAATCGGTTAATAAATTGTGGATAATTATGACTATGGAGACAAATATGAATAAATTTTTAGCTATAGACCAAGGAACAACAAGCTCAAGAGCAATAATTTTTAATTCTGAACTAGATTCGGTAATTGATTCACAAAAAGAATATAACCTCATCTATCCAAATGATGGTTGGGTTGAAGCAGATCCGATGTTAATTTTAAAAACAGTTGAAGAAACTGTAGTTGATGTTTTAAAAAGAACTTCAGAAACTATTACTTCTTGCGGCATAACAAATCAAAGAGAAACCACTATTGTTTGGTCAAGTAAAACTGGCGAACCGATATATCCAGCAATAATTTGGCAAGACAGAAGAACTCATAAGCTATGTAATCTTTTAAAAGAAGAGGGACATGAAAAAATGGTTAAAGAAAAGACTGGTCTTTTATTAGACCCTTATTTTTCTGCTACAAAAATAAAATGGATTTTAGATAACGTTTCTGGTGCTAGAGATTTAGCTGATTCTGGGGATTTACTTTTTGGTACCGTTGATTCCTTTTTAATATATAAACTGTCAAAAGAAAAAAATCATTTAACAGATGTCACCAATGCTTCAAGAACAATGCTCTTTAATATAAATACTATGTGTTGGGATAAAGAGCTTTTAGATCTTTTTAATATACCCATTTCAATGATGCCAGAGGTTATGTCATGTGATTCAAATTTTGGAACGCTAATGCTGGGTGATTCCAACATACATATAAATGGAGTAATTGGAGATCAACAGAGCGCCTTAGTTGGTCAAAACTGCTTCAAAGATGGAGATATGAAGTCAACATACGGAACAGGATGCTTTTTAATGGTTAATACCAAAGAAAAACTTATTAGAGCTGAAGAAGGACTATTAACCACAATTGGTTACAAGATAAATAATGAAACTAGCTATGCCCTTGAAGGAAGTATTTATTCTTGTGGAAATATCATTCAATGGCTTAGAGACAAAATGATGTTTTTTAATGCAGCTAAAGAAAGTGAGTCGTTTCTTAATAAGGATGGAAGTTCTAGTAATGTTCATTTTCTTCCTGCCTTTAATGGCTTGGGTGCTCCGTACTGGAATTCAGATGTAAGAGCTGGATTTTATGGGATGACTCAAAATACGTCTAGAGAAAATATGGTTACTGCTGTTTTCAAATCTATTGCCTACCAAACCAAGGATATTATTAACATCCTTCAACTTAACGACATATCTATAAATAGCCTTTTGATTGACGGGGGTATGTCTTCCAATCAAACCTTCTGCCAACTTTTATCTGACTCTCTTCAAAAAGATATAGTTACACCCAAAAATAAAGAATCTACTGCATTGGGCGCGTGTATTGTCTCTCAAATTAGTAGTGGGGTTTCTATAACTGACATTCAGAGCAAAATTGATAAACAATTTTCTCCAAATAACGATTTGGCATCATTCTATAATAAAGATTATTCATCCTGGAAATATTACGTAGAGTCATCTATTTCCAATATCAAGTAATACTTATAATGAGATGGTTTTCGAGAATTCTAAGAAAGAGTTATTTTCTTTGTTATGAGTAACAATCAGGCAAGGTATTCTTAAATCAGCAGTAATTCTTTTTATCAATTTTTGAGCATTAATAGATATGTCTTGATCAAGATTTGAAAAAGGCTCATCCAATATAAGAAGTTGAGGCTCCATAAGAATGGCCCTTGCAATAGCAACTCTCTGCTTTTGTCCTCCAGATAGTTTGTGTGGTAATTTTTCTATATGGTCAACAAGATCTAACTCATCAATGACCATTTGATACAAAGAATCACTTTTTAAATTTGAGGCAAATAAAATATTTTTCTTTGCACTTATGTGAGGAAAAAGAGCAAAGTCTTGAAAAACGTAACCAATGTTTCTTTTTTCTGGGGGAATATACACGGACTCGTTATTGAAAATTATTTCATTGCATTCTATAGATCCACTATCAGGTTTTATAAGCCCGCATAAAATATTTAGTAAACTTGTTTTCCCTATACCACTTTTGCCATCAATAGCTGCAATCTCTCCTTTTTCAATAACAAAATTTAATTCCTTGAAAAGGAAGCAGTCGTTTCTAGAAAAACTTAATTTATTTACTTTAATACTCATGGATGACACTAATATAGGATATTTTTATATATAATGCTTCTGTTTTTTAAACAACCTACCAAAAATGTATACATACAAAATCTACAACAACATAGCAGATGATGGAATTGAGATATTAGCTAAAAATAATTTTCATGCAGATGAAATAGACCCAGATTCTTTGTTAATAAGAAGTCAGGTGTTAGTCGATGAAGATTTTAATGACTCACTAAAGTGTATAGGAAGAGCAGGGGCAGGAACTAATAATGTTCCCGTTGAAGAGGCAACGGCAAAGGGGGTTGTTGTATTCAATACACCTGGCGCTAATGCAAATGCTGTTAAGGAGCTTGTTGTATGTGGAATGCTTTTAGCTTCAAGAGGAATTATTCAAGGCAATACTTATGCTCAAACCCTCTTAGGTCAGGAATCCTCAGATCTTAATAAGTCAATGGAGTCTCAAAAGAAAAACTTTAAAGGCAGTGAATTAAAAGGAAAAACATTGGGAATTGTTGGCCTAGGAGCCATTGGATCATTGCTAGCGCAAACAGCAGAAATTATGGGGATGAAAATTATAGGCTACGATCCGCATATTTCTATTGATGCAGCATGGAGGCTTCCAAAGGAAGTCGAAAAAGCAGACTCCTTAGAATATCTTTTAAGCCATTCTGATTATATTTCATTGCACGTTCCATTGATGGATTCAACAATCGATCTTATTTCAAAAAAAACACTAAAACACTTTAAGGAAGGCGCCAAACTAATTAATTTATCTAGGGGAGGTATAGTCAATAACGAAGATATCTTAGAAGCATTAGATAGCAAAAGAGTAAGTAAATTTGTTACTGACTTTCCTACTCCTGAATTAGTAGAAAGATCATCAACTTTAAACGACGTCATTCTTCTGCCTCATATTGGAGCAAGCACAAAAGAAGCTGAAGTCAATTGTGCTGTCATGGCAGCTGATCAAGTTACGAACTTTTTAAAAAATGGTGTCATCATAAATTCTGTAAATTTTCCTTCTATTAAGCTAGGAAGAACCGCTGCATACAGAATGGTTATAATTAATAAGAATGAGCCTGGGATGATTGGAAAAATAACAGATGAGATAGGTTATAAAAATATTAATATCGCTGATATGACCCACAAAAGTAGAGACACGATTGGTATAAATATTATAGATTTAGAGGAAATGCCATCGGATGAACTTCTAAAAAATATTCGGAATATAGATCACGTTGTAAGCGTTAGACTCTGCCAATAATATTTTAAAAAACACCTAATAAAAAAGATTAATATAATGACTTATGTCCTTTTTTTATTATGTATAAAAATAAGTGTAATTAATACTTGTCAACAGTTAGAAATAATGATATTGAGGCGCTAGGCTTTTTACCTATAAAGCTAAGTAATTTTGACTATTTTATGCTTAAACTACTGATTTACGGTATTTTATTAAGTATCTGTACAAATTTTAGTCAACTTTAATAAACCCTTTATCTATATAGCTTTCTTATGGTATAAATAAAGTTATCCATAACTTTATCCACAGAATCTGTGGATAAGATTTGTTAATAATTATGAAAAATATTGAATCACTTTTAAGCCTTCCTAGTAGTTGGCAAAATCAGCTAGATAGAGAGGAAATAACCCCAGATTTAAACGAACCAGTTGAGAAGGTAAAAGCCAAGATAGATCAAAATATTTCTATCTACCCACCTCTTAAAGATATCTATAATGCATTCAAGTTCTGCAATTTTAATAACACTAAAATTGTTATATTTGGGCAAGACCCGTATCATCAAAAAGATACAGCAAACGGCTTGGCCTTTAGTGTTAATGCGGGACACAAAATTCCTCCATCTCTCAGAAATATTTATAAAGAAATACAAAATGATATCGGTATTGTTAAATATGATTCTGGAGATCTTCATGAATGGGCAGCTCAAGGAGTCCTTCTATTAAACTCATCCTTAACAGTTGAAGACTCCAGTCCGGGCTCTCATGAAAAGATAGGTTGGGATAATCTAATTTTTTCAATAATAAAATTACTTAACAAAAAAGGTAATGTGGTATTTATGCTTTGGGGAGCCAACTCAATTAATAAAAAGAAACTAATCGATGAAAGTACAAATTACGTTTTAACGGCGCCTCATCCATCACCACTTTCATCATATAGAGGATTCTTTGGATGCAAACATTTCTCAAAAGCTAATAATTTTCTTGAGACAAAAAAAATAAAACCTATTTTATGGTAATTTTTAGATTATTTTTTTTATGGAAGTGTCGGACTCAAAAGATTCAAGCTTATCTCTTTTTATCAAGCTATTAAAAATTTCGTAATCTTGATAATAAATCCTATCACCTATACTTTTCATTTCTTTACAAGAACCTGAAATAGGATCAGCTATAACTGTACTAAATTTTCTTCTATTTACACCGAGGTACTTCATTCTTGCAACGATTTCTTGTCCTCTGAAGCAACCCTTGGTAAAAGAAACTCTTAATTGATCGTAGTTCAGCTCCAAAGGCCTATATTTATCTACGTCTTCATAAGATAAATCATAATTGCCAAGAATTTTATTGGCTACTGCCCAGTCATCCTTTGTAATAAGCTTATCTATATGTTCCTTTTCATTCGAAATACTCAAAGATAATGAACAAAAGTCATTATTTAAAAAACTTTCAATATCATTGTTATTTTCGGATATTGAGGCCTTTACAGATTTATTATTTTCTTTAAATAAAACATTAAAAAATTTGGCAAATGGTAACAAGTCTTCAATAAAAATTTTAATAAGATCTTTAGCAATCACTATTTTTAACTCTGAATCAATCTTAGCAATAGCAAACGAGGCTATTATCATTCCTTTTTGATTGCATATACAAGACAGTTGCATTTCATTATTTGCAATCATGGATATATCCGAAGTGACTTGTCCTTGAAGAAAATCTTCAATCTTATTAGATTCTCCAATAATATCTAAAACACTTAATGATTCTAAATAGATTGAGCCAAATGATATTAATTTATTTTGTATGTCGATTTTCTTGTAAAATTGTTTACCATTTAATTATTTTAACTAATGAATCAAGAAATAAACAGAATTCACTGGAAATGCAGAAGAGGCATGAGAGAGATAGATCTTTTATTAAGAGAGTTTTCTCGAGGACCTCTATTACGTTTAGAAGCAAAAGATATCAAAGTATTTGATAATATACTTGATTATGATGACCAAACATTATTTGACTATATTTTTAAAGGAGACCCTATCGGAAGTGAGGAACATCAAATATTTATTGATAAATATTTAAAAAAATTTACAAAACAAGGAAACTTTTGATACTTTTGTCTGTCTGAGCATATAAGGAAAACATTTTAAATGACAAATAATAAAAAAAATGATGATTCCTTATTAATTACAAGGGCACAAGATGGAAACGAAACAGCTTTTAATTTTTTGATGACTAAATATTATCCTAGAGTATTTGCATCTTTATATTCCTTTACCAAATCGAGAGAGGATTCTGAAGATTTAGCTCAGCAAACTTTTATCAAAGTATGGCAACAAATTAAAACTTTTAGAGGTGATAGCGCTTTTTTTACATGGGTTTATAGAATAGCTATAAACTTAGCAAAAAATCACGTAGTAAGTTCAGCCTCTAAGAAACAAAAAGCGAACATATCTTCAGATGAGGTTGAATTAGATTTCCCATCTTATGAAAACCCGGAAATAAACCTTATGCATAGTGAGTCACTTGACAATATAAAGGCCCATGTTAATCAAATGCCAGAGTCTCTGAGAACAGCTTTTACCTTGAGAGAGGTTGAGGGGAAAAGTTATGAAGAGATTTCAGTCATTACTGATACACCAATAGGGACAGTTAGATCAAGAATTTTCAGAGCTCGTGAAGGCGTGCTTGATTTTATTGCCTTGGAGTCAAAATAAATGAATAACATAGATGAAAAATTGTCTGCATTATTTGATGGTGAGCTTGATTCATCAGAGATCGATTATGTTTTAGATGCAGTGTCTTCTGATAAAAATTTACAAAAGAGAATATCCTATTATGGACTTATAAATTCGGCCATGAGTCTTGAAGAGTCTAAGGTTGTTTCTATTGGCCCTAGTACTGATAAATACTCATTTAATTTTTGGGCATCCAATACCCTTACAGCTGCAGCATCAATCCTATTAACTTTAGTTTTTATTAATCAGAGTGATTTTTCAAGAATGGGAGAAGATCTTTCAGCTAAAAATAAAATTAATTTAGCTATTAATAGTGATGAAGCTAAAAATATTATTAATATAGCTGAAGGCAATCTAGTTGATCACGTTTTAAGTGTAATTAACAATCCAGATTTCATGAATTCCAATCCAGTAAACTTAGATCTCAGAAATGTAGGATTCAATAAACAAAGTAATAATAGACAGGGATTCACAAGAGGAAAGGAAAATTTTACTTTAAGAGTTGAAAAAAAGAATTTAGGCATTACAAAGGTAAGGAACTGGCAACACGGAAGTAAGATGATTTATTTAGTGCCATTGGCAGATGGAAGGGTACTAACAATTTATGGAAATATTGATTCAAAATCTGCTTTGGAAGTTGCTCAATTGATTAATAATTAATAATAAAGAGATTTAATGAAACCAATAAAACTATCAGCTTACTTAATACTTTCTAATATATTCTTGTCCCTTACTCTAATGGCATCAGGTTTGCCATCAAACATATCTGAATTAGTTGATGAGGCAGCTCCTGCAGTGGTAAATATAACTTCTAATAAAGAGGTTTCCCAGCAACAAACTTATGGTTACGGTGGGATTCCCGATGAAATGCTTGAAAGGTTTGGAATACCAAAACAATACAGAGAAGCACCTCAACAAAAAAGAAAATCAGTATCTTACGGTTCTGGGTTCATTCTTCAAGATAACTATATTTTAACTAACTATCACGTTGTGGAAGATGCAACTGAGGTTATAGTTTCTCTTTCTGACAGAAGAGAGTTTGTTGCAAAAATAATTGGAGTTGATCCATTATCAGACCTAGCTGTTTTAGAAGTAGATGGAAAAAATTTACCACAGGTCAAAGTTGGAGATAGTGATAAATTAAAAGTTGGAGATTGGGTCGTTGCAATAGGATCTCCTTTTAGCTTTGATTTTTCTGTCACTGCAGGAATAGTTAGCGCCAAGGGTAGAAGTATTCAAAATAATAACATTGGTAATTACGTGCCTTTTCTTCAAACAGATGTAGCAATCAACCCTGGCAATTCTGGTGGTCCATTGTTTGATCTTGATGGAAATGTAGTAGGTATCAATTCTCAGATTTATTCTAGAAGTGGGGGCTATCAAGGTCTTGCTTTTGCAATTCCAATAAATGTTGCAGTCGATGTCGCCAATCAAATCATTAAAAAAGGAGAGGTCTCAAGAGGTTATTTGGGAGTTAGAATGAGTGAAGTGGACAGTGATCTTGCAGATGCTCTTGGCATGAAAAAGCCATACGGAGCTTTGATTAATGATGTAGAAGAGGGTGAGTCAGCTGATAATGCTGGACTGATTCCTGGCGATGTAATAATAGAGTTCAATAAAAAAGAAATAAAATTTAGTACTGATTTGCCACATGTAGTTGGACAAATTCAACCAGAAACAAGTGCTTATGCAAAAGTAATTAGAGATGGTGATGAAATTCAATTGAAATTTATAGTAGGCGAACTTCCCGTTAGTAAAGAATCTTTTGTTCCCGCCAAATCACAAAATTCTTCAGACCCAATAGGGCTTAAAGTTGCAGAAATCGATAGAGATAATCCTGCAATGACTAGTCTTCCAGATGGAGTCATTGTTTCTAGAGTTAATCCTGGATCACCTGCATCAGGAAAGGTTGCGAGGGGTGACATAATTACCATGATGCAATACAAAGGTAAGAAATATGAAATTCTCGATATAGAATCTTTTGATACAGCATTAGACAAATTTTCTTCTGGAAACAAGGTAGCATTTCATGTTTTTAGAAATGGCGGCAGGTTGATAACGACCATTACAATTAATTAGTACTTAATAGACTTTTTTTACTCCTATATTGGCTCTATTAGCTGTAAAATAGCTGCATCTTATGAAAAATATTAGAAACTTTTCTGTTATAGCCCACATCGACCATGGCAAATCGACTCTGTCTGACAGATTAATCGAATACTGCGGTGGTCTGACTGCCAGAGAGATGTCAGAACAGATTTTAGATTCTATGGATATAGAAAGGGAAAGAGGTATTACGATAAAAGCTCAGGCAGTTTCCCTCGAGTATAAAAAAGACGGAATATCATATCTATTAAATTTTATCGATACGCCCGGTCACGTAGATTTTTCTTATGAGGTTTCAAGATCATTGTCAGCTTGTGAGGGAGCCCTTTTAGTTGTTGATGGGTCTCAAGGTGTTGAAGCTCAGACTTTAGCAAACTGTTACACAGCAGTAGATCAAGGTTTAGAAGTTGTACCGGTAATTAATAAAATTGATTTACCTCAATCAGAACCAGAGAGAGTTAAAAAAGAAATAGAAGATATGATAGGAATTAATGCAGATTCTGCACCTCTTGTGAGCGCTAAAACAGGAGTCGGTATTGAAGAGTTATTAGATATGCTTGTATCTGATATTCCACCACCTGAAGGTGATCCAGAAGCTCCATTACAAGCATTGATAGTTGATTCTTGGTTTGATTCATACCTTGGAGTGGTCTCCCTTATAAGAATTAAAAACGGATCAATAAAAACAGGACAAAAATTTAAAATACACTCGACCGGTCTAAGTCATAATGCTGATGAAATTGGAATCTTTTCTCCTAAAAAAGTTAAAAAAGATATCTTGTCAGCAGGAGAAGTTGGTTATTTAGTAGCTGGAATTAAGGATATCAAAGGTGCTCCTGTAGGTGACACTATAGTGAACTCGGCAGATGAAGAAACCAAATCTCTTCCTGGATTTAAGAAAGTAAATCCAAAAGTTTTTGCATCAATGTTTACAGTTAACTCAGATGATTACGAAAGATTTAGAGATGCATTATCAAAATTAATTCTTAATGACTCTTCTCTTATATATGAGCCAGAAGTTTCAGATGCCTTGGGCTTTGGTTTTAGATGCGGATTCCTTGGAACGCTTCATATGGAAGTTATCAGAGAGCGCCTTGAAAGAGAATATGATTTAGATTTAATCTCTACAGCTCCTTCTGTTGAATTTGAGGTTCTCAAGACCGATGGAACCATACTTAAGTGCGATAGCCCCTCTAAGCTTCCACCTTCAAACGATATAGATGAGATAAGAGAACCCATCGTTAACACAACAATTCTTACACCAAACGAATACGTAGGAAATGTAATTACTCTTTGTTCAGGCAAAAGAGGTATCCAAAAAGATATGACGTATTTTGGCAATCAGGTATCTATTATTTTTGAACTTCCTTTGTCTAGCGTTATCGTTGATTTTTTTGATCAAATAAAATCATCAACCAAAGGCTTTGCATCAATTGAATATTCATTAATTGGTTTTGTTAAGTCGGATCTAACAAAGATTGATATTTTAATAAATAATCAAAAAATTGATGCTTTATCGATGATCGTTCATAAATCATTTTCAAATCAAAAAGCTAGAGAAATCGCAGCAAATCTTCAAAAACTTATACCAAGACAAATGTTTGATGTGCCTATCCAAGTTGCATTGGGATCAAAAATAATTTCTAGAGAGACAGTAAAGGCTTTGAGAAAGAATGTTACTGCAAAATGTTATGGTGGAGATATATCAAGAAAGAAAAAACTTCTTGAAAAACAAAAAGATGGCAAGAAAAAAATGAAACAATTTGGAAAAGTATCAATACCTCAAGATGCATTCTTAAATTACTTTAAGTCTGGGGATTAGTATGTTTTTTGATCCTTTATTTATTTTTTCTATTATAGGAATGTCAGCCTGTCTAGCTATTTGGATGAAAGGCATTATTAAAAAGGAAGATCAAAGTAGCTTCATATTAGTGAATATCTCATCTATCGCGACTGTATTTGGTTTATTAATGCTGGTAAGTATTTTTATTAATGCAGGAGATCTTGGCATTATTCTTTTAATTGCTTCTGTTATTGCTTTTATAGTCATGTTGATAGGGTATCTATTAAAGAGTAATGAAATCTTAGTTTCTTCAAGAGGATATTTTATTCCTATCTTTCTTATCTTTGTCCTGAGAACTTTTTTATATGAACCCTATCAAATTCCATCCGGTTCAATGATGCCTGGCTTAAAAGTAGGAGACTTTCTTCTTGTAAATAAAAGTTCATACGGAACAAAAGTTAATAGAATTGGAGTTCCTTTCGCATTTAATAATGATCCTAAATACGGAGATGTGGTTGTATTTATTCCCCCTCATAACCCAGTCCCTTACGTAAAAAGACTTATTGGAATGCCTGGAGATAAAGTAAGAATTATTAATAAACAAATTTTTATCAACAGTGTTGCTATAAAAAGAGACTTTTATAAAACTGAGGAGGCAACTATTACAAAAAGATATAGAGATTCGTCAGGACAAATTACTATCAGAGAAAAAGAGGTAATAATTGATCTGTTTTATGAAGAACATGGCGAAACTAAATACGTTATAAGAAATATAAGAGGTGAAAATTCTCAATACCCATCAGAGTGGGAGATTCCTCCAGGCCATTATTTTGTTATGGGTGACAATAGAGATAACTCAAATGATAGTACTAAAGATGTTGGTTTTGTTCCAAGGGAAAATTTCTTTGGAAAAGCTGATTATTTATTTATGACTTGGGAATGCTGGACATGCCTTCCTAGCTTCTCTCGAACAGGTAAGATTAAGTGATGTTGTTTAAGGATCTTCAAGCAAGACTTTCCTATGATTTTAAAAATATTAAATTACTTGAACTAGCATTCGTTCATAAAAGTTTTAGCAATACCAACAACAATGAACGACTAGAGTTCCTTGGAGACTCGGTTTTAAATTCAATAATTTCTCAGTATCTCTTTTTAAGATTTACTAATGAAAAAGAAGGGTTGCTTACTAGAATGAGAGCTCACTTAGTTAGAGCAGAGACACTTACAAGAAAAGCGCAAGAATTGTCATTAGAAGAATACATTCAACTTTCAAAAGGAACTGCAAATCTTTCTAAAGATAGAAAGAACTCTATTCTTGAGGACTCTTTTGAAGCACTTGTTGGTGCAATTTTCTTAGATGGAGGATGGGATCAGGTGAATATTATTATTCTAGAAATATTTGATTTAGATTTAAAAGCTTTATCGGCTGATATGAATTTTAAAGATTCCAAAACTGAGCTGCAGGAATTACTTCAATCTATGAAACTTGAATTGCCTAAGTATGAAATTAAAGATGCAGGAGATTCTGGTTTTAATTGCAGCATTCATTTTAAAGGAACAGACTTTCAATCCAGCGGTTTCACTAAAAGATCTGCAGAAACTGCCGTTGCCTTAAAAGTACTCAATCATATTAAGGAAAATAATGAGTAAAACTTATTGCGGCTATATTTCAATTATTGGAAAACCTAATGTAGGCAAGTCGACAATACTAAATCACATCTTAGGAAAAAAGATTTCTATTACATCAAGAAAGTCACAAACAACCCGAAATAATATTTTAGGAATTAAAACAGTTGAAAATAAGCAAATGATTTTTGCTGATACTCCTGGTATGCATATTAAATCACCAAAAGTGATGAATAAGGTTTTGAATCGATCTGCTCAAAGCCTTATAGATGATTCTG
Source organism: uncultured Gammaproteobacteria bacterium (assembly GCA_964613455.1). Classification (GTDB taxonomy): domain Bacteria; phylum Pseudomonadota; class Gammaproteobacteria; order Magnimaribacterales; family D2472; genus SCGC-AAA076-P13. The sequence continues at coordinate 7,393 of CAZTGS010000006.1, read as the reverse complement.
ATATTATTTTATTTGTTGTTCAAAGATTAACTTTGGATGAGCAAGATTTATCAGTCTTAGAAAAGCTTAAAGAAGCCGGCTCTCAAGTAATATGTGTCGTAAATAAAGTAGATCAAATAACAGATAAAAATAAGTTATTACCGATGATGGCTAGACTGGCAGAAGAATACAGCTTCTTAGATATTATTCCAATTTCAGCTATTAATAATGAAGGTATTAGTGATCTCGAAGTATTAATACAAAAATATTTACCTGAAAACCAACATATATACGGAGAGGAAAGTCTTAAAAGTAATCATAAAGATCTATTTATGATATCTGAGCTTATAAGAGAAAAAATTATTCGTATGCTTGGTGATGAATTGCCTCACGATACATTCGTTCAGGTTGAGCTTTTAGAGGATGAGGAAAAGATTATAAAAATACACGCAGTTATCTACGTTGTTAGAGAAAGTCAAAAACAAATAGTAATAGGTAAGGGTGGCGGAACATTAAAGAAAATAGGCCAGCAAGCACGAATTGAGTTAGAAGAATATTTTAGTAAAAAAGTTTTCTTAAAAACATGGGTAAAAGTAAAGAAAAATTGGAATACTGATTCTGATTACATTCAAAGTCTTGGAGTGGGCGGAAGCTATGAGTCATAACGAATGGGATGATTGCTTTCTTTTACATCAAAGGTCTTACGGAGAGACTAGTGTCATAGCAGAGATCTTTAGTAAAAAAAATGGAAAGATGTCAATTATTGCAAGGGGTGCAAAAAAGCCAAAATCAAAATTTTTTGGGTACCTTGCTCCATTCACTAAACTCAAGGTTACGTATTCTGGAAGATCTGATCTAAAGACACTTACTAATATAGATAGAGATTTTTCATCAACTACCAATAGCCTTTCTAAGACAAGTTACAGCCTCTTATATATCAATGAGCTTTTAATTAGACTTCTTCCAAAAGATGCTGCTCAAGAAGATTTATTTCTTTTATATCAAGAATTTCTTATTAAAGTTCATGCTGGCGATGATCTTGAGCTAACGCTCAGGCATTTTGAATTAGATCTTCTTGATATGCTTGGCTATGGGTTAGATTTTGAAACAGATATTGATAAAAATGAAGATATAGAAGCTACTAAAAAATATTCTTTTATACCTGAAAGAGGGTTTAGAGAATCCAGTGAGTCAGAATTTACTGGCGAAGATATAATTAATATAAGAAGTAGAGATTTATCTAAAGTTTCTAAAAAATACCTAAAACACCTTACACAAACCGCTATTCACTTTTGTCTTGATGGAAGAGATCTTGCAAGTAGAGATATCTTTAAGAGGATTCAGTCATGATATTTGGCATTGGAACAGATATCGTTGATGTCTTAAGAATAGAGAAGATGGAATCGCTGGATGTTTTTGCAAAAAAAATATTGTCAGAATCAGAATTAACTTCATACGAGTCTTTTGAAAATAAAAAACAAATTAATTATTTAGCCAAACAATTTGCTGGAAAAGAAGCAATCTCCAAAGCTTTTGGAACTGGTATCAGGAATAAAATATCATTTCAAAATATTGAAATATTAAGAGATGAGCATGGAAAACCAACTTTTAACCCATTAAATGGTATAAATGATGTAATTGCAGACTTGGGGATTGTAAAAACCCATGTTAGTCTTGCAGACGAAAAAAATTATGCGATAGCTTTTGCTATATTGGAAAAATGAAAAATATTATTTTATTAGGGCCTCCAGGGGCAGGAAAGGGTACTCAGGCTGATTTGATTTGTGACTTGTTTAGTATTCCTAAAATAAGTACTGGAGACATGCTTCGTGAGGCAGTGGCTTCAGGGAGTGATTTCGGAAAAAAAGTTTCAAATATTCTTGATTCAGGAGCTTTAGTATCTGATGAAATTATTGGCTCTCTGATTAAAGATAGATTAACCAAACCTGATTGCATAAACGGCTCTCTATTTGATGGTGTACCGAGGACGTTAGGCCAGGCAAATGAGCTAGCTGAAATGGGAATACAATTTACTCATGTCGTTGAAATAAGTGTTGATGATGAAATGATAGTGAATAGAATGTCAGGAAGAAGAGTTCATCCAGGCTCAGGCAGAAACTACCATATTGACTTCAATCCACCTACTGAAAATGGATTAGATAATGAAACCGGTGAATCATTAATTCAAAGAGAAGACGATAAACCTGAAACTGTTCTAAAAAGATTGGACGTTTACCATGAGCAAACCAAACCATTATCTGAGTTCTATACAAAGCAGTCGTCTAATAGCGATCTCAAGTACATCACTGTTGATGGCTCTCAAAGTGTTGAAAAGGTTTTTGAAGATATATCTAACGAACTATAAAAAATGAATGTTTTAGCAATTCAAAGTTCTGGAGATCAGACTTCTGTTTCTGTTATTTACCTTGATGATGTTATTAGTTTTTCCATCAATCACAAAAGAAAAGATAGGCCTGATTGGAATAACTTACTTAGCAATATAGGCCTTAATTCAATTTTTAAATTAACAGATATCGATCTATTCTCTTATGCTAATAGCTCTGGCTCTTACACTGCAACCAGAAGTGTTGCTAGTTTCATGAAAGGCATAACAACAGCCCTTAAGAAACCACTTATAGCAGTTAAGACCGATGAAGCTGACAAGATATCAGCTGATCAGATTGCTAAACATGCATTAGTGGAATATTCAGAATCAGGCTTCGATCATTCTAGGTTTATGCCAAATAATGCAAATCCTGTATACGCTAGCATTACTCAATACAAAAAAATAAATGAATGATTTAATATTAAGTTTTATCTTAGGTATTGTTCAGGGATTAACAGAGTTTTTACCTGTATCTAGTTCAGCTCATCTTTTATTTCCATCTCTAATTTTAGGGTCAACTGACTTGGGTCTGGCATTCGATATAGCTGTGCATGCAGGAACCTTGTTAGCTGTTATTTTTTATTTCAAATCAGATCTTATTAAAATGACTAAATCTTTTTTTGTAAATAGAGAAGAATTAAGAGCAGAAAGAAATTTATCTTACCTTCTTATATTAGCAACAATTCCAATAGTGATATTTGGCTTTTTCGCTTCAGATCTAATCTCATCTAATAGAGATAACATTTCAAGCATTGCATGGATGAATATTATTTTTGCAGGGCTATTATTGCTAGCTTATAAAATAAACTTAAAAAATAAGACATTACTTCAGTTAACTTTTTTGGGAGCTATATTTATTGGTCTCTTCCAGGTTTTTGCTTTATTACCGGGTGCATCGAGATCTGGAACAGCCATAACTGCTGCATTGTTTATTGGTCTCAATCTTAAAGATGCTTCAAAATTTTCTTTTATGTTAGCAATTCCAACTATCCTGGGCGCTTTGGTTTTTATGGTTGGGGATGTAATAGTAACTGAAAGTATTATTAACATCTCGGCATTGTTTATTGGATTCTTTACATCATCAATTTTTGCTTTTTATACAATCAAATACTTTTTAGCCTTTGTTGATAAAATTGGGATGTATCCTTTTGTGGTCTATAGATTTTGCCTAGGAGCTTTATTGCTTTTAATGGTATGAGTTGCTTAGTATATGCAGACCAAAGCAAGTATCTTGATAGAGCAAATGAGATATCCAAATACTTAAACATAGAAATAACTATAGAGATTCCCTCTCATGGTTCTTTATTACAGATCAATGATAAAGGGATTTCATTTATAGAAGATCTGACAAATACATCTAATATTCTATATATAGACTTCTTATCAGGACCTATGGGCTGGAGATTGAAAAGATCAGATCATGAAACGCTGCTGAAAAAGACGCTTGGAAAAAATAAAGACATATTAACTATCTTTGATGGAACCGGAGGCTTTTTGTCTGATGCATTAATTTTTTTAGCCCTTGGGCATAAAGTTATTGCTTGTGAACAAAGCAAAATAGTGTATTTGTTAGTAAAAGACGCTATTAATAGAGCTAAAACAGAATTACCTTATTTAGAAAATTTAACTCTGCTTAATAAAAACTCAGTAGATGTTTATAAAGATATAGATATAGACATAGATTTAATTTATTTAGACCCCCTTTACCCTGAGATAAAAAAGAATGTTCTAAGATCCGGCAATATGAATATTATTAGGACCATTTTGGAAATTGAAAACATTCAAGAATCACCAGATGATTTGTTTTTTGACATAAAAGAATTCGGGTATAAAAAAATAGTTTTAAAAAGACCAATTAAAGCAGAAGTGCTTGATAAAAATATCAATTATCAAGTCAAAGGCAAGTCCACTCGATTCGATATTTATATATAATACAAATCAAATTAAGGAGAAACGTATGAATCCATTTGCCATGATGAAAGATGCAAAGAATATGGAAAAAATGATGAAGCCCGCTCTTGAAAAATTTATGAAAGAATCTGGCTTTATAAAGCATGATGAACTTGAACCATTAAAAAGAAGAATAGCTGAGCTTGAGTCTGAAATCACCAAGCTAAAAGGTTAGCTTTAATAATTATGACTTTCGAAGAATCTGATATCTCAAGAATAATTGAAATGGCATGGGAGGATAGAACTCCCTTTGATGCCATTGAGGCTACGTATGGTTTAAATCAGAATCAAGTAGAGGACTTGATGAGAGATAATCTTAAAAAAAATAGTTATACCTTGTGGAGAAAAAGAGCCCGAGGCCGAAAAACAAAACACGTTGGCCTAAGAGAGTTTGGAGTAGTTGGTAGGCATCATTCTTATGATCAACAAAAATATAAAAAGTAATCATATTCAGATAGAGAATTTATTTAAGTCTATTTTTACTGAAGTTCCCAATACGTCGATAGTTCTCAATGATCGATCAGTGATAATCAGTCATGACGACTCATCCAATTCAGACGCTGCATCAATAGAGATAGTTGAGTTGAGTGACGGATACAAGATTTCTTACTGGGATGGCTATTCACTTGCTGAAGAAGAAGATTCCACAGACCTAAAAAAATCTTTAAAAATTTTTAAAAGATATTCTAAGAAACTGGCTAAAAATTTAAATAGATTTAGCCAGTAGTTTTGATGACTTACTCAGTAATAGTTATTGATCCACCCATACCCGAATGAATTGAACAATAATAGTAAAGTGTTGTTGAGGTATTAGCAGTAACTTCTATTACGGTGGATCCTGAAGAAGTTGTTACACCATTCATATATTCTGCTCCTCCTCCATGGGTACCATTTGAAGTATTGGAAAATCTAAACGGATGACTTGATGAGTGAGTGAAAGTGTAGGTGGTTCCAATCTTCAATGTTAATGATTTCTTTTGAACTCCATCAATAACATATACATTTCCTGACCCAGAATTATTGGCTGCAATAGAAACTTGAATTGTCTCAGTTTGTGGCTCTGAAGAAATAGATGAAAATGTTAAACCATCTAAATATTCTTTAGTTGGATTAACTAAAACTCCATTAACTGTATCAGTAAATAACGTGTGGGCAAGTGGAAGCTTTGTTTCCATTTCTGAAGCTGTCAAAATAGTCCATTCTGGTGAAGCGTCAGGAGCATAAGAGCTTTTTAAATCCCAGCCCGTTAATATCATCCAATAAGCAAACTCTTGAGCAACAATTCTTTTTCGAGTAGCTTCATCAACATTTGTATACATTCCAGTAGTATCATAATGTCCCATTTCTTCAGCCTGTTTCATAGCCAAATTAAGTTCAGAAGTTTGGTCGTCATAAGACCAGTTATTAAAAACTCTGTCATATCCGAGTGTAATTGTATGAAGTAAATGTTCTAAAATAGAATTGATCTGATTTTCTTTTGTTTGGCTATCAGAATCCGAAGTTGCTTCCCAAATAAAATCTATCACGTCGAAATTATCATTGATGTTATCCCAGCCAGGATAATTATCTTCATTCAAAGAAGGGTCATAGCTGCTCATGCTTGTTCTACCTATTCTTTGCAAAGCCTTATTTGTAATAAAACCATTCAATAATGTATTTCTGCTCGATGCATTAGTGGATGCATTAGAGGCTAAAACTCTGTTAGTAATATTTGCTACATTCGTTACAAATTCATCAGTGACATCAGGAAGCCCAGCAAGAATTAGTGCATAAGATGTTGCGTGTTTATCATAAGGCGCGTAAGTAGCATCCATAATTAAAGTTCCATCCCAAGCTGATGCAACTTCATCATCAGAAGTATCATTAGTTACTGTAACTTGAAATGTTTTTGAGTCACTAAGCGAGCCATCGGATACTGCAGCAACAATCATATAAATATTATCAGCATTTGCATCTGAAGGAACTTCAAAGTCAGGAGCTGTGTTAAAAGAAACAACACCAGCGTTAGTGATACTCATGAGTGAAGAATCGTCTCCAGAGATAGAGAAGGTTAGTGAGTCTCCGTTAGGATCAGTAGCCGTTACTGTAAAGGCTGAAGTTTGATTCTCTTCAACAGATATATTAAGAGTAGTATTTGTGATACTAGGGGCAGTATTAGTATTGCCATAGCCACCACCACTTCCAGAATCCCCAGCACCGCCACCACCTCCGCCGCCGCCGCAAGATGCAATGAAGAATACTGCTATTAGCAGATAGGTTTTATTAAATAGTTTTTTCATAAATTCACCAAAATGTTTATTCTGGTCGTCTGAAATATGTAAGAATAAGAGATGTCTCAATTATCCAAGATAGCAGCAAAACAGGTCTAGTTATTAATCAATACACATACTTTCAAGGGTAAATGTAAGAATTGCTGCGTTTGTATATAGCCTGAGTGATATGAGGGGAATAATAGATAAGGAGTTATAAAATTACTACTTCTACCAAACATCAACTCTATTTATAAATAGGGTATGTATAGAGCTGGGCAACTGAAATATTTTTATTCATATTTATATGAAATTAGAATTCTTTAGTTACACAGCAATTCTTGTAGTCTAATATGCAACAAATCGATATAATCTGTCAATATATTTAATATATACTGCTTTAATAGCTTTATTTAGGTATTATTTTTGTAGTTTTAATACAAAAATATAATATACCTTACTAAAAGTAAGTTATTTATGCTTGCAAATTATACATAATATAAGACTATAAAATTACTTAACTATTTAAAAAAATAACATGCCAAAAAAATATCTTTTTCTTACAACTTCTTTATTTATTTTAGCTTCTTGTGGTGGTGGTGGTGGTGGTGGTGAAGCTCCAGCTCCAGCTCCAGCCCCAGCTCCAGCAATAACTTTATCTTCCTCAAGCATTTCATCAGAGATCAATCAAGAAATAACACTAACATGGGCATCTACAAATTCGTCATCTTGCACAGCTAGCGGTGATTGGGCTGGGTCCAAGTCATTGTCTGGTTCAGAGGCTATAAAAATTAAAAAGAAAGGTGATAATATCTTTACATTATCATGT
>CAZTGS010000005.1:0-56411 GCA_964613455.1 uncultured Gammaproteobacteria bacterium | reverse complement strand
TTGGATTTACAGCGATAAACATCAATACGATGCTTTCAATAAGGGTATCAAACATATATTCCTCGATTGTGTGATATTTAATGAATGGTGGGCCCGGGAGGACTCGAACCTCCGACCAATGGATTATGAGTCCACTGCTCTAACCAACTGAGCTACAGGCCCTAAAATTAATCGTCTAGGAAACTTTTTAAATGACTAGACCTGCTAGGGTGTCTAAGTTTTCTTAAAGCTTTTGCTTCTATCTGACGTATTCTTTCTCTAGTGACATCAAACTGCTTTCCAACCTCTTCAAGAGTATGGTCAGTATTCATGCCAATTCCAAAACGCATTCTTAAAACTTTTGCTTCTCTAGCTGTTAAGGATCCAAGAACATCATCGGTTGCGAAGTGTAGACTATCTTCAGTAGCATTTTCAAGAGGGGATTCAATCACAGTATCTTCGATGAAATCACCTAAGCTTGAATCTTCATCATCACCAATTGGTGTTTCAGTAGAGATTGGTTCTTTGGCAATCTTAAGAACTTTTCTTACCTTGTCCTCTGGCATATCAAGTTCTTTACTTAGCTCTTCTGGTGTTGGCTCTCTTCCCATATCCTGCATCATCTGACGAGACACTCTATTAAGCTTATTAATTGTTTCAATCATATGAACTGGTATTCTTATAGTTCTAGCTTGGTCAGCAATAGATCTTGTTATAGCCTGTCTAATCCACCAAGTAGCGTAAGTAGAGAATTTATATCCTCTTCTATATTCGAACTTATCTACAGCTTTCATTAAACCAATATTTCCTTCTTGAATAAGATCTAGGAACTGTAGGCCTCTGTTTGTATATTTTTTAGCAATAGATATAACAAGTCTTAAGTTAGCCTCGACCATATCTTTTTTAGCACGTCTCATTTTGGTTTCACCCATAGACATGTTTCTATTGATTTCTTTTATCTCTTTAACGCTAAGACCCACTCTTATCTCTAAATCAATAATATCTTTTTGTGCTATGACAACATCTTGCTTAACTTTCTCTAGTAAATCTTTCTTGTATTTTTTTTCTTTCATTAAAGAATCAACCCATCTAACTTTAGTAAGGTTATCTGTATAAGTCGCTATGAAATCTTTTCTTGGCATGCGAGCATTTCTGACAAGCTGCTCTTGAATAAACTTTTCTCTTTCTCTAATACTACTAAGACCTTCTCTGGCTATTGAAGCAATATCATCAAACATTCTTGGACTGAATTTTAGAAACTGGAATATTTCTCCAACTTTTTTGAATTCTGCATTCGCTTCTTTTGAATGTCTTCCCTTGGATTCAATGACTTTTAATGTTTTGTTGTATTGACGCTTAAGATTAGTCATTCTTCTTTGTACTTCAACCATATCTGGACCTGAAGGCGTCTCATCATCTGACTCTTCTGCCGCAGCTGCTTCTTCTTTTGCTCTTTGACTTCCAGGACCAGCAGAAGGAACTACTTCCATCTCTTCAAGGAACCCTGTTAAAAAGTCATTTATTTTTTTCTCGCCGTCTTTAACCATCTGATGATAGTCGATAACAAATTCTACTGTTTTTGGATAAAGAACACTTGCATGAAGAAGGTCTCTCATTCCTTCTTCAATTCTTTTGGCAATTTCAATTTCGCCTTCACGAGTTAAAAGATCAACTGTTCCCATTTCACGCATATACATTCTAACGGGATCGGTAGTTCTACCGGTTTCATTTTCGACAGCAGCCAAAGCTTCAGCTGCTTGCTCCAAAGCTATGTCATCAGAATCATCTGAGTTAGCTAATAATAAATCATCTGCATCGGGTGCTGTTTCATGAACCTGAAGACCTAAATCATTGATCATCCCAATGATTTCATCAACCTGATCTGGATCGGATATATCTTCTGGAAGGTGATCGTTAACATCAGCATAGGTTAAGTAACCTTGCTCTCTTCCTTTTTCAATCAGTTCAGCTATCTTTGAACCTTTTTTACTTAGTTTATCCACGAATTCTTGCACTCCAAATATGTTTACTCTATGTAGTGATTAAAACCTTTATTTCAATCTATTTAGAGCTTAAATTTTTCAATAAAATCTGATCTTCTTCTGACATGCTATCTTTTTTAAGGATAAGCTGCTGTAACTCACGTTTTTCGGCAGATAATATTTCCTGCATATTATACTTTTCTTTTAGTATTTCCTCTCTATCTTTTTCAGATTTAGATATTAAATAAATACAATCCTGAATCATGGTCTTAGCATCTTCCTCTGAAAGCTTAATTTCGGAAACTAAAGCTTCTCCAAATAGATATCTTATTTTTTCGTTTTCGATCTGCTCAAAAAGAATAGAAGGCTCTGCCTCTGGTTTATCTTTATAAAAATCTTTAATGTCGTTAAGAAACTTAAATCTTGAATCTTTGCCTATTAAATCGAATATTCTATCTTTTGCTAAAACTGGATGCTGAATTAATCCGGTAAAAATTCCTAAAACTGACTTTTTAATAATGGTGCTAGAACTTCTCTTAACATCTTCTTGAGAAGGTGACTGTTTTTTAGCAAAAGTATTATTACCCTTTAGTAAATTAGCAAAATCTAAATCACAAATATGCCCAACCTCACTTATATAAGCTTCTTTTAAAGTAGGGTTTAGAATTTTATTTACTAAGGGCACTGCAAATTGAGCCACCATAGATCTGCCTTCGATTGTCGAAAGGTCGTCTTGTTCCTTGACTGTTTTAAGGAAATAATCAGAAAAAGAAGTAGCTTCACTGGCAAGTTTTAAAAAGGCTTCTTTACCTTTCTCTTTGATAAAACTATCTGGATCATCTCCAGGCTTTAAAAAAATGAAGCTCATCCTAATATCTTCTCTTAACAACGGCAGTGCATTTTCAACAGCTCGCCATGATGCTTTTTGTCCAGCTTCGTCTCCATCAAAGACAATATAAATATTGTTTGTGTAGCTAAGTATTTTTCTTAGTTGTTCTTGGGTAAATGCTGTACCTGATGAAGCTACTGAATTCCTTATGCCGTGTTGATGAAGCCCGATGACATCCATGTATCCTTCTACTAAAAATAAGGATTCGGGTCTTTTATCTATAGTTCTCGCTTCATACAGGCCGTAAAGCTCATACTTTTTCTTATATGTTTTTGTTTCAGGAGAATTTAAATATTTAGCCTGATCTTTTTTATCTACGAGCAATCTGCCGCCAAAAGCAATGTGTTCGCCTTTAATGTTTCTGATAGGGAACATAAGCCTGTCACGAAAACGATCGTACATGTCACCATTATCATTGGCCCCAAAAAGACCTGAGTCTTCAAGGTCTGATTTTTCATATTTTGATGATAGAACTGAATAGAGTGATGGGCTTCTTTCCATTGAATACCCTAACTCAAAAAATTTAGCTGTTTCCCCACTAATACCTCTTGCCTTTAAATAGTCGATCGTATCTTTTCCAGAAGACGATTTTAATTGCTCTATAAATACTTCAGCCGCTTTAGTATTAATGTTAATAGCGTCTGTCACATCTACTGGCTTTTCTTGTTTGGGAACTTCCATACCAACATGCGAAGCTAATAACTCAACCGCTTCCATGAAATCTAGCCCATCATGCTTTCTTAAAAAATGAATAGCATTTCCAGACTCTTTACAGCCAAAACAATGATAAGTCCCTGTATCGTCATAAACTTTAAAAGATCCAGTTCTCTCTTCACCAGAGCCATGAAATGGACATTTAGCCCAATAAGCACCGCCTCTTCTTTCAAGCTGCAGTCGTCTGCCGATAATATCAACGATATTTACGGAGGTTATTAAACGATCTATAAAACTAGAGGGTATAGACATAATTATTCATTTTTATTAAACCAGTGATCGATTAAAATTTTTGCTGCATGGGCATCTATTAGATCAGTCTTTAGATCTGAGAGATTTTGCCTAGCTTCAAAACTTGTTAATCTTTCATCAACATATTCACAAGGAATCTTAGATACTTTTTGTAATTTCTTAAAAAAGCTATCAACTTTTACCATGATATCACTATCTGTTCCGTCCATATTTAGAGGCTTGCCTACTAGTATTAGTGCAGGATTCCATTCATCAATAATAGACATAACTCCATCCCAATTGATGGCATTATTTTTACTAAAGACTATTTCTAAAGGAGAAGAAGTCCGAGTTTCGGTCTGACCAACAGCTACACCAATTTTTTTGGTTCCAAAATCAAAAGATACTATTTGCATTTACTTAGGTGAAAAATTCCAATCTCTAACTATTTCTAAAACACTATATTCATTTAGCATCTTTGGGTCAAAGGGAGCGAAAGGAGCTGCCTCTTCTAATATGGTTATAGCCATTCTATCTACTGCGCCTATGCCTGAAGAAATAAGTATTTCTGATTTAATAAGATTTCCAAAAGAATCGATAGTTGCCATTATTTGAACCCTGCTATTGGTGTAATCGATATCATTTGCAGCAATCATCTCATCACCTGTTGATTCAATACTTCTTTGCCATAAATTTAAATACATTGCTTCTTCATTGTTTACTAATGAGTTAGCCTCTAGTTTTTTAACCTTATAAGCTTGGTAAGTATTTTTTTCAATTGGGATTGCTTGACCCGATTCAATACTATCTTGGTTTAACCGAGACTGTTCTTGCGGAGATGTTTCAAAACCCACCATATCTTGAGATGAGTTTGCGAACTTAACATTAATAATAGGAGAATCCTCTATTAAGGGAATTTTATAAAATGTTGTGAACGTAATGCCAAAAATAAGAAATGCGTGAAAAACTAGAGATAAGATAAATGATTTATTAAGTGTTAAAGATCTTTTGCTAACTCTCTGTGGTGATGAGATAGAGGTCATAATCCTTTTAGATACTCAGCAATAGGATTTTTTCCAGTCTGATTAAATATCTCTCTGGCACAAGTTGGGCTTGTTACATTGATTTCAGTTAGGCGATCCCCAATCATATCAATACCAGCAAAATTAATTCCTTTGGAAACCAAAAACTTGCCGATAGTTTCTCCAGTTTTCCTTTGGATATCTGTTATATCTTTAGCTACGCCCTTCCCACCAGCGGCAAGATTTCCTTTAAAACTATCTCCTTGCGGAATTCTAGCTAAAGTTTTTTCAAAAGGCTTGCCGTGAATAATTAATATTCTAAAATCACCCTTAAATATTGCTGGCAAGAACTCTTGGGCAATAATTTGAGTATTTTCATCCTCAGTCATGTCTAACAATATATCAAGATTGTCATCTTCCATGTCTTCCATTTTGTATATAGAAGTTCCTCCCATACCATCGAGGGGTTTAACAATTACTATTTCATGCTTGGCTTGAAACTCTATAATTTTTTCAATGTTAGCGGTTACCAATGTTGTTGGAATGAACTCTTTAAAATGAATCGCAAATATTTTTTCATTAAACTCTTTAATAGAGTTAGGCTTATTAAATACTGTTGCTCCTTCTGTTTCTGCTAATCCCAATAAATGAAGAGCGTTGATATAGTCAGAATCAACAGGCGGATCTTTTCGCATGAATGTGTAAGTGAAATCTGATACTTTTATAGCCTCTTTATTAATGCTTTCAACCTGATTGGCTCCAACAGCAATGATCCTTCTTGAGTCTGCATAAACAGAACCTTCGGTAATATATAGGTCTTTCATCTCAGACTGATAGACGTCATAGCCCAGCGCAATAGCTTCTTCCATCATAAATATAGATGTATCTTTTGCTGGTTTAAGTCCTTTTAAAGGGTCTGTAACAAAAAGTAGCTTTTTAGTCATTATTAAATTTTACCAAAATGATTCTGCACTAAAGACGATATTACAATAGGCGCGGTTTCAGCTCTGAGAATATTATTACCTATTAATCTAAGTTTTATATCTCTATTTTTAAAAAAATCTAATTCTGATTCAGAAAATCCTGATTCCGGACCTGTTACCAAGCAAATATTTTTACCTGACTTCAATTTATTCAAATTAAATCCTTCACTCGCCTCAACATCAAAAACATAGATATCGATACCCTCTTCTATAGAATTGAAAGCTTTTGTTATATTTTCATGAATTGCTGAGGTGGGCATAAAATTGGAGCCACATTGTTTGCAGGCACTAATTATTACCTCTTCAGACTTAGCAGCAATTTTTGTAATATCTTTCTTTGCAATACTCTGATCGATAAGATCTGGTTTGTAAAAGATAAAATCTGAAACGCCTATTTCTGTTAACTTTTGAATCATAAAATGGAAGTTATCTTTCTTTATCAAAGGAATGATACAAATAATTTCTTCTTTTATAGGATCTGAGGTTTGTATTTCTGAGACTCTTTGAAGAGATACTGATCTTTTTTCAATATCAGTAATCTTACATATCGCAGACGAGCCCATGCCATCAAAGGCTTCAACCTCTTCATGCAACTTTAGTCTCAATACCTTGGATAAATGAATAGATTGGGTCTGATCTAAATCAAATCCACTATCTGTACCTGATACTGATTTACAATATACTCTATGAACTCTCACGCTCTCATTATAGCTATAGCTGGAATATAAATGTCAGAGATAAGCTTAATATTAATAAGACACGGTGAGGCTTCTGAAGCCTGGGGTACTAATCCCGATCCTGGCTTAAGTTCAGAAGGTATAAATCAGGCTAAGTTATTAATTGAAAATGATGAGTTGAGCTCATTAGAAACCTTTAAATTTATTTCAAGTCCAAAAGCCAGAGCTCAAATGACTGCTGAGCCATTAGTTAAAGAGTTTAAGAAAGAACTCATCATAGACGATATTTTTTCAGAAATACCTTCAGATAATATTGAGCCATCTAAAAAAAGAGAGTGGCTAACCGATATCATGAAAATGAATATTGAAGATCTTCCGACAGGAGTTGTTGATTGGAGATCAGCTATTCATAAAAAAACTTTAGCTGCATCCCAAAATACAATTATTTTTACTCACTTTATGGTTATTAATAGTTTGGTGGCCGAACTTATCGCCAGCCAAAACCTTTTATATTTTTATCCAGACTATACATCTATTACTAAATTAATAATTAGTGACGGCAAGGTGAAAGAATTTTTTATTGGTGGAGAGAAAAAAACCACTATAAATCTCTAAAAAGCTATTGAGCAATTTTTAAACAGATGTAAACTGATATCTCTTTCTAATTATTGATGCATTTTGGGAAACAAAAAGAAATCATTTGATAGCTATTCAAAAAAACCTCTTAAAGACGAGGTTAGAAAAGCCATGAACAGATATTTCGCTCAACTAGATCAAAAAAATATCCCAATTGATGTCTATCAATTAGTCTTGAATGAAGTTGAACCTCCTTTACTAGCTTCTGTTATGAAATTTTCAAACAACAATCAATCCAAAGCCTCACGAGTACTTGGGATTAATAGAACTACTCTTAGAACTAAACTCAAAAAATACAACATAAAATAATGAACTCAATAAAACCAAAAACTGCCCTTGTAAGTCTTTCAGATAAATCAGGGTTGGACGAGCTAGTGAATTTTCTTGTTTCTCAAGATGTAAAAATTCTCTCTACAGGTGGGACCTTTAAGGCTATTAAAGAAATAACATCTGAAGTGATTGAAGTTTCTGATTTTACTGGTTTTGAAGAAATGATGAATGGAAGAGTAAAGACTCTTCATCCTAAAATTCATGCAGGTATTCTTGCAAGAAGAGATAAGGACTTAGATGTTCTTAAAGAAAGAGGATACGAAACTATTGATTTAGTAGTAGTAAATCTTTATCCGTTTAAAGAAACAATTGCAGAGGGTTGTTCATTTGATGAAGCAATAGAAAAAATTGATATTGGTGGGCCAACAATGATTAGGTCTGCTGCAAAAAACTTTAAAGATGTTGCAGTAGTATCAAATCCAAGTGATTACTCAAGACTTATTGAAGAATGGAAAAATGAAGATGGTATTTCTTATGACTTTAGAAAAGAATTATCTCAAAAAGTTTTCCAACTCATGGCTGACTATAATTTATCTATCTCAAATTACTTGAAGGGCGAATCTAGTAATGAAATTCCTAATTATGCTATTGAAAAAAGTGCTTCGCTTCGATACGGAGAGAACCCTCATCAATCTGCTAATCTTTTAACTTTTTCAAATCTAAAGCATAAGAATATTGCTAATGCTGACATTCTTCAGGGAAAAGAACTTTCTTATAACAATATCGTAGATGCTGATGCTGCATGGGAATGCGTGAGAGCATTTGATGATCCAGCATGTGTAATAGTCAAACATGCTAATCCTTGCGGAGTTGCTGAAGCAGATTCGATCCATGATGCATATGATCTAGCATTTAAAACAGATCCAACTTCTGCATTTGGTGGAATTATTGCTCTTAACAGAACTCTAGATACTAAAACGGCTGAAGATATTAATAGCCGTCAATTTGTTGAAGTGATTATAGCTACAGATTATGAAGAAGGAGCCTTAGCTGAATTTGCTAAAAAGAAAAACGTCCGGGTTTTAAAGGTTGATCTAGAACAAGATAATCCTTATCCAGGAATGATTAAAAAAGTTTCTGGAGGAATTTTAATTCAAAGTGATGATACTTATTCTGTTCCTCGCGAAGATCTGAAATGCGTAACTAAAAGACAGCCCAGTCCAGAAGAGCTTAACGACCTGATGTTTGCTTGGAGGGTTGCTAAATTTGTTAAGAGTAATGCAATTGTTTACGTTAGTAATAGGCAAACAATTGGAATAGGTGCTGGTCAAATGAGTCGCGTTATAAGTGCAGATATTGCTAACCTTAAAGCTAAGGAAGAGGGTCTTGAAGTTACAGGTGCTGTTATGGCATCGGATGCATTTTTTCCTTTCAGAGACGGTATCGATAAGGCAGCTTCCAGCGGGATAGCTGCAATTATTCAACCAGGTGGATCCATCAGAGATGATGAAGTTATTGCTGCTGCAGATGAGAATAATATTGCAATGGTCTTTACTAGTACGAGGCACTTTAGACACTAATGCAAGTACTGGTAATTGGCTCAGGCGGCAGAGAGCATGCTCTTGCATGGAAGTCAGCTCAAGACGAATCAGTTACTAATGTATTTGTAGCTCCTGGTAATGCGGGAACAGCTCTAGAATCTAAAATTACAAATCTATCTTTAGATACCAATGACTTTTCTAAAGTTGAAAGTTTTTGTAAAGAAGAAGGTATAGGTTTGGTTATTATTGGTCCTGAACAACCTCTTGTTGATGGGATGACTGATTACTTGCAGGGCAAAGGAATAAATACCTTTGGTCCATCTCAAGCCGCAGCTCAACTTGAAGGTTCAAAAACCTTTTCAAAAGACTTTTTTATTAAATATGAAATACCAACAGCAGGTTATGCCTCATTCGATGATTACGATTCCTCTAAACATTATCTTGATAGCATTGAATACCCAACAGTAGTAAAAGCCGACGGCTTGGCTGCAGGTAAAGGAGTCATCATTTGTGCAAATAAAGATGAAGCTCTTCTAGCCTTAGATAGTATTTTTAAAGATCAGGCTTTTGGTGAGGCAGGAAGTAGAGTTGTTATTGAAGATTTCCTTGAAGGCGAAGAAGCTTCCTTTATAGCTGTAGTTAGTAAAGATAAGATTGTTCCACTGGCAACCAGTCAAGATCATAAGGCGGTTGGCGAAGGCGATGTTGGTTTAAATACTGGTGGGATGGGAGCCTACTCCCCTGCTCCAATTGTTGATGAGCATATTCATCAAAAAATTATTGATCAGGTTATGAAACCAACAATGGCAGGTCTTATTTCTGAAGGCTCGCCCTATCTTGGTTTTCTCTATGCTGGGCTGATGATTAAAAACGGTGAGCTAAAAGTTTTAGAGTTCAATTGTCGTTTTGGCGATCCAGAAACTCAACCTATATTGTTAAGACTAAAATCTAGCTTAGTTGATTTGTGTCTTGCAGCTATCAATGATGAACTTGATTCGTATCAAATAAATTGGACTGGACAGCATTCTTGCGGCGTAGTTATTGCCTCAGAGGGATATCCAGAAAGTTATGCGACAAACAAAGAGGTCACTGTTTCTATAGAAGATTCTCATGATGCCAAATTATTTCATGCTGGTACTAAATTAGTTGATGGAAAAATTATGACTTCCGGGGGAAGAGTTTTTTGTGCTACAGCCCTTGGTGATGACTTGAAAACTGCCCAAACTAACGCTTATAATCTGGTAAATTCAGTCACCTTTGATGGTGCTTTTCATAGAACAGATATAGGTTTTAAAGGAATTAAATGAGTTTTTTGAATAACATAGTTAATGAGTTTGATATAGCTCTTAAAACGATCTCAAATAAAAAATCTGGAACAGGCAGAGCATATCCTCCTGTGTCTTCAGAAAAAAATACAGAAGAGTTAACGCAAAAAGAGAAAAATTTATCTATTCAAATGATGAGAGTGAATCTTGCTGGTGAAGTAGCAGCTCAAGCTTTATATCGTGGTCAGGCTTTAGTTTGCAAAGATCCTGAAATAAAAAAACATCTTATTGAAGCAGGTGAAGAAGAAACCGATCATCTGGTTTGGTGTAAAAAGCGTTTAGATGAACTTGATGGAAAAGGTTCTATTTTAAATCCAGTTTGGTACGCAGGTTCTTTTGCTATTGGTGCTATTTTTGGAAACTTCGGTGAAAAAGTTAGTCTTGGTTTTGTAGAGGAAACTGAAAAACAAGTTGTTGCTCATATTGATAAACATCTTGATAAGATTTCTCCAAAAGACAAAGAAACAATCGAAATACTTAAAACAATGAGAGAGGATGAAGATCTTCATGCTCAACAAGCTGTTGATAATGGTGGAGAAGAATTAAAAATTCCAGCTAAGACGATCATGAGGTATACAGCTAAAATAATGACTTCTTCTAGCGCTCATATATAAACTCATTTCATTTGCTGCCATTTAATTGGGACATTCTCCAATTGGTATCTATTAGACTCTTCCTTTAATTTCACATACTCAGTATTAGAGCTATAAACCGTAACGATTAGAGCATTTTCTTTATTTGCAGTTATTCTAAGCACCCTACCCATTCTTTGTATTCTTTGTCTTTTTGATGATGAGGCACTTAAAATCATGGCCCCATCTGCTTCTGGCATATCAAAACCCTCATCCAATGCAGTACAACTGACCAGGACATTTAGATTACCGTTCTTAAAATTATTAAGATTTTCCTCTCTTGCAGCGTTGTCTAAATCTGTATTGTAAATAGCTGATTTATATCCTTTGGTATTAATGATTGTATTGAATTCTTTTGCTTGCTTTTTATTTTCTGTAAAAACAATCCAGCTTTCTCTTTTATACTTTTGTAATAGCTCTACTCCAAAAGGAATTCTGTTCTTGGAGTTTTTTACCATTCTTGCTCTATTAAAAATTAACATCTTTAATGGATAGTCATTCATATTATTGCCGCCAATCGTTGCAGCTCTTCTTTGAATACTTTTCGTAAACTTTTTATATTTATCTTCCTCATCCTTTGTCATTGCAGCATAGGCATAAAGAAGCTTGAAATTAACTATTACCTCATCTTCTCTGGCATCAATATAGTCATAGTCAAAAATAATATCTCCAAGAATTTTTTTAATGATGATATAAAAATTATCGTCGTAGTCTCTTTCCGGAGTTGCCGATAATCCCAAGGTTGCATGCCAATTGTTTGTTAGCATCTCTCCTCTTTTCTCAGTTCCTATTTTGTGGCACTCATCAACTATCAAAAGTGTATTTTCAGGATCAACTTTATCTATAAGATTTTTAAGTGAGTCTATTGTTGTTATGCAGATCTTTGCAACATCTTCGATTTGCTCCCCACCACCGTTTAAAGCTATTTCCTTAGAACTAAAGCTTTGCGATAAACCTTCATACCATTGGTCTAACAAGGCTATAGACGGGACAACAATTAAAATTGAATTGCTTTGATTTTCTTCTAAATATTTGGTTAGGCAGTGAATGGCAAAGACCGTCTTACCTCCTCCCGTTACAACTTTTATAATGCCTCTTTTTTTCTCCCACCATAAAGGGAAAGCATTTTCTTGCCAGTCTCTTAGTTTCAACTAAAAGCACCTTTCATTAAACTCTCGCCGATTAAGAATATATGGATGTCTTCTTGTTTAAGAAGATCTATATCTTCTTGATTTTTAATTCCAGATTCAGCAATAAAAATATTATCACCATTAAATATCTTTTTAAGATTGATCGAATTATTTAAATCTACTTCAAAGGTTTTAAGATTTCTATTATTAACACCAATCATCGCATTGCTAAAGTGCTCAACTCTTTTAAGCTCTTCTTCATCATGAACCTCTATTAAATAATCTAGTTCTAGCTCTTCGGCCACATTGACAAAGCAGGTTATTTCTTCATCCGAAAGAACGCTAGCAATAAGTAATATGCAATCTGCACCAATAAGTTTAGCTTCATATATTTGATATTCATCGATCATGAAATCTTTTCTAATAATAGGAAGTTTAGTTATAGCTTTTACGTCTATCAAAAATTGATTGTGCCCTTGAAAGAAGTCTTCTTCAGTAAGAATAGATAATGCTGAGGCTCCAAAAGCTTCGTATTCTTTAGCTTTTTTAATGGGGTCAAAATCGTCGGCAATAATTCCAGCACTAGGTGAGGCTTTTTTAATTTCTGCAATGATAGCCTGGTCTTTATTAGCCAACGATGCTTTAAAGGCTCCTTTGGAAAGACTTAATTCGCCAAGTCTTGTCTTAATATCATTGAGAGATAATGCTTCTTTTTTTTGAATTAGCTTTTCTCTGGTATTTTCAACTATTTCGTTAAGGATAGTCATTATAGATTTGAAACCCTCACATATGCGGCTAATTTGTCTGCCGCTTTACCGTTATTCATTAATGTAAATGCTAATTCCACGCCATCTGCTATTGAGTCCACTTTTCTTGCAATATAAAGTCCTGCTCCAGCATTTAGAGCAATCATGTCTTGGACTGCAGATTGTTCTCCAGAAAATGCTTCCCTTACAAGTCTTAAACTGTCTTCTGGGGATTGTGCTGCAATCTCATCAAGTCCAGAAGTTGATAAACCAAAATCTTGAGGTGTTATTGAGTAGTTCTCAATCTTATAATTTTTTAATTCAGATATTTGAGTCGGGCCACTAACACTTATCTCATCCAAGCCATCGTCACCATGAACAACAAGAACATGTTCCATGTCTAAATTTTTTGCCACCGTTGAAAATGTTCCAAGTAATTTTTTATCGTAGACACCAATAACTTGTCTCTTTGCTCCGCAAGGATTGGTATGAGGTCCCAATAAATTAAATATTGTTTTCTGACCAATGCGCTGTCTTGCTGGCATTACGTATCTCATAGACTCGTGATGAAGAGGTGCAAATAAAAATACAAATCCAACTTGATCAAATACGTGTAAAAGCTTTTCTCTATCATGCGTGATATCTGCGCCTGCAGCTGTTAAAAAATCTGCACTACCAGATTTGCTTGAGATAGCCTTATTGCCATGTTTTGTTATTGAAGCTCCGCCTGCAGCGGCAACAAAGGAAGATGCTGTAGAGCAATTAAAAGTATGCAAGCCAGTTCCACCAGTTCCGCATGTATCTATATGTGTGCCATCGCCTATATCAAATTTTAAAGATTTAGCCCTCATTACTGAGGCAGCAGCAGTTATTTCTGGTTCTTTAACACCCTTTTCATTGAGAGCAACAAGAAAAATTTCAATATCTTTATCTTCAACCCCTCCGGTCATGATGCTTTCGACGGCATGTTGCATTTCTTCAGACTGGAGATCTTTTTTATCTTTTAATTTTTTAAGAATATCTTTAATCATAGGGCTAAAAAGTTTTCTATAAGCTTCATACCAAAAGCAGTCTCAATAGACTCAGGATGAAATTGAACACCGTAAATAGGCTTTTCTTTATGCTCGATTGCCATAATTATTTCAGGATTGTCTTTTAAAACTCCTGTAATTTTTAATTCATCTGGCAAAGAGTCTTTTTCAATTATCAAACTATGGTATCTCACTACAGAATAGGGACTATCAATACCTTTAAAAATATTTTCCTTGTTGTGCTCAACTTCAGAAAGTTTTCCATGAAATATTTCTGGTGCTTTAATAATATTTCCACCGAAAGCTGCGCCAATTGCTTGATGGCCCAAGCAAACTCCTAGCAAAGGTACAGTTGCATTTTTAATTAGCTCAATAGATATGCCAGCTTCTTTGGGGGTGCAAGGTCCAGGAGAAATGACTATTTTTTCTGGATTAAGATCATTGATTTGCTCAATTGTTATTTCATCATTTCTAACTACTAGAACTTCTTGTCCGCTTTCGCCTATGTAATGAACTAAGTTATAGGTAAAGCTATCGTAATTATCTAAAACTAGGATCATGAAATCATCTCCATAGCATCTAAGAAGACTTTTGCTTTTTGCTTACACTCAAGCCATTCATTTTCTGCAATAGAATCAGCAACAATTCCAGCTCCAGCTCCAACATGAATAACTTTGTCTTTAATAACAGCAGTTCTTATGGCTATTGCTGTATCGATATTGCCGTTCCAGGAAATGTAGCCAATAGCTCCGCCGTATATTCCCCTTGAGCTAGGCTCAAGCTCATTGATAATTTGCATTGCTCTTATTTTTGGAGCTCCAGATAAGGTACCAGCTGGCAACGTAGCTTTTAATGCATCGATAGCATCTAAGTCCTCAGATAAAGTGCCCGTAACATTAGATACGATATGCATGACATGCGAATACTTTTCAACAATCATCTTATCTGTTACTTGAACGGTTCCCATTTTAGAGACTTTGCCAATATCATTTCTTCCAAGATCAATTAGCATTAAGTGTTCGGCAATTTCTTTAGGGTCGGTTAATAAATCTTTTTCGTTAGCTAAATCCTCTTCTGCATTCGATCCTCTTTTTCTTGTTCCTGCAATAGGTCTTAACGTTACCCTGTCTTCCTCTAATCGAATCAAGATTTCAGGAGAAGCTCCAACAATTTGGCACTCATCAAGATCTAAGTAATACATATACGGCGATGGATTTAATTGTCGAAGTGCTCTGTATAAATCAAAAGGATCATTTTGAAAATCCTGGGAAAAGTCTTGAGCAAGAACGACCTGCATAACATCGCCCTCTTCGATATAATTTTTAACAAGACCTACAGCCTTAAGATAATCGTCTTTTGCAAAATTAGAATTAAAGGCCATTTCTCCAGAAGGAGTTTTAAAAGTATCGTTAAAAATTGTATTGTCACTATTTAATAGATTGCTAATCTCTTCTATAGCAACTAGTGCTTCTTTATAAGAAGTCTTAGAGGGATCAACGTTAAAAATTATCTGGGTTGATTGATCGGTATTATCATAAACGATTAGCTTATCAGCTTTAACTAGAAAAATTTCAGGCATATGCTCTTTAAACTTTGAATCTTTATTTACAAGATCTGCAATTCTCTTTTCTGCATATTTGGCACTCTCATAAGCAAAAAAGCCTACATAACCACCGTAAAATCTTGGTAAGTCTTTAATTTCAGGAGTTTTTAGATCACTTGTTAATTCTTGAATTTCATCTAGTGGATTGTCTGACTCGAATGACGAAATTTCAGAGCCTGTCTTAGTTTCAATAGTATTTCCAGTGACTTTGATCGTATCCAAACAATCTAACCCAACAATAGAATATTGTGCCCAGGTTTCACCTCCTTCAACAGATTCTAGTAAAAAAGTGTTCGACTTATCTGATATCTGAGAGTAAATGGTAAGTGGGGTTACGTTATCTAAATGAATATCTTTAGCAATAGGAATGATATTGAATCCTTGATCTGCATATTGCTGGAATTGTTCTTTATTTATCATTTTGTAACGTTTTATCTATAGCTAAAATATCGCCGGCATTAATATTATTGTTTTTAAAGACTCCTTGGCTGACTTCTAAAGCATACAAGGCTGGTTTTTCTGAGCAGACAGATGCTTTGGATAACGGAGTCATATCAGAAATATTAATAATTTTACCTTCGGCATCTACATATGCAACGCTTAAGGGCACATAAGTATTTTTCATCCACATGCATTGAATCTTGTTTGAATCCCATTCAAAAAGCATTCCGTGGTCTTGAGGAAGTACTCTTCGATACATAAGTCCTCTTTTTCTTTCTTGAAAATCATTAGCAACTTCTATTTTGCTTAAAAAGCTATCTAGTAGAATAGGTTCAGATCCATGAATGCTGGAGACAAAAAATATGTATAAAAAGAATTTAAACGATCTTTGAACGAAGTGTTGAAATTGTCTGCTCATAATTATCCGTATTAAAGATTGCAGAGCCTGCGACAAAAGTATCAGCACCAGCAGCAGAAGCTAGGCCTATAGTTTCGTTATTAATTCCGCCGTCTACCTCTAGGCGAATATCTTTTCCAGATTCATCAATCATTTTTCTAACCTCAGCTATTTTATCAAGTGAGCTATGAATAAAGGATTGTCCTCCGAAGCCTGGATTAACGCTCATAATTAAAATTAAATCTAAATCTTCTATTACATTGTCAAGAACATGAAGAGGGGTTGCTGGGTTAAAAACTAATCCTGCTTTGCAGCCCTGATCCTTGATTGCATGAATTGATCTGTGAACATGTTTTGTTGTTTCTGGATGAAAACTTACTAAATCAGCGCCAGCCTTTATGAAGCTTTGGGCTAAGTCGTCAACTGGGTCGATCATTAAATGAACGTCGATAAATTCTTTAACTCCATAATCTCTTAATGACTTACAAACCATTGGTCCTATTGTTAAATTAGGTACATAGTGATTATCCATTACATCAAAATGAATCCAATCGGCTCCAGCATTTAAAACATTTACAACTTCTTCGCCTAAAGTAGCAAAGTTTGATGCCAATATTGATGGTGCAATTATGTAGTCTGTATCACTCATATTCTAATTTTCGTCTTTATATATCTTATTAGCAAGTTCTAGGCGCTCGAGTGTTCCTGTATCTATCCAATTACTATGCGTTATTTCGGCTGTAACAGTTTTATTCTGAATGGGTTCAATCATTACTGATTTCCATATATCAAAAGGCCCTTCTTGATTCATAATATTGCTAAAAATAGCTGGATTAATAACGGATATTCCTGTCCAAGTAAAATCATTATTACCTTCTTTTATTATTAAAATATCTCCGTCTAAAGAGAAATCGCCATCAGGGTTATGATCAGGATTCTTAATTCCAATCAGATGAGCAGATTCAATATCTGGGCTAAGATTTTTGATATTTATATCATGGCAAATATCAGAATTTATTAGAATGAAAGGATCTTCACCAAGAATATCTAAAGCTGCTAATACTCCGCCTCCAGTCCCTAAGGGACTAGCCTCTTCAGAGAAAGAAATTTTAATACCAGGAAATATATGACTTACATGTTCTTTAATCATTTGGCCTAGGTAAGAAATATTAATAACAAACTCATCAAAGCCAGATTCTATAAGCTTTTCTATATTTCTTTGAATTAAAGATTTTCCGTTAACTTCTAATAAAGGTTTTGGAGTAACTTCTGTTACAGGAAGCAATCTTCTTCCATAACCTGCAGCAAGAATCATGACTTTCATATCTGATCCAGCCTCGCCAAGAGATTTTGATGGACCTCTTCACTAAGATATTTCTTTAAAGCTACGAAGTCCTTATCTGGTATGAGTTCAATTAAATTATTTAAAATCTGAGGCAAGTCTTTAAGCCTAAAAGACCTATCAGTATCAATATAAATCTTACTTAAAGTTCCAAGTATCCTCATATTTCTTTGGATTGCGCCCCACCTAACCCACTCAAATATTTCTTCAGAGCTCACATCAATTTCTGATAGGCTTGAATAAGCATCTAGTGATTCCATTATTTTTTGATCTGGATATTTAATGTAATGATCTATTAATAACCCAGCAAGATCTATTCCAATAGGACCAGAACATAAATCTTGGTAATCGACTACAGCAATTTCATTGTCTTCTAGAAGAATAAGATTTCTTCTTTCAAAATCAAAATGACAATTCATCCATGGTTGATTTAGTAACTCTTCAATTGCTAGCGTTTTTAATATATTAAGATCTTTATGAGAGTCCATTGATAATAAATCTTTTATAAAAAAGTTCTCCATCTTAGTCATTTGCTCAAAAAGAGTATCTTGATTTAATTTTGCTATCTGAGGTACGTTTGCTGTCTGGATTTTTGCTAAGACACCTAAAGATTTTTGGAGTAATGAATTATTTTTTTCATTTAATACATCTAAATCTATGAGTGATTGGTCTCCCAGATCTTCCTGAATAGTAACTCCCAAGCTATCATCATAAAAGATGATCTCAGGGCATCGAACCTTCTGATCAAAAAGAAATTTAGAGACGTGTTGAAACTTAGAGTGATTTCCTAAAATAGGATCTAGATAACATAAAACAAATGTTTCGCCTGAATCTTTACTGATTCTGTAATACTCTCTGCCGCTTGCCTCAAGTTTTAGAGCATCGACTTTACTTACTGTAAAGCCACACTCTTTAGCGACTTGTATTACTTCAGAATCTATCAAATTAGCTGTTTTTTACCTCTTCAGGTAATGGAGTATCATCTGGTACAAAGAAGTCTGGCATCAGTTCACCAAAGGGAACGTTTGCATATTTTGTAAAATCTTTTACACCAGCTGCATGAAGAATAAGGTCATCAATACAAAAATTACCTGTAAATAATTTAGAATCTTTTATCAAGATTTCATATGCTGCATCAGCCATTATATCTACGTTCCTTGATAGTCTCATAATTTCATCTCCGCCCAAATGATTCTGAACAGCAGCGGTTGCAATAGCAGTTCTTGGCCATAATGCATTTACAGCAATTCCTTTTTCTGCAAATTCAGCAGCCATTCCAAGAACGCACATACTCATAGTATATTTTGCCATTGTGTAAGCAACGGTTCCTGAAAACCACTTAGGACTCATGTCTAAAGGTGGTGATAAATTTAAAATATGTGGATTTGAGGATTTCAACAAATGAGGTAAGCAATACTTACTCACCATATAGGTTCCCCTTCCATTGATTTGATGCATGAGATCGTATCTCTTCATTTCAGTATCTGTAACGTTAGTTAATTGAATAGCTGAAGCATTATTAATACAAATATCTATGCCTCCAAAATGCTCAACAGACTTATTGATAGCATCTCTGACATTATCTTCATCTCTGATGTCACACAAAACAGGAAGGGCATCACCACCAGCTTCAATAATTTCATCCGCTGCTGTATAGATGGTTCCAGGAAGTTTTGGATGCGGATCAGCAGTTTTTGCTGCGACAACTACTTTAGCTCCATCTTGGGCTGCCCTTTTTGCCATAGCCAGACCAATGCCTCTGCTTCCGCCAGACATAAAAATTACTTTATCTTTTAAACTCATAATATTTCCTTATTTTAAATTTTTAGAACGTTTCCATATAAGGTCTTAGATCTAACTCATGCGTCCAAGCACTTCTGTGTTGAGAATGAACAAACCAATATGAATCTGCTATTTTTTCAGGTGATAGGATACCGTCTTTTTCTTTAAGAGCATATCTCTCTGGGAAATTCTCTTTTATAAATGCAGTGTCTATAGCTCCATCAATTATAATATGAGCAACGTGTATTCCTTGGGGTCCTAGTTCCCTAGCCATGCTTTGGCTAAGAGCCCTTAATGCAAACTTTGCGCTAGCAAAAGCAGAAAATCCTGAACTTCCCCTCAATGAAGCTGTAGCACCTGTAAAAAATATACTGCCTGATTGTCTTTTTTTCATATATTTTGCTGCTTCGCGACCGGTGAGAAATCCACCAAATGCAGCCATTTCCCACACTTTTCTAAAAACTCTTGAAGTAGTTTCTTCAATTGGAAAAAATACATTAGCCCCTGGATTAAAAATAACAACATCTATTGGAGCTACATTCTCTTCAACTTCTTTAAAAAGATTAACTACCGCGTCTTCATCACGAGCATCAACACCAAAGCCTTTTGCCCATCCACCAGATTTATTTATTTCATCTGCTAATGCATTTATTTTTTCTTGGCTTCCAGGTCTTCTTACTGGACATACTTTATAACCATGACTAGCAAATTTTCTAGTAAGGGCAGCTCCGGTTGCATCACCGGCTCCAATAATTATTGCCGAATATTTTGAAAAATCTTTCATATAAGTGTTTAATTGTTTTCATAACTTTACAAAATTGTAGGTACAAATGAAAGTAGACTTTATTTTTGATATAGCTAGTCCAAATGCATATTTTTGCCATCAACTAATTCCTGGGTTCGAAGAAAGGACTGGAGTTCAATTTAATTACGTTCCATGTTTGCTTGGAGGGATAATGAAATTATCAGGAAACCAGCCTCCTTTCGTTGCTTATGCTGACATTAAAAATAAAAATAACTATCAATTTATTGAAATTGAAAGATTTATAAAAGAACACAATCTTGTTAAATATAAATTTAATTCGAACTTCCCCGTCAATACTGTTCAAGTTCAAAGAGGTGCTCTAGCTGCGCAAGAGTTAGGAATATTTGGGGAATACCTAGAAGCTATGCTTTGTGCAATGTGGGAAGAAGACAAGAATCTTGGTGATTTAGAAGTTCTTCAGAACGTTTTGGTGGATAACAATCTTGATGTTGAAGCTATTATTAAAATAGTTACTTCTCAAGAATGCAAAGATAAGTTGATCGCAAATACTAGCGATGCAGTTAATAGAGGGGCTTTTGGAGTTCCAACATTCTTTATAGATGATCAAATTTTCTTTGGTAAAGATCATTTATATCAATTAGAAGAATACATTAATTCTAATAAAAAATAGAACTTTTCAGAAAATACGCTTTCAAAGCTAAGAGGTATAAAATATATCTATGAAAGTTTTTTTTCATACAGCATGCCTATGCATGTCTCTTGGAGTTGCCAATCTAGCTCATGGAAATATGCTTGTGGGCAATGTATTAACTAAAGCACCAGCAGCAAATATAAATTCTTGCTTAATATACACACCCAATCTTGGAACAACTAAGCCGGGTGAGAATCTTAAAGTTAATTCTGACAAATTTGAATTTACCGATGATGAGAAGCTTATATTAAAAGGAAATGTTGAATTGGATTTTCCTGAAGGCCTTCTTAGAACTAAGGCGGCAAGATTAGATAGAGAGAATGGGCAAATAAGATTTTCTGGCGGTGGAGATATTTTTCTTGATCAATTTTATTTCAATGCAAAGGATGGATATTTTAACAAGGAGGATAAGTCTATATCTCTATCTGAAGGACAAACCTATTTAAATGAAAGAAATCTTATCTTAAATTTTGCCTTTCTTGACGGGAGTTTAGATAACTTAATAAGACTAAAAGACACTTCTATAACTTCCTGCGCAGACCCTGATGAAGGATGGATTATTGAAGCCAAAGAAATAGAACTGGATTCAGAAAAGAATAGAGGCTTAGCAAAAAATGTAAAAATTAAGATTATGGGGACAACACTTTTAGCATTGCCTTATATCCCTTTCTCAACATCTGAAGAGAGAATGACTGGTTTTCTTGAGCCGTCTATATCTTATTCTTCTGATGGTACAGACTTTTCTATTCCTTACTTTGCGGTGCTGTCCAATCATTCAGATATTACTCTTGGAGCAAGAAATATTGCTGAACGAGGTTCTGGTATTGAACTTAATTATCGCTACGTTAAAAAACATACTAAGAATAATTTAGATGCTTTCTATTTTAATAATGATAAGGAGATGCAGAAAAATTTTCCTGGATTTAAAGATTCAAGATGGGCTTTTAAAATCCAAGACTCCTTGATGCTTAATAAAACTTCAATATTCATTGATTGGGCTAAGGCTTCTGATGGTCTTGTTCTAAGAGATATTCCTGGAGATATCACTTCAATTGGCAATCAAAGAGCTCAAAATCTCAGCCAAAATTTTTTAATTGAAACTAAGTTGAAAAATACTATTCTGACTCTTGAGCATCAAGCCTATCAGTCACTAAATCCAATCCTAACCAACGGATATAAAAAATCGCCCTCAATAAACATTAATTTTTCCAAGAAATTTGGAAACTTTATTGTTTCTCAACATCTAAATGCATCAAAGTTTAAAGCACAAACTATTCATGGATATTTTGGATATCAAAATATGAATAATAATTATATGAGAATTATTAACAACCCAACTGAAGGCTCAAGAATCTATTCTGATCTATCTCTATCTAAATATAATCATATTGAAGGCTTTAATATAAAAACAAATTTTGGATTAAGGAGTATAAATTACAACTTATTAGGAAATAAAAAAGCATCAAATATTAACGTTCCAAATGCCCTTATAGACATAAATTCTATTTTTATAAAAGCCAGCGGCATGGAAAAATCTACAATTAAACCTAGAGTAGTCCTTGGTTATTCTGCATATAAAGAACAAAAAAATAATCCTGTATTTGATAGCGATCAATTATCAATGAATAACGTTTTATTTAATAATGATAGATTTTCTGGCATGGATCGAATTGGAGATCAGAAGTTCTACACTTTAAACCTTGAGTATAAAAAATATCATATGGAAATAGAAAAGTTTCAAATTAATATCTCAAAAAAATACTATCTTGAAGATAGGAAGGTTTGGATGAATGAGATGAATCAAAAATATGGTGGTATGAGAGGCATGTCAATGGATGAGGAGCCCCTTATGGTTATGTCTAAGTGGATGCCTAATATGAATACTATGATAATGACATATGGTGGGTATTCTGATGCCACTAATGATATCCGAAAGGCCGGAGTGACATACAAGCAAAAAATTAAAATAGGTGATCTTGGATATGCTAAAAGATTTAGCAGGATCTCAGGTGATTTCAATATTCCAATGGACTATTCAGAAATATTTGCAAATATAAATTTAACATCTCAATTTAAATTTATTGCTAGATTAAAAAGAGATAATGAGACCAATAAAAATCTTGAAAGTGTTGTTGGCTTTGAGTATGAAAATTGTTGCTTCTCCTTGAGATTAACTGGTTCAGATAAAAATCTTTCGAAATATGAGAATAATAAAAAGATTTATTATCCGTATTTAACTGATGCATGGGATAATATTATCCAGATTGAAAACAAAAGCAGAATAAATTTTGAGTTTGAACTCAAGGGATTTAATTCTTCTTTTAAAAAAGTGAATAGATTATTAGAAAATTCACTTCTTAATTACTAACCTAAATATGAAAAAAATATCTATAGCCTTAATATTCACAATATCTATCAATCTTTTCTCAGAAGTAGAGATTCTAAACAGAGTTGCTGTAATAGTTGATGACGGTGTGATTATGGAATCTCAAATTAAGAACAGTCTTCAGGAAATGATAACAAGATATGATGATCAAAATATCGCTAAACCCCCTTTGGATGTTATGAAAGTGGCAATAATTGAAAATCTCATTATTGAGGAACTTCAATTACAGATGGCTGATAGAGCTGGGATAAAAATTAGTGATACCGAATTAAATGGTACTGTTTCAAGAATTGCTGGAAATAATAAAATGGAACTTCAAGAATTTATTTCTTTCATGCAGGAAGACGGTGCTTCATATGAAGATTTTAGAGAACAAGTTAGAAAAGAAATGACAATACAAAGAATTCAGAGAGGAAGAGTTGGCTCTGAAGTGGGTATTACAGAAAAAGAATTTGATGCATATTTAGCAACTGACGAATCTTTGATTAATCTTGAACCTGAGTTACTAGTTAGGCAAATTCAAGTTGAAACCGCAAAGCAGGCTGATTCTATTATTAAAAAGCTCGATGATGGAGAAGATTTTGAAAAAATAGTGAAAGAAAGCTCTATAAGTAGTAATGCTCAGAATGGAGGGCTTATGCCATGGAGAAAGGCAGAGTCTATGCCTAAATTATTTTCTGATGCTATAAATTTTAAACCTGTGGGCTTTGTAACCTCTCCTCTAAAAAGTGGTGCTGGTTTTTATATCTTAAAGTTAGAAGATAAAAGAGGAGATTTCGTTCAATATGAGGATCAGTGGTCATCTAGGCATATATTATTGATGCCTTCTGCAATAAGAACAGAAGAGAATACAGAAAAAGAGCTTAATGAAATAAGACTAAGAGTTATTGATGGTGAAGATTTTGGAGAATTGGCATCTGAATTTTCTGAAGATCCAGGATCGGCAAAAAAAGGCGGCGAACTTGGCTGGCTTGGCAAGGGTGTTCTTGCAGACGAATTTGAGAAAACAATGATTGAATCTGAAATAGGCAAGGTTTCCGATGTTTTTCAAACTCAATTTGGTTTCCATTTTCTTGAAGTGCTTGAAACAAGAAATAAGGACATGACCCGAGATCTTATTGAAGATAGAGCATATCAAATTTTATATTCAAGAAAATATGATGAGCAGCTTGAAAACTCATTGAGATCAATGAGGGCTGAAGCATTTGTTGAAATAAAAGAATTAGATTGAAGAGAATAGTCTACTCACCAGGCGAACCTTCAGGCATTGGTCCTGATTTAATTATTCAATTATGTAACTCTCCTTTTTGGAAAGAGATAAGTATTCCTATAATTTGTCTAACAGATCCAAAGCTAATTGAGGATAGATCAAAAACGCTTAATAAAAAAATAAAGATAAAAATTATTGATGCTGTTGAGAATTCCAATCCTAATAAAAAAGGTATATTGCAGATTATTAGTATTTCTAAGTGTTCGAATACTGGATATGGGAAATTATATAAATCAAATGCTTCCTATGTTTTAGATAACCTTAATTATGGGATTAATGAAGCTATCAATAAAAAGAATGTGGCATTGGTAACTGGCCCAATCAGTAAAGAAAATGTAATTTCATTTAAAAGTAATTTTTCTGGCCATACAGAGCACATTCAAAAACTTACAAAAAGTGAAGATGTTTTGATGGTATTAGGATCTTCTGCACTCAAAGTTGCCATAGCAACAACACACGTTCCGTTAAAGAAAGTTCCAAAGTTAATTACAAAAGAGTTAATCATTAATAAAGTAACTATTTTAAATAATGAGTTAAAGAAAAAGTTCAAGGTTAAAAATCCTAGAATAAAGTTATTAGGGCTAAATCCTCATGCCGGTGAAGGAGGAAAAATAGGTGATGAAGAAAAAAATATACTTATTCCTGCTGTAAAAGAATTGAGAAAGAAAAAAATTAATGTTTCTATGCCTATGTCGGCAGATACAGCTTTTACAAAAAAACTACTTAAAGAAACAGACGCTTATCTTGGAATGTATCATGACCAAGTCTTGCCTGTATTGAAGGCACTTAGCTTTGGTAATTCAGTTAATATAACTCTTGGAGTACCTATTATAAGAACATCAGTTGATCATGGGGTTGCTCTAGATATTGCCGGTTCAGGCAGGGCTGATACCTCATCTTTAAAAGAAGCTATAAGAACTGCTAAGAAGATTATCTAATGAACGATAGAGATATTAGAAGAAAACTTGGCCAAAATTATCTATCAGATCCAGCTATTATTTTTGAGATGGGTCAGGCTATATCTCCGCAAAAAGGTAATCATATTTTAGAAATAGGTCCAGGAATGGGAGCGCTAACAAATACTGTAAATAAAGAGGGAGTTAATATTAAGGCTATTGATGTAGATAAGAAAAATATTGATTTCTTATCTTCTGAATTTAGAGGTCCAGGTAATTTTGATTTTATACACGGTAATATTTTAAAAACACCTTTAGATTTTCTTAACGAAACTCATCATCGAATAATAGGTAACCTCCCCTACAACATTTCAACGCAAATAATTCTTATGTTTACAGATTGGGTTAATGAAATTCAGGACATGCACTTTTTAGTTCAAAAAGAAGTTGCACAAAAGATATGTGGTGAAGTGGCAACTAAAAATTGGGGCAAGTTAGGAATTAAGTTATCTGCATTCTTCAACACTCAGATTCTATTTGATGTTCCTCCAGAAGCATTTGATATCAAGCCAAAGGTAACATCGAGCTTCATAAGATTGACTCCAAACAACGAATTAAATATTGATGCGGCAACAAAGAGCAATCTCTATAAGGTAGTAGATCTATCTTTTGGTTCTAGAAGAAAAAATATTAGAAATAATTTAAAAAAACAATCTTTTGATTGGGATTCGTTAGGAATTGATAATAATTTAAGGCCTGAAGAAATTCCGCTGGTAGATTATCTAAAACTAGCCAAGGCTTATAAAGAATAATGGCTCATTATGTGATTGGGGACCTCCAAGGATGCTTCGAAGAGCTCATGATTTTAATAAAGAAAATTAAATTTGATCCTAATAAGGATAAATTAATTTTTGCAGGTGATCTTGTTAACAGAGGGGACCAGTCTTTGGAGGTTATGGAATTCTGTATTCAAAATAAGAAATCTATAAAAGCTGTTTTAGGTAATCATGATTTTTATTTGCTATACCTAATAGAGCATCAAGGTAAAAATAAATCACTAAAGAAGGTTTTAGAGTCTAAGAATATTAAAAAGTATCATTCTTGGTTAAAGAAACTGCCTTTGTTACTAGAGATTAAAATCAAAGAAACTAAAGAAACCTTCTGGATCTCTCATGCTGGCATACCTTATCTTTGGGATACAAGATTAGCTAAGAAGTTATCAAAAGAAGTTCAGGTGGGACTAAAAGAGGATTCATTTAATGTTTTGGAAAACATATGGGGTGATACGCCTAAAGTATGGAATTCAAAATTAACAGGTTATAAAAGATTAAGAACTATCATCAATTACTTCACACGAATGAGATTCCTTGGCAAAGACGGCTCTTTAAAATTAAAAGCAAAAAAGAACAAAGCAGAAAAAGGACATATTCCATGGTTTGATCAAACAGTAAAAAACCTTAAAAAAGATGAATATATTATTTTTGGTCACTGGGCAGCACTTGAAGGAAAAACTAAACTAGATAATATAATTGGTGTTGATACCGGCTGTGTTTGGGGAAATAATCTCACAGCTATAAGATTAGAAGATAAGAAGTTATTTCAAGTTAAGAAATCATGAAAATTTACGAAGTAGGAGGAGCTGTTCGAGATGCCCTCTTAGAAAAAGAAGCTAAAGACAAAGATTGGGTTGTTGTAGGCTCATCGCCAGAGGAAATGGCCAGTAAGGGTTTTAAACCTATTGGAAAAGACTTTCCAGTTTTTCTTCATCCAGAAACCAAGGAAGAATACGCATTAGCAAGAACCGAAAGAAAGACCGGACACGGCTATCACGGTTTTAATTTTTATTTTGGTAAAGAGGTTACTCTGGAAGAAGATCTTTCAAGAAGAGATTTTACTATTAATGCTATTGCTAAAGATGCCTCAGGAAATCTTATTGATCCTTTTAACGGTGTTGATGATATTAAAAATAAAATCTTTAGGCATGTTTCAGATGCTTTCTCTGAGGACCCCCTCAGAGCTATCAGATTGGCTAGATTCAGAACCTATGAACATTTGCAGGATTTCACGATTACAGATGAAACCAAAGAACTTTTAAGGCAAATTGTTGATTCTGGTGAAATTGGTAAGCTTTCAGAAAATAGAATATGGACAGAAACTGAAAGAGCTCTAGGTTCAAATAATCCAAATATTTATTTTGAGACTCTTGTCGAATTTAAAATACATAAATTTTATTTTAAAGAACTTGTAAAAACTAAATGTGATTCATCCAATGACATCTATGTTAGATGGGCAGAACTTCAAATAAATAATGATTTTCTTTTGGGCGGTAACCTGCCCATGTCTAATACTTTTATTAAAGCATCGCAGACGCTTAGAACGTTGTCATTAGTTACCAATGACTCTAATGAAGATGTTCTCATAAAAGTCCTACAAGAAGTCAGATTTGAACGAAGTGAAGATTTAATTAAGCGTCTTGCCTCTCTCCCTCAACTTAAAGATACAAAAAAAATGATTCTCAAATTATTGTGCGGAATGAAGAAGACAGATTTTTCTGTACTAGCAAATATTTCAAAGGAGCAAATTGAAGAAGAAAAGATTAAACTACTCAAACAAGTTATAAAAGAAAGCCGATGAATAAAACAATTTTGATTACAGGTGCTGCAAAAAGGATTGGTAAGGAAATAGCTCTTACATATTGTGAGATGGGCTGGAATATTATCATTCACTATAATTCATCAAAAGATGATGCTCAGAAACTTGCAGACCATATCAATTCTAAGAATCCTGAGACTGCAAAAATCGTTCAAGCTAACCTAGACATAGATAGCGAAGTAACAAGGCTCGTAGAAGAAAGTAAAAACCTTTTTGATACTATTGATATTCTTGTGAATAATGCATCTACTTTTTATCCTACTCCTATCGATGAAATATCAGATGAGCATTGGATGAAGTTAGTGGGATCAAATCTAAAAGGTCCTCTATTTTTAATTAGCGGTCTTAAAGATAAATTAAAAGAGTCTAACGGATCTATTGTAAATATTACTGATACCAATCTAAGTAAGGGAGTAGCCAATTACTCTATATATTCAGCAGCTAAGGCCGGACTTGAGTCTATTACTAAAGGTTTGGCAAGGGAATTAGCTCCTAATATTACTGTTAATGCTATTGCTCCCGGAGCAATGCTTGAACCACCAGGTGTTGAATGGACTGATGAACAAAAAGAGAAAGTTGTCTCCAATATTCCCCTTAAAAGAATGGGGTCTGAAAAAGATATTGCTCAGGCAGTGAAATTTGTTGCTGGTGCAAAATATATGACAGGCCAAACAATAAAAGTTGATGGAGGAAGATCTCTGTCATGAGTCTAAGTGAAAATTTACGCGATGAGATGTTTTCTGGTACAAAAGAGGTTGCTGAGAATCTTAAAATAGATGCTTTTAAATTACAGCCATGGATTGATGCACATGTCCCAGGTGCTGGAGCAATTAAGAAAATAGAACAGTTTAAAGGCGGACAATCAAACCCAACCTATAAAATTACTACTGAAGGCAAAGATCTTGTTTTAAGAAGAAAGCCTCCAGGAAAGTTACTTCAATCAGCTCATGCGGTTGATAGAGAATACAAAGTGATAACAGCTCTTTATGAAACTGATGTTCCTGTTCCAAAAACATACGGTCTTTGCGAAGATGATGATGTTGCTGGAACTGCTTTTTTTGTTATGGATTGCTTGGATGGAAATATATTCTGGGATCCGATGATACCTAGTATTTCAAAGGAAGATAGAATCAAGGTTTATCAGAATAAAAATAAGACACTTGCAGCACTTCATAGCGTTGATTATAAAAAAGTAGGTTTAGAAGATTACGGCAAACCAGATAACTATGTTGGGAGACAAATTGAAAGATGGTCTAGACAATACAGAGCATCTGAAACAGATAATATTGAAGCTATGAATAACTTAATAGAGTGGCTTCCAAAAAATATTCCAAATGATAATGCGACATCAATTGTCCACGGAGATTTTCGTTTGGATAATATGATCTATAAAAATAATGAGGTTATAGGTGTTCTTGATTGGGAACTTTCTACTTTAGGACATCCTGTTGCTGACTTTAGTTATCATTGCTTAACTTGGCGAACAGAGCCTATCTTTTATGACTATCCAAAACTTAAAGAACTTGGTGTTCCAAATGAAATTGAGTATAGAGATATGTACTCTGAAGCTACTGGTCAGGACCTTTCTGAAAACTGGGAATACTATATGGCATTTAACATATTTAAGGTAGCTGCTATTTGTCAGGGGATTCTTGGAAGAGTAAGAGATGGAACAGCAGCAAATAAACATGCGGAGGAAAGAGGTATGAAGGTATACCCTCTCTCCGAAGGTGCTTGGTCAATAGTAGAAAATAACTTTAAATAAGTTCTTTTAAAGGCTCTGAGACAAATGAGTATTTAGCTACTTCATCACTCTCAAATATAATTTCTTCATCATCTATTTGAAGAACTATATCTATATCAAGAGTTCTGGCACTAAATTTTGGAGCATCTCTATTTCTGCCTGACTCATCCTCAATACCTTTTAGTTTTTTATTAAGCTCATCAAAAGATAGGCTGCTATCTCCAGACACAACAAGATTTAAAAAATCGTCACCTTCGAATCCTTCTGCTTTGGTCTGATGTACAGACGAATATTCGCTGTTATCTAATATTTTTTGAAGTTTTTCTATAGCAAGAATAATATTTGCTTCTGCATTAATATTACTGCCTAGGGAGAGATAGAATTTCATTATCTATGAATAACCAAGCCAACGTCTTTTGCGCCTCTTAGAGCTCCTGGCTTAGACACTCTAAGCTTTATTGACTCAACTCCATAATCGTCCTTCACAAGAGCTGCAATGCCTTCAGCAAGTGATTCTTGGAGCTGGAAAGATGAATCTTCAACAAATTTAATCACACCTTTGCAAATAGCCTTATAGTCGATGGTATCTTCAATGGAATCAGTTGCAGCTGCCCTTTGGCAGTCAAAAGGAAATTCCATATCAATGGATACTTCTTGTTTTACTTTTCTTTCCCAGTCAAAGATTCCTATGATGGTTTCGACGCGTAAATCTTTTATATAAATAATATCTTTCATTTTGATAGTTCGTTTAATGGCCATCTAGCTCTAACCGATGATCCAATGTTTACAATTTTATCAGAAGATCTTAAAGATCCAACGAATGCAATCATAGCTGCATTATCACCGCAGTACTTAAGGTCCGGATAATAAACTTTAATTCCCATAGAGTTTTCTAATTCTTTTATAGCAGATCGAAGAGCTTTGTTAGCTGCCACTCCTCCAGCAATAATCACATCGCCTCTGCCTGTTAGCTCAATAGCTTTTTTTATCTTCTTTGTAAGTACGTCAATAACAGCTTGCTGAAATGAAGCTGCAATATCTGCTTTAACCTGATCGTTTAAATCTTCTATGTCTCTTACTTTATATAAAACAGATGTTTTTAATCCACTAAAGCTTAGATCAAGATTATCGCTATGCATCATAGGTCTTGGGAAATCAAAAGCTTTTGGATTTCCGTTTACAGCCAATGTTTCTATATGAGGTCCGCCTGGATAAGGAAGGCCTAGAAGCTTACCTACTTTATCAAATGCCTCACCAACAGCATCGTCTTGGGATTGGCCTAATATTTCATATTCTCCTCTGTCCTTAACGTCCACAATCATGCTGTGACCGCCACTAACTAATAAGGATACATAAGGAACAGCAATCTCAGGAAATTCCATTATTGGAGACATGAGATGCCCTTCTAAATGATTGATTGGTATTAAAGGGACGTCCAGTGCTATGGCAAGACCTTGAGCAAAACTCTCTCCTATCAATAAAGCGCCTAATAAACCGGGTCCTGAGGTATATGCAACTTGATCGATAGTACTTAAATCTATATCACCAAGAGCATCCTCTAAGACTTGAACGATTTTCACACAGTGATCTCTTGAGGCTAGTTCTGGAACTACTCCGCCGTATTCTGCATGCATTTTTATCTGGCTATATACAGATTCTCCAATAATTCCTTGCTCGCTATCAAACACAGCTATTGCCGTTTCGTCACAAGATGTTTCAATTCCTAAAGTTTTCATAAAAATGTTTTGCAAAAGTTTCAATTACAGCCTAAACTACGCGACTAATTATGCCTTCAATTATAATAAAAGAAACAGAACATTTTGACATTGGTTTAAGAAAGTTCAAGCGCGCTTGCGAAAAAGCAGCAATTGTCCCTGAGATCAGAGCAAGAGAGTTCTATGAGAAACCAACTGAGAAGAAAAAGCGTCTTATGGCAGCAGCTGTTAAGCGTGCAAGAAAATCAAATAGAAAGTACGCTTTCCCAAGACAAAGATCATACAGATAATCTTGACCCTTCTTTCAGAAATTCAATCAGACCTTAAGCAAGCAATGCTTAGCAAAGACGAGATGACTCGTGATACCTTGCGGATGTTTAAATCAGAAGTTCAAAAATTCGAAATCGATACTAAAGAAACTGCTGATGATGCCAAAGTTCTTCAAATCATCAACAAGATGATAAAACAAAGAAATGACTCAATTACTCAGTTCACTAATGGTGGAAGAGCTGATCTTGCTGAGAAGGAGCAAGCTGAAGTAGACGTCCTTTCAAAATACAAGCCTCAACAATTAGATGAATCTGAAATAACCGTTAAAGTTCAAGCAGCAATTGCTGAATCCGATGCTGCTTCAATGCAGGATATTGGTAAGGTTATGGGTATTCTTAAGACTTCTATAGCAGCAGGTACAGCTGATATGGGCATTGTAAGTAAGATCGTCAAAGAGCAATTAAGCTAAGAAAGTTATTGGATCATCGCATCCGTTGGAAAAAATATGGAAAGAAGCAACGAAAGAAAGCCTAACGAACTTAGAGAAATAACAATAGAGCCAAATGTAAACGTTCACGCTGAGGGATCGGTCTTAGTATCCTTCGGTAATACTAAAGTTATATGTACAGCATCTATAGATACTAATGTACCAAGATGGATGAGAGGAAGTGATGAAGGCTGGGTGACAGCAGAATACGGAATGCTTCCACGCTCAACAAATGAAAGAATGGGTAGAGAAGCTGCTAGAGGAAAACAAAGCGGAAGAACTCAAGAAATTCAAAGACTTATTGGTAGATCTTTAAGACAAGCGGTCAATTTAAAATATATAAAAGGCAAGACTATTAATATCGATTGCGATGTTATCCAAGCAGACGGCGGAACTAGAACAGCTTCTATTACTGGTGGATGCGTAGCTTTATTTTTAGCTCTACAAAATCATCATGACGATCATAGAGCAATTAAAACTCATGTTGCTGCAGTATCTCTTGGAATCTTGGACGGTCAAGTTGCGCTTGATTTAGATTACAAAGAAGACAGTAGTGCTGAAGTTGATCTAAATTTAGTAATGACAGACGGATCTGAGCTAATTGAAATTCAAGGAACAGGCGAAGAAGCTCCGTTCACCAGAGAGCAGCTTAATGATATGCTTGAAGTTGGAAGTGCAGCTATTGCTGATATTATTGAGAAACAAAAAGCCTGCTTAAAATAAGTGAAAGACTATCAAAGAACATTTTTAAACCTAGCACTAGATGCCAAGGCGTTAGAATTTGGTACCTTTACTCTTAAATCAGGCAGAACAAGTCCTTACTTTTTTAACGCTGCAAAAATGCTTTCTGGAAATCTTTCGGAGTTAGCTAACTGCTACGTTGAGGCTATCAAAGACACTGAAATAGAGTTTGATTGCATCTATGGACCTGCATACAAAGGCATATTTCTAGGTTCGATTGTCGCTATGCTGCTTAGCCAAAAAGGAAAAGACTACCCTCTTTCTTTCGATAGAAAAGAAATGAAAGATCACGGCGAAGGTGGCAATATTATTGGTAATAATCCAAGTGGCGATGTCATGATTATTGATGATGTCCTTTCAGCCGGAACAGCTGCAAGGGAATCTATTGAGCTAATCAATAATATTGGTGCTGTACCAAAGGTATTTATTGTTGGTCTTAACAGACAAGAAAAAGGTTCAGGTGATTTATCTGCAAGTGATGAACTTCAAAAAGAATTTGGTATTACTGTGAAATCGATAGTTGATTTAAATACCCTAATATCCTTTTCAGAAGATAATCCTGACTTCGAAGAATATCTAGGCGAGCTTAAGAGCTATAGAGAAAACTGGGGAGCATAATATGTTTTCTGGAATAGTTGCCGCCAAAGGCAAAGTATCTAAAGTTAAAGAGTTTGAAGATTACATGCGTATAGAAATAGCTTCACCTAAAGGATTTAATAAAGGCTTGAAAAGAGGCGCTAGTATTTCTATAAACGGAGTCTGCCTTACATCAAAAGACGATGGCTCTAAATCATTAAAATTTGATGTCATTGAAGAAACTATTGCCAGAACTAATCTTAAGAATATAACGAAAGGAGAAATTGTTAATCTTGAAAGGTCTATAAAAGCTTCAACTGAAATTGGTGGTCATTTAATGTCAGGTCATATTCACTTCACTGCTAAGGTAGTTAAAATTACTGATAAAAAAAATACTAGAGATATGCAAATATCGCTAACAAAAGAATATTTGGATTACGTCATGGAAAAGGGCTATATCGGCATCAACGGTTGTAGCTTAACTGTTGGAAAAGTGAATAAAAATAATTTTTATATTCATCTCATTCCAGAAACATTAGAAATAACTAACTTAAATAAGCTAGCTGAAGGTGACTTCGTAAATATTGAGATAGATCAAAACACAATTACAATTGTAAACACTGTAAGAAAGACTTTAGCTGCTCAAAAATCTCGATAATACCGCCATTCTAATAGCTACACCGTTTGCAATCTGATCTCGAATTACTGAATTTTCAGACTGATAAACACTCTCAGAAATTTCAATATAATTAACAGGGCCAGGATGCATAACAATAACATCTCCTCGTGCATGCCCAACTCGCTCAGAGGTAAGTTCATAGGCTTGCTTGTAATCATCTAGGTCTAGATTTAGATCTTCTTCAAAGCGTTCGTATTGAATTCTAAGAGTCATAATTACATCAGCATCTTGAATAGCCAGATCAAGATCTGGTTCGTATTTACCTAAAGCAGGATCTAAATACTTAGTACACATACTAGGGTGACCGCAGAAAGTTAAAGAACCGAATGAAAAATTAGATAGCCCTTCAATAAATGACGATGTGACTCTTGAATGATCAAGGTCGCCGACAATAACAATATTAAGATCATCTACTGATCCTTTGTTATCCATAATAGTCATTAAATCAATCAGGGCCTGAGTGGGATGAGATATCGATCCTTCTCCTCCGTTAACAAAAACCATTTCTGGCATATATTCAGCTAATTCTCTTATCACAGAATCAGGGTGTCTTAAAACACACAGATCGACTCCCATGAGACCTAAAGCATCTACCGTCTCGTATATTGACTCGCCTTTTTCAATCGAAGAACTGGCTATATCAAAGTCTATAACAGAGCAGCCTAAATTTTTTGCAGCTATCTCAAATGAAGATTTCGTTCTTGTGCTCGGTTCGCAGAATATATTAGCAACAGTCTTGTCTGGGAATAAAACCTCTTTCCTAAAAGAGCCATCATCTGATTTAAAGTTTCTAGCAAACTCGATTAGATCAAGCATCTCTTGTTTCGATAAATCGTTGATTGATAATAGATTTTTAGTCATTAGTAACAAGTATTGCATCCATTTCGACATTGACTCCTAAAGGTAATGCAGAAACCTCAACTGTAGCTCTAGCTGGATAAGGTTCTTTGAAGTGTTTTGACATAGCTTCATTAACAACTGAGAAGTCACCCATATCAGTTATGTATATAGTTAATTTAACAATATCGGATAAAGATAAGTTTGCTGCTTCACAAATACTCGTTAAATTCTTTATAACTTGCTCGGCCTGATCCTCTATTGAAGCATTCATTAAGTCGCCTGTTTC
Source organism: uncultured Gammaproteobacteria bacterium (assembly GCA_964613455.1). Classification (GTDB taxonomy): domain Bacteria; phylum Pseudomonadota; class Gammaproteobacteria; order Magnimaribacterales; family D2472; genus SCGC-AAA076-P13. The sequence goes on along the minus strand of CAZTGS010000005.1, from coordinate 21,059 downwards.
GGGGTTTAATGGGATTTGACCTGACACAAATAAAAAACCGTTAGCCTTAACTGCTTGAGAGTATGGACCTATTGCTTTGGGTGCTTTGTCTGTAAATATTATTTCTTTCGTCATGAGATTCTCCTCTTTTGAAACAATCCAAAATGATGTAATGAGGATTGTACATAATATAAAAATTTTAGGTTTATCATTTTTCATTAATGATTCTTACGCAGCTTGCTGCAAATTTTTTAGACCTTACCTTTTGCATAATTGTATTTAAGTCATCAATATTTTCAACATCGAGCTCTATCTCAAAACCTGTAAATTTGCGGTCGATATTTTTTGCGCTGACTTGTTGCATATTTAAACCTGCTTTTGTAAAAATTGCTGCTAAGTCTGAAAGGACTCCAATTCTATTTTCAGTGCTAATGCTTAATTTAGCAGTATAGAGGTGAGCTTTCTTAGAATCCTCCCAATGAGCAGATAAATATCTTGAGTCTTTGTTTATAAAAGGAGCTACTTGTTTGCAATGACTATGATGAATAACTATTCCTCTTTCAGTGTCCGAGTGAGCTACAACAGAATCTCCACATACTGGATGACAGCACTTTGCAAATACAACAGCCACGCCTTCAATATTATTATCAATAATAGGAAGTGATTTTCGAGCTTCATGATCAGTATCTTTTCTTATTTGAAGGCCAGAATAAAAACGTTCAGCAACAATATTTCCTGTTCTTTTACCTAGACCAAGATCAGTTAATAACTTATTTAAAGAAGTAACTCCGATTGTATCTAAAACTCTTTTCAAGGTGCTGCCTCTATAATCAGATAATGATTTTCCTGATCTTTGAAGCTCTGATTCAAGCATTAACTTTCCTGCCTTTCGGGCAGATGAGATCTTTTGATTTCTTAATTTTGATCTAATACCACTTCTTGCTTTACTTGATACTACAAAATTTAACCATGCAGGATCCGCTTCAACTGAAGCACTCGAAGTAATAATTTCAACCGTTTGTCCATTTTGTAACTTTACATTCAAGGGAGCTTCCCTTCTATTGACCTTACAACCAATTATGCTATTTCCAAGACCTGTATGAACTTCATAAGCAAAATCAATTGGAGTGGCCCCGCTCTTAAGCGCATAAATATGTCCTTTTGGTGAAAAAAGATAAACCTCATTAGAATCTAGATCTTTTTTAATAGATTCAGCAAATTCGGTAGCTCCTGAAGATTTTTTTTGAAGATCTATAAGACCTGAAAGCCATTTGGTTGCTCGTAATTCTGAGCCCTTGCTCTCATCTTTGGTTTTATAACCCCAATGAGCGGCTATTCCCATGTTAGCAATTGACCACATGCTTCTTGTCTGGATTTGAACCTCAATAGGAAATGCATTTAATGCTAATAAACTAGTATGAAGAGCCTGGTAACCGTTCGTTTTAGGTATAGCGATATAATCTTTAAATTTCCCTCCAATCGGAGAAAAGTAGTTATGGATGATACCTAAAGATCTATAGCAGTCATCAACAGAATCTACCAATATTCGAAATCCATAAACATCTAATATCTCAGAGAATGGCTTATGTTTTGTTTTAATTTTATTGTAAATACTATAAAGATTCTTTTCTCTTCCTTTAACAGCAGCACCTTTAATATCATTTGCTTTCAAGTGACTTTTAAGTTCTTTTCTAATTTTATCTACAATTTTTTTTCTGCCGCCACTTGAACTTTTAATAGCATTTTCTAGCATTTGAGCTCTTAAGGGATGTATACATTTAAAAGATAACTCTTCAAGCTCAGATCTAATATCCTGCATTCCCACTCTCAATGCCAAAGGTCCATAGACTTCTAGGGTTTCTTTTGATTTTTGAATTTGTTTTGTTCTTGGTAAATGTTCAATCGTTCTCATGTTGTGCAATCGATCGCACAATTTAACAAGTATCACTCTCACATCATTAGCCATAGCCAAAGCCATCTTTTGAAGATTATTTGCATTTATTTCAGAGACATTATGCATATCCAACTTGCCTAACTTACTAACACCATCGATGATATTTGCTACATCTTTACCAAAGATTTTGGATAATTTATTTTTTTGGACGTTACAGTCTTCCAATACGTCATGCATTAAAGAGGCACAGATAGAATCTAGATCCATCTTAAGATTAAGTAAGATATTGGTAACTTCAACGGGGTGGGTAATATAATCTGACCCATCTCTTCTCTTTTGACCTTCGTGAGCATAGAAAGCAAATGTATAGGCTTTTTGAATTTTTTTTATATCATCGTTAGACAAGTAAGCTTTTGAAGCCTTGAATGTGGATGAGGGTAATTTTAGGAGTTCTGTCTCTGAAAAATTATTCAATAAATGATTAGGGAGAACTGTATCACTCAAAGTAGCTCTCCAAAATTCATTTAACCGATTGTTTCTGTTTCTGTATTCCCTGGTACTGAAAATTCATCCAATAAAACATCTTCCTCTAAAGTTCTGTCTAAAGTTTCTTTATCCAAGAGACCGGCTTCAATTTCTCTTAAAGCAACCAGTGTTGGTTTATCATTATCCCACTCTACAAGAGGATCTCTGCTTGTTGTAGCAAGCTGACGCGCTCTTTTAGAAGCCATTAGGATTAGGTCAAACCTACTTGGAATAACCTGTAAACAATCTTCTACTGTAATTCTAGCCATATAATTTCTCCGTGGATGGGTATTCTAGTTCTTATTACCCCATTAAGACAACAAATCTCTTAATATCTTTTCATTTTTATTATCATGAGTTGGCATATCTTCATCAATGACAATGCTAGAGATAGCTTTGCAAGCTAAATCAAAATTATCATTTAAAATATTATAATCAAAATCCTTCGCACTCTCTAATTCTGTTAGAGCGTTATTAAGTCTTGTTTCTATAACCTCTTCGGAATCAAGCCCTCTTTTAACTAGTCTTGATCTAAGCTCCTTAAAACTAGGAGGGATTATAAAGATAGAAGTATTTTCAATACCAGCATTTTGTATTTGTTGAAAGCCTTGTACATCAATATCTAAAATAATATTTATCCCGTGATTAACTCTGTATTCGATATAAGATCTTGGTGTACCATATTGGTGCTCATGAACAACAGCATTTTCGATAAATGCATGTTCATCTTCTTTTAAAGAATTAAACTCATCATCTGACATGAAGAAGTAATGTTTACCATCCTCTTCTCCGTCTCTAGGCAATCTTGTTGTGGCCGATATAGAGAGCTCAACATTATCAAAGGTTTCGGTAAGATAATTAATCAAGGATGATTTCCCTGCGCCTGAAGGAGCAGATATAACAAATAACCTTCCTTTTACTTTCTTATTCAATATTCTGGGCCTGTTCTCGCATTTCTTCTACTGAAAGTTTCATGTCTAATGCTATCTGTTTGTATGAAGGTTCATCTAGTTTTACTGAAAGCGTACTGGTTTCTCTAAATAGTTCTTGCAAAATAAAGTCTATCTTTTTGCCGCTAGTTTTTGTTGAAGACAATTCTTTTTTTAGTGACTTCGAATGAAAGACAATCCTCTCAATTTCTTCAGCTACATCATGCTTAAGAACCAGCAAAGCTACTTCTTGTTCTAATCTAGTATTATCAATATGAACTGTTAAATTTTGAATTTTCTTTTTAAGATTTTCAGATCTTTTTCTCGTTAGTTTTCTATTAGAAGCTGATAGCCTTGAAGTGCTCATTTCAATTTTATTTATTTTAGTAATAAAGATTTTTTCAATTTTAGTTCCTTCAGAGCCTCTACTATTTATAAGCTGGTTTAAGGCTTCTATAAAAACCTTTTTAACTAGTTTGTGATTGATAGAGATACTTTGTTCTGAGTTGATGATACCTGGCATATCTTTCACATCAGAAAAACTAATATTATTAGAATTAATATTAGGAATCTTCTTAACAGAACTTATTAGGTTGTTTAAAGATACTTCATTAACAACATAAGAGTTGCTTGAAGGGAACTTTAATCGAAACCTTACATCAATATTTCCTCTTTTTAATTTTTTAGAGATGCTATCTCTCACATATAAATCAAGTTCATTGCTTAAATCATTTGGCTTCGTAGAAATCTCAAGAAATCTATGATTTACAGTTTTAATTTCACAATAGACCTCTGTATCTTTATTAGAGTGTCTAGAAGATCCGAAACCTGTCATGCTTTTTGTCATATGATTATTGTATTTGGCTTAATGGTTTTGTTCTAGCTGTATTATTGAAATTTAAAACCAATATCTTTAATTTTTTTATTTGATATGCATTTTTTAGAGGAATCGAGTTTTACATCTTCGCTGCAATTAACAATACAGTTATCTTTAAAGTCTGGATCTCTATTGATAAAAAATTTAATTATTTTTGCAGCATTATTTCTATGCAGCTTGTTGTGCCCCATCTTTTGAGATAAGTCATCGTACAAACCAGAAAATCTCAATATCGTCAATTTTCCAAAATATTTTTTTTCCAATATAGATTCGTAATTTTTTATTGTGCTCCCTCTGTAATCAGATGGGTTTAAAGGAGAATTCTCATCTAAAAGTCCATGTTGATTGGAGCCGTAGACTCTTGTTGAGGAGATAGCAATTATCTGTTTGAAGTTTTTTAAAAACAAAGAGTTATTTATATTGTTTATAGATTTTATAAAGCCGTTCTTATATCCCTCCTCAGTCATTCCACTTGGCTTAGGAATAATAATAATTGAATCAAAAAAAATATTTTGAATATCTAGTCTTTTGTCTGAAAGCCAGTCCCAAGATATCTTATGAATACCATCTTCTTCTTCAGAACTTCTTCCAACTGCATAAATATTAACGTTATCAATATTGGTCTTTAATCTACGACCAATATCTCCATAACCAATGATGAGGATATTTTTATGCATTCTTTAATTTAACATAATGACCCAGAGAAGAATCTCTGGGTCATTAAAATTTTTTGAAAGGACTTATTTAAATACTTAAAAGTGGTGCAATAACTAAACTTACAATAGCCATTACATTAATTAAAATATTCATCGCAGGGCCAGAGGTATCCTTGAATGGATCTCCAACTGTATCACCAACAACTACTGCTGAGTGAGTGTCTGAACCTTTTCCACCAAGATTTCCTTTTTCAACGTATTTTTTAGCATTGTCCCAAGCTCCACCAGCATTAGCCATCATCAGGGCTAACGATACGCAACCCAATAAACCACCAGCTAGCATTCCACCTAAAGCTTCAGCACCTAATCCAAAACCAACTAAAGCAGGCATACCCACTGCTATAACTCCTGGAAGCATCATTTTTTTCAATGAAGCTTGAGTGGCTATTTCAACACATTTTTGTGAATCTGGATCTGCCGTTCCTTCCATGAGACCATCGATTTCTCTGAATTGTCTTCTGATTTCATTAATCATCTCAAAAGCTGCATCGCCAACAGCTTTCATTGTTATTGAAGCAATTAAAAAAGGAATACAAGCTCCAATAAACATACCAACAAGAACAATTGGTTTTGTTAGTGCTAATGAGAATTCAGGAAAGTTTAAAGTTATAACTGCTGAATAAGCCGAGATAATTGCCAGAGCAGCTAAAGCAGCTGCTCCAATTGCAAAACCTTTTCCAATCGCAGCTGTTGTATTTCCTAATTCATCCAATGAATCAGTAATATCTCTAACTTCTTTACCCATACCTGACATTTCTGCAATACCGCCAGCATTATCAGCAACTGGACCGTAAGCATCAATTGCCATAGTAATCCCAACTGTTGATAACATTCCAACAGCGGCAATACCAACTCCATAAACACCTGAAAGACCAGTAGAAACATAAATTATTGATGCAAGGATGATTATTGGAATAACAACAGATTCCATTCCAACAGCCAAACCAGAAATCATTACTGTAGCTGCTCCAGTTTCACCAGATTCAGCAATACTTCTTACAGGCTTCTTTTCAGAATCTGTATAATATTCAGTTATTAAGCCTATTAATACTCCACCAACAGCACCGGCAATAACACACCACCAAACCACGGTTTCTACACCTGGAAGAGAACTTATTACAAACCATGCAAAAATTATAAATACGACTGGTGCTGTAAAAGTGCCTGATCTGAGGGCATTTGCAGGTTTTATTGATGATAAAAGTTTAACCAATGCTATTCCTAGTATGGAAGCTATCAAGCCAACTGATGCCAACAACAAAGGAAGCATCATCATATCTTGAGATCCTAAAGTGTATGCTATTGCAATAGAAGCAATCATAGACCCGCAATATGATTCGAAAATATCAGACCCCATGCCAGCCACATCTCCAACGTTGTCACCAACATTGTCAGCAATAACACCAGGGTTTCTTGGATCATCCTCAGGAATTCCCGCTTCAATCTTACCGACTAAATCAGCACCAACATCCGCACTCTTTGTGAAGATTCCTCCTCCAACTCTTGAAAATAGTGCTACAACAGAAGCTCCCATTCCAAAGCCTTCTAATGCGTGAACATGACTCTCACTAAAAAAGTAATAAAGGGTTCCAAGACCTATTAGGCCCAATGAAGCTACACATAAACCCATTACTGATCCGCCATAAAAAGATACTGATAAGGCAGCTGCAGCACCATCTTGTTGAGCTGCTGTTGCAGTTCTAACATTTGCTTTAGTAGCAGCATACATACCTATGAATCCAGCCAATGAAGAACAAGATGCTCCTACAATAACTGCTATAGCTGAATGTATCCCAAGACCAAAGTAAACTAAGCCCACTAATACAAACATAAAAGCTGCTAAATATTTATATTCAGTTTTCATGAAGGCTAATGCTCCATTATGAATTTGGTCACCAATCTTTTTAACTTTATCCTCTCCGTCAGGATATTTCATGACAAGCATGTAAACTACTAAAGCAGCTACCATGCCTAAAGCGCCTAAAAGTGGTGGTATAAGTAAAATATTCATATAAGAATTCCCCTTTTTTTTAAAGGTGCATTCTATCAAGAAATTTAAAAAAAAACTTTTTTTAGAGTCTATTTATTAAATATATTTTTATCTAGTAGTCCTTCAGATTCTGCAACTATGCATGCGACTGCTGCGTCACCAGTTACATTCACGGAAGTTCTCAACATATCTAGAATTCTGTCAACTGCAAGAATTATGCCTATCGCCTCCAAAGGCAATCCAAATTGCTGGAGAATTATTACTAAAGTTATAGTTCCAGCTGAGGGAACTGCAGCTGTGCCTATTGAAGTTACCACTGCAAGGATAACAACCTGAATATATTGAAAAAGAGTTAAATCAATGCCAGACATCTGAGCAATAAATACAGTTGCCATACCCTGCATAATCGCTGTGCCATCCATATTAATAGTTGCGCCCACAGGAATAACAAAAGAAGCAACGTTCTTACTAACTCCAAGCTCATCCTGAACAGTTCTCAGTGTTACCGGGATTGTTGCTGCACTTGAAGATGTTGAAAAGGCAAAAATTGCTACTTCTTTCATCTTTTTAAAGAAAGTGAAAAGACTAAGATTTGTGAAAATCTTCAAAATAATGGAATAAGTAACAAATGCATGAATGATGAGAACAGATATTAATAAAATTACGTATTTAAATGCTTCTTGAAAAATATCTAAGCCATCAGTGATAACAAACTTTCCAATTAAACAAAATACTCCAATTGGAGCAAAAGAAATAATCATTATTACAAGCTGCATAAAAACAGTATTTAGTTTCTCAAAAGATTCACTGAAGTTATTTGTAAGATGATTTGTTTTATTTAAAGCCAATCCAAATAGAATACTAAAAAAGACAACAGCTAACATTTGATTTTGTGCCATAGCTTCAATGATATTCGATGGGAATACATCAAGAATTGTTTCGTATATGCCCTGTCCTTGCGGCAGTACCTCAGGAGCAGCGATATCTGAAGCAAATCCTGCTCCAGGTTTAAAAATTGATCCCACTAAAAGAGAAAGACTAACTGCTATAGCCGTTGTCGAAAGATATAGAATAATAGTTTTTAAAGTTATATTTCCAAGACTCTGCATGCTTGTAAGGGAGGATATGCCAGAGACAAGAGAAAAGAATACTAGCGGAACAATCAATAATTTAAGAAGATTAACAAATATAGAGCTGCCTAAATTAAATACGTACACTCGAACAAAGGTCGTAACACTTTCTGGAAAAATATTTAAGTAATAAAGAATTGATCCTGCTACAAAACCAAGAAACATGCCAAGCAAGATATTTCTGGTTAAGTTCTTTGGAGTTTCAATCATTATATTTCTATCATATCAAAGTCTTCTTTTCCTACACCACATTCTGGACATAACCAGTCATCTGGGACATCTTCCCATTTTGTTCCTGGCTCAATACCATCATCAGGCCAGCCTTCAGCCTCATCATAAATTAGACCACAGACTATACATTCCCACTTTTTTAATTCCATAACTTAGCAATCAGATTAAAGGTTAATAAAAACTTCAGAGTATAATATCAGATTTAAATCATATAATTAATGAAGCTTCAGCAAACATCAACATGGAATTCATATGAAGCGATAGAGCTTCAAATTGATAATGACGAAGTAAAGTCATGGCTTCTTGAAAATGGTCCAATAACTAAGAGAATAAAATCTAAAAAAGAATTTAAACTTCAATTAGTTCAAGATGAAGTTTCTTCCGTTAAAAAAATAGAAAGAGCATTTTTAGACTCTTATTTGAATGACATCCAGGTTAGAGAGGTTGTTTTATTTGGTAACGAGCATCCAATGGTTTTTGCAAGAACACTAATACCAGTCCAAACAATTCAAAAGGGTTTTGCTGGTCTAGGAGAAATTGGTAATAAGCCTCTTGGAGATATACTCTTTGAAAAAAATATCTTTACGAAAGGTGAAACTGTATTTGCATCCTTTAACTATAAAAACGAACTTTTCTGGGGAAGAAAAACTAAATATACGGTCAAGGGATATCCTTTTTCTGTTATGGAAGTTTTTCTAATAGATTTAAATGCAATCTAAAATCAAGAGCTACATTGAGTTGGTTAGATTGGATAAACCCATTGGGATATACCTCTTATTATGGCCTTCTCTTCTTGGATTAATACTTGGCTCTATTCAGAGTTCTCAAATTAGCTTTAAAAATATTCTTATAGTTTTAATTGGGGCTGTATTGGTTAGATCATGTGGTTGTATTATTAATGATATAAGTGACCATAAACTTGATAAATTAGTTAAACGAACTGCCAATAGGCCTATCGCAAATGGCGCAATAAGTTTGAAGGAAGCCTGGTTATTCTTTATTTTTCTTGGTTTATGCTCCTTATATCTCCTAACATTCACACCATACCTAACCATGAAAGTTGCTCTCGCCTTTGCAGTGATGATAATGATTTACCCTCTTACAAAAAGATTCTTTATGGCTCCTCAGTTCATTCTTGGCATAACATTCGGTTCAGGAACGCTTATTTCATATTCACTTGAATCTAATATCTTTTCTCCTTCAATATTCATTTTATATATGGGTGTAATATCCTGGATTATCAGCTTTGATACTTTTTACGCACTTGAGGATTTTGAGGACGATAAAAAAATTGGAATTAATTCTACGCCGATATTATGGGGAAAAGATGCAGTAAAAAATGCAAAAGCTCTTCATTATATTTTCTATATCTCATTGGTAATCATAGCTTACATAAATGATTTTTCTCTTTTCTTTGTTTTGATAATGTCTATTCTGTTAATTCTAAATCGATCCCAAATAAAACTTATAGAAGAAAAAAAATATCTTGAGACATTTAAATTTAATAACTGGATTGGAATCGTTGTAACATCTGGTTTTGCAATAGAAGTCTTTTTAATTTAGCTGTTTCAATATGAATACAACAATCAAGTTTCTTGAAAATATTTCAGATGTATCAAAAGATGATTTAACAAATATGCTTAAGAAAAATGACTCTCCTTTTATATCATTTGATTTTTTAAATGCACTTGAGAAAAGTAATTCAGTGGAAGCTTTAACAGGCTGGCAACCAAATCATTTAGGTATATATGATAAAGATAAATTATCAGGCTTTATGCCACTGTATTTAAAAAATAATAGTCATGGTGAATTTATTTTTGATCATCAGTGGTCTTATGCTCTTAAGCAGGCTGGAAGAGATTATTATCCTAAATTATTGACTGCCATTCCTTTCACTCCTTGCGAAACAAGAAAATTTATTACTAAAGAAAATAGAGATCAAGAATTGTTCATTAAAGCCACAAAAGAATTCATGAATCAAGAAAACATTGAGAGTTGGCATTTGCTATTTCCGGACATTGGTATGAGATCACTTCTTAAAGACAATGGTTTTATTGAAAGGAGTGGCTACAGGTTTGTTTGGAATAATAGAAAATTTAGTGACTTTGAAAATTTTTTAGAAATATTCACTTCAAGACAAAGAAAAAATATAAGAGCTGAGAGGAAAAAGATTAAAAACCATAATATTTCTTTTGAGATAAAAGATAGTCAAAGCTTATGTAGTGAGGATTGGGATATCTTCTATCAATTTTATAAAAATACATATATGGAAAGGATGCAGGCCCCTTATTTAAATACACGATTCTTTAAACTAATTCACGAGAGCAGAAATTCTATAAAACCAGTCATTTTTTTTGCGGTACATGAAGGCAAAAAAATTGCAGGCTCTTTATGCTTTCAAAGTGAAGATACTCTTTATGGAAGGCATTGGGGTGCTCTTAAAGACATAGATAGCCTTCATTTTGAATGTTGCTACTATCAAGGAATTGATTACTGTATTAAAAATAATATTCAATTTTTTGATCCAGGTGTTCAGGGAGAGCATAAAATTAGAAGAGGGTTTGAGCCAAGAGCATGCAATTCATATCACTACATTCTGAAGCAGGATTTTAGATCTGCTATAGAAAAATTCTGCCAACAAGAAAAAAAATCAATTGAGAATTATCTATGTGCCTGTGCGGAATATACACCGATAAAAAAAGAATATAGAATTTAAAGATGCTCAAAACATTACCTCAAACATCTCATCATCTTGCTATATGTGAGGGTAATTTTTTAAGACTGAGCAGATTGTTAAATAAATTTTCTCTAGAAGAGAATGCCTTTGAAACTATAAATCCAGATGAGTCTCATCAAAATATTGCCTTCTTAATTCTAAATAAAACTAAACACACTCTTATAATCGAAGCCAAACAAACTTCACTAAAAACAAGTAACTTAAATAATTTTGTTATTAAAGTTCATGTAAGTCTTGATGCGAAGCTTGCCGAAGTATTGTCTTATCAAGGCGAAAAACCAATATCACTCCTGTTAAAAGAATCTAAAATTCAGTCCTACGATGAAAAAATGCAGCAAAATAGGTTTCTGACAGAATGGTTAGAAAGTATTTTTATAGCAGGAATTTCTTCAAAAGATAATATCAAAAATATTATTAAACATGACTAAAACTATTCTTTACTTTCATGGTTTTAAGTCCTCCTCAGAATCTTCAAAAGCGCAAAGCTTAAAAAAATTTATATTGGAATCTACTAAAAAAACAAAGATTATTATTCCTGACTTAAATGATAATTTTGAAGATGCCTATAATCAAATAAATATTTTAATAAAATCTATCGGCACAAATATACTTTTTGTAGGAAGTTCGTTAGGTGGATACTACGCATCTTATTTCTCACAAATTCATAACTCGAAAGCGGTTCTCATTAATCCAGCCATACCGCCACTAAAAGATTTTGATATGTACCTTGGTGATAATGAAAACTATTCTAATGGAAATAAATTTCATATTTCAAAGGAAGATATAAAGTTAATAAGATCTATGCATCATAAAAAATTATCTCATCCTGAAAATATTATGGTTCTTCTAGAGTCGGGTGATGAAGTTTTAAAATATAAAGACACTGCCTCCTATTTTTCCGGTGCTCATTTTGATATTTTGTATGGTGGAGATCATTCATACACGACATTCAAGACTAAATTTAATAAAATTTATAATTTTCTAGAAATCAATTAAAGCATTTATTTAGTGCAAAAATAAGGTAATTGCACTAAATTAAGGCATAATAAGGTCATATTGTGTGCATTTAGCTATTAATAATTAGGCATGTAAATTGCATAATAAAATATGTTAGATCAAATTTTTAGGAGAAAAAATGGCAGAATATAAAACATATGAATATGTATGGCTAGATGGCTACAAGCCTGAGCCCTCAATGAGAAGTAAAGTTAAAGCTACAGACGCTGACACCCCGCCGGAGTGGTCTTTTGATGGGTCATCCACCCAACAAGCTGAAGGTGGAAGCTCGGATTGTTTGCTTGTACCGGTTGAGACTTACGACAACCCTACTGCATCTGATTACTTAGTTATGTGCGAAGTTCAAAGCGCAGATCATTCAACTCATCCATCTAACACGAGAGCAGCTGCTCAAGCTGTTGTAACAGATGAATGGTGGTTTGGTTTTGAGCAAGAATTCTTTTTTACAAATAAAGATGGCTCACCGCTAGGTTGGGAAAAGGGAGAGCCGAGACCTCAAGGAGATTACTATTGTGGCGTTGGTGCTAACAATGTAGTTGGCAGAGAAATATCTGATATACATCTTCAAGCTTGTCTTGATGCAGGCATTAAATTGACAGGAACAAATGCTGAGGTTGCTTTAGGTCAATGGGAATATCAATGTTTTGGCAGTGGTATTAAAGCAGCTGATGATTTATGGGTAAGTCGATATTTGCTTTATAAGATTGCTGAAGATTTTGATGTTTCTGTAAACATCCATCCTAAGCCAAAAGAAGGTGACTGGAATGGTTCTGGTATGCATGCAAATTTCTCAAACGAACAAATGAGAACTAATGGAACTGAGGAACTTTTTACATCAATGTGTGACAAACTTGGTGAAGTTCATGAAGAGGGCATAGCATCTTATGGATCCGATAATGATATGAGATTAACTGGTCTTCATGAAACTCAAAGCATAGATCAATTCTCATATGGAGTTAGTGATAGAGGAGCCAGTATACGTATACCTGTTTATACAGTTGAACATAATTGGAATGGGTATCTAGAAGATAGGAGACCTGCTTCAAATGCTGATCCATACAAAATCATATCTCATATTGTAGGAACACTATCCAAGTAATTTCTCAATACTATCGACTCCTTGAAAAAGGAGTCGATTTTCTTAATGGTTAATACAGAAAATATACAGACCTTGTTATTGAATCAGCTAGCCTCTGAAGTAATTGTCTTGGACGAGGGTTTTAATATTATTTGGTTAAATGATTCTGCCAAATCTAATGGATGGATTGGCCAGAAGGATGAAAAAACTCCTATTATTAATCAATTCTTAGAGGAGACAAGTGCGGAACTAACTAGCTTGTTCAAAGACTGTATGGCATCAAGCTCTTCAATAACAAAAAGAGATTTTAGACTCGCAAAGCCCAACGAAAAAAATAGAATGGCAGATCTTACGGTCACATGGTCTGAACTAGATAAGATCTTAATAATTGAAATGTTGTGTACAGATAATCTTAATAAAATTATCGATTCATCAAAAAACTTTTCTACTCAAAAAATAGCAGCAAATTTAGCGAGAACTCTTGCTCATGAAGTTAAAAATCCTCTATCGGGAATCAAAGGAAGTGCTCAAATTTTATCGTCAAAATTGGATGATGATTTTTCAAAGAAATTCTTAAAAATAATTATCGATGAAACAGAAAGATTGAATAGCATTGTGACTAAAATTCTTACGCCAGCAACAAAACCAAAATTAGAGTTATTTAATATACATTCAGCTTTGGAAAAAGTGTTTGCATTATCCCAAGCAGACGAATATGAAAATCTTGAAATATTTAGAGATTATGATCCAAGCATTCCAGAAATTCATGGCGATGAAAATTTATTTATTCAGGCAGTCTTAAATATAGTTAAAAATGCTCAACAGGCTCTTTTGATGACTAATAATCCATCGATAACCATAAAATCAAGAGTTGCATTTGGGCAGCCGATTAATGGAAATGTCTATGGGACATTGTGTGATGTAAGCATCATTGATAATGGTCCTGGCATACCTTTGAGCATTCAAGATCAAGTATTTTTTCCAATGGTTTCTTCAAAAGAAACTGGCTCAGGTCTCGGACTTTCTATCTCTCAAGATATTATTAGAATTCATGGCGGTGCCATCTCTTTTAAAACAAAGGAAGGAGAAACGGCCTTTTCAATTCTAATACCCATAAGTATTGAATCAAAAACCAAGGAGATGCAAAGTGCATAAAGTCTGGGTTGCAGATGATGATAATGCCATTCGAATTGTACTTGAGGAAAGTCTTTCAAGCGCTGGGTTTAATGTCAAAACTTTTTCTTCAGGTGATGATGTTGTAACACAATTAAAAATTGAAACTCCTGATCTAATTCTTACTGACGTTCAAATGCCAGGCATGCTTGGGTATGATTTACTAAAACACGTCACTGATAATTATGAAGAAATACCAGTAATAGTTATGACTGCTTTTACTGATATGCAGGCTGCTGTCGACTCATACGGAGGTGGCGCTTTTGAATACATACCCAAACCATTTGATCTAGAAGAAGCTTCGCAAATAATCAATAGAGCTCTAGAAAAAAAGCCAAAAACTAAAGGACTAAAAACTAAAACAAAAACAGATATTATCGGCGAATCTGCATCTATGCAGGAAGTCTTTAGAGCAATAGGGAAATTATCAAAAACTAATGCAACTGTATTAGTGCAAGGAGAATCTGGAACTGGAAAAGAGTTAATTGCAAAATCTCTTCATAAAAATAGTCCTAGATATGATATGCCGTTTATTGCACTCAATATGGCTGATATACCAAAAGAGCTTGTTGAATCTGAGCTTTTTGGTCATGAAAAAGGAGCATTTACAGGAGCTGTAGATAGAAGAATTGGTAGGTTTGAACAAGCGAATGGCGGCACATTATTTTTAGATGAAATTGGCGATATGCCTCTAGATTCGCAAACAAGACTATTAAGAGTTCTTTCAAATAAAGAGTTCTATAGGGTCGGTGGGGATAAGCCAATAAAGGTTGATGTAAGAATCATTGCTGCTACACATCAGAATCTTGGGAGTCTTGTATCACAAAAGTTTTTTAGGGAAGACTTATACTATCGATTGAATGTTATTAAGATTGATGTTCCTCCACTAAGAGATAGAAAAGAAGATATCGATGCCTTAACTAAATATTTTCTAAAAAATCACTCTGACTCTTTAGACGAAGAATTAAGAGTCTTGTCTGCAGAAGTTATGGATATTATCGAACAATATAATTGGCCAGGAAATGTTAGACAGCTGGAAAATATATGCTATTGGTTGGCATTGATGACTCCTACTCAAAATGTAAAAGTGCATGATTTACCTACTGAAATAAAAGATTATGAAGTTACTGAATCGCCCTCGTCTTCGTGGGAAGAGAATTTTAATACTTGGATAAGAAATGTCGCCTCGACAATTGATAAAGATTTACTATCAGTAGCTAATGCAAAATTAGAAAAGATTATTATTAAGGCTGCTTTAGAGCAAGCGAATGGCAAAAAAAATGAATCAGCTGTTTTGCTTGGTCTTGGAAGAAATACTTTAGCAAAGAAAATGAAAGAATTAGGGATTTAGACTAAAGGTAAATTATCCATTTTCCATTGACTGATACCGCCACTTAAGATTAGAGAGTTATCAAATCCATGTTTTTTTAATGACTCTCCTGCATTTGCGGACTGACTTCCCATGTCACAAATTAATACCAATGACTTATCATCATTTAATTTAATCTCATGAGATCTATCTTCAATATCTGAAAAAGGAATATTAATCGAGCCAGTTATTCGACCATTACTGTAATCATCAGAGGATCTTAAATCGATAAGAACAGCATTATCTTTATTTGTTAATTCTATTAGCTGTTGTGATGATATCTTTTTACCGCCTTTTGCAGAATTAGAAATAATCAGCAAAATAATTACTAATAAAAGTGGTACTGAAAGGTAGTAATGCTCAATAAGAAAAAAAATAAGTTTATCCATTGTCGTATTATCCATTAAAATAGACACAAGTGGTTCAAAATACAAAAATGAAAAAAAGAAATCTTATTTTAGTTCGGCACGGTCAAAGCGAATGGAATGCTAAAAACTTATTCACTGGATGGAAAGATCCAGATTTAACAGAAAAGGGTTTATTGGAGGCAAAAATTGCTGGAGAGCAAATTGCTGCAGAAGATATTAACTTTGACATAATGTTTACCTCAGTCTTGTCTAGAGCTCAAAGAACAGGTCAAATAATATTAGAAGGCATAAACCAAACACATATTAATGTAATAAAGAATCAAGCTTTAAATGAACGAAACTATGGAAGCCTTGCAGGTCTTAATAAAGATGATGCTAGAAAAAAATGGGGAGAAGAACAAGTTCATATATGGAGAAGATCTTTTGATATTCCTCCGCCTGAGGGAGAGAGTCTTAAGAATACAGCAGAAAGAGTTCTTCCATACTTTAATGAAGAAATAATGCCAAAAATTAAGAATGGATCAAATATTTTGATTGCTGCACATGGAAACTCTTTGAGGGCATTGATCATGGAATTAGATTCCATCTCGTCAGAAGAGATAGTTAAGCTTGAAATACCAACAGGAGCTCCTATTCAATATCAATTTAATGAAAATGGAGAGGTTTTGCGTAAAAATAATCTTTATGAAAGCTAACTCACAGATTGATAGCTCTTCATTTTCTTCAAATATTGCAACTTGGTACAAGGATAATGGGAGAGAAAATCTTCCTTGGAGAAAGAACATATCTCCATATAGAATTTGGATTTCTGAAGTCATGCTCCAACAAACTCAGGTTAAAACTGTTATCCCTTTTTTTAAGATTTTTATAAAAAAATATCCTAATCTGAAATCTCTATCCATGGCATCCGAAGAGAATATTTTAGCCCTGTGGACAGGGTTAGGTTTCTATAGAAGAGCAAAAAATATATATAAAGCAAAAGAAATTATCAAAAATAATTTTAACAATACTTTTCCTAAAAAATTTGAAGACATAATATCTTTACCAGGCATCGGTGAATCTACCGCAGGTGCAATTATGTCTATAGCATATAAAGAGTCATATCCAATACTTGATGCTAATGTTAAAAGAGTTATAGCTAGGTATGAAAAGGTAGAAAATAACTCAACGTCTTCTTCAATAAAGAATTTATGGGGCCTTTCAAAAAAACATACTCCAAAGAATGACATTTTTGAATACACACAAGGGATAATGGACCTTGGTGCAACAGTTTGTAACATTCATGATGCTAAATGCGTTGTCTGCCCGCTGCATTCATCATGTTTAAGTGCATATGACGTTATTAAAGTTAAGAAAGCAACTAATAAGAAAATAAAGCCCAGGAAAAGTATTCATTTTATTTTGGCTTGTTCTGATGACTCTGTATTATTATTTAAAAAAAATGAGAAAACTTTTTGGGAAAGTTTATGGACGCCTTTTGAGATTCAAACTAAAAATGGTTCCACTCCATTTGATAAAAAAGTTTTAGAAAAAGAAACCATTAACAAAAAACATAAACTGACACACCTTGATTTAGATATGACTATTGATATTTCATGGTATGAGAATACTTTCAATCTAGATACAAACTTAGAATATAAGTGGATTAGTAAAACAGATATCTATATGTTTGGTTTGCCTAAGCCCATTAAGACTATAATAGAAAGACTATGAGTAAAAAAATCTTTTGCAAAAAATTCCAAAAAGAAATGACAGCTCTTGTTGTTCCTCCAATGCCCGGACCAAAAGGCCAAGAAATTCTTGAAAATGTATCTCAAGAAGCTTGGGATGAATGGAAGTCACATCAAACAACACTTATTAATGAGAAACATCTTGATATGTCTAATCCAGATAATAGATTCTGGTTAATAGAACAAATGGATAGATTCTTTAACAATGAAGATTATGAAAAGGCTTCTGGATTTAAAGCGTTAGATTAAGATCGTTATTTGCCTTTTACCTTTTTTACAAAATTATTTTTTACCTCAAATTAAAGATTGGAAATCCTCAAAATACACAATCTGATACTAAAATTTGAGTCCATTTTATTCTTCTTGAATCTTCAAATATTTTGATTTACAAAGCAAAAAAAATAGAGTCTAATTTTAGTAGTTTATATTCACAAGGTAGCAAAATTTGAACAATCCATATTATCTAAATATAGTCCCTTTCATTCTAAAAATTAAAGAGAAACAGGATCTTAATAATGCAAAATAAAAAGATTTTTCCTACTGAGGCTGAGGTAGTAATTGTTGGTGTAGGCGGCATAGTAGGATCCATGCTTGCATATTGGCTTACAGAACTTGGCCAAAAAAATATCATAGGCTTGGAGAAGTCCACCATAATTCCTTCAGACATAGCATCTACCGCTCATGCTTCTGATTTTGTCTACAATACAACTCACGATAAATTAGGCTGTTGGGCAACAGATTTTAGTAGAAAATTTTATGAAGAAAATGGCTTCTTTCTTAAGAAAGGAGGCCTTGAAATTTGTCGAAAAGATGATGATGCTCGTTGGGAAGAACTCAAACGTAAAGTGGAATCAGGTAAAGCTTTCGGAACTAATGTTAGATTGATTTCTGCATCTGAGGCTAAGGAAAAGTTTCCTTTATTGGATGAAGAGTCTATACGAGGTGCGATGTGGGATCCAGATGCTGGTTTAGTAACTCCTCGCTCACAAGATGTGGTTAACTTTGCCGTTGAGCATGCGAAAGAGAAAGGAGCATTAACTACATATACTGATACGCCTGCTGTTGGTTTTGAAATTGAGAACGGTCATATAACTGGAGTAAAGACAGATAAGGGACTAATTAAAACTAACAAAGTTATTATTGCATCTGGAATTTGGGGTCCTCTTATGGGAAATATGGCTGGTGTTCCAATTCCATTAATGCCAGTAGAGCATCCTTTATTATTTTTTGGACCGCTTCCAGAAATTCAAGGAACGGAAGAGTTGCTTGTTTACCCCCTACTTCGTGATCAAGGAAATTCAGCTTATGTAAGGGATACAGGAAGACTTCATGGAGGTATGCTTGAATGGGGTTTTTATGAAGATAAAGATCCTCGAATGGTTGATCCAGAAGATATTGGTAATCCTGAAAAAACGATGGGCTCTGATTCAATGAGATATCTAGAGCTTGAAGAAATAGCAGAACCTCTAGAAAAAGCATTCGAGACAACACCTATACTTGCTGAGTTAGGCTGGGATGAGAAAAGTTCGTTTAATGGATTGTTATCAGTAACTCCAGATGCTGGATCATTGATCGGCGAAAGTCCTGAAGTTAGAGGATTTTGGTTATGTGAGGCTGTGTGGGTTAAGGATGGCCCAGCATGTGCAAGACTTTGTGCAGAATTAATGGTAAATGGTAAAACTCAAGTAGACATGCACTCATTTAATATTGATAGATTTTACCCTGTGCAAAAAGAAAAGGAATTTGTTAAATCAAGATCATATGAGAATTCTCAAACTATTTACACTCCTGCTGTTCATCCAAGAGAGCCATACATTAGTCATAGAGAAATATATGTAAGTCCTTTTTATTCAAGAGAAAAGGAACTTGGAGGTTATTTCGATAATGAGGTTGCTGGCTGGGAACGTGCCTTTGCTTATGAAAGTAATCGAGAAAAACTTGCCAATTTTTTAAAAGATATCCCGGTTCGAGAAAATGAGTGGGATCGACGTCATGTGCCATACGAAATTTCTAATGCAGAACATCTTGCTATGAGTGACTCAGTTGGAATGATTAACCTGTCACATTTCCCAATTATGGATATTGAAGGTAAAGATGCAGAACGTATGTTGGAATATCTTTCTGTAGCGAAGGTTGGCGATAATACTGCAGAAGGTCGAGTTATTTATACTAATTTTCTAGATGAAGACGGTGGAGTTCATGCGGACCTTACCATCTCTCGCCTAGGCTCAGACCGTTACCGAATAGTAACTGGTGGAGCTGATGGTAATCGAGATTGGGTTACATTGCGTAATTATCGAGATGATATGGGGTTAGAAGCAAATATTAATATTAGGACTCATGATATAGCGACTTTAGGATTATGGGGGCCAAAAGCAAAAGATGCTTTAGGTCATTTTGTTGACCCCAGTGAAGTTAGTATAGAAAATTTTCCTTTTGCTACTGCAAAATATCTAACACTTAATTTATCTGGCGGAAAAAAGATTGATGTCTGGGCAGCCCGAATATCCTATGTTGGTGAAAGCGGCTGGGAAATATACTTGAATAACGATAGTGAAGAAGGTCTAGCACTTTATGACTCTCTTCTTGAAGTTGGTGTTGTCCCTGTTGGGATTGAAACTTATGCTAATAGCCGTCGTCTTGAAAAGAGTTTTCGACTTCAAGGTGCAGATTTAGAGAGCGACTATAATGCTTGCGAGTCAGCTATTCAAAGAGGCTTAGTAAAAAAAGCAGATTTTCATGGGAAAGCAGCCCATCTCTCTCATCGTGAAGAAGAACCAAGTGCAATTCTATGCACTATGACAATTGACGATCTGAATGTATCCGGTAAGACGCGTTATCCTTTGGGTAACTCACCAATTGTTGATCCAGCTACAGGAGAAGTACCAATAGATAGCAAAGGAAGGAGATCTTATAGTACTGGTATGTCATATTGCCCATCTCTGAAAAAACATGTGGTTATGGGTTACTTACCTAAAAATATTGCAATTCCAGGAAAATCATTATTACTGGAATACTTTAACGAGAACGGTGATGGTATATACCCTATGACTGTTCAAATCGTTGGCAAAGGATCGCTATACGATCCTACCAATGGAAAGGTTCGAGCTTAATTAATTACAATTACTAATCTTAATGACATTGGGTCGAATCTTTTCTATAATCCAGTTTCACATTGGCCTGATAGCTCAGTCGGTAGAGCAAAGGATTGAAAATCCTTGTGTCGGTAGTTCGATTCTACCTCAGGCCACCATTTATTTGTAGGAGGTCCCAAGTATGTCAATGATATCAGGGCATTGTGATCCTAACTTTACTG
>CAZTGS010000004.1:0-64279 GCA_964613455.1 uncultured Gammaproteobacteria bacterium | reverse complement strand
GTTCCAAACATTACGTTGTGGGCATTTGCATATGCGCAACCTTGCAAAAAATAATCTTCAATCCACTCTCTTCTCTTAATTTTTTTGGCTGTCTTGAAATCTATAAGCGATTCAACTCCATTATAAGTTCCAACACAGTCAGCCGTCCCAGCATAAAGACCATCTAGGAGCAATCCAACTTCTAAGCCCCAAACTTCGTTAATGCCCTCAAGACCATCTGAAATAAACTTACATGTTATGTTTTTTGCCATCATTTGATCTGGATCAGCTCCAAAAAAATCCCACTCTTCATCATTTAGGTATTTTTCAATCGACTCGTGAACAGCAGTACCGATATCCGTACTCTGTTTGATAACTCTATCAGCCTCTATATCTCCAACTCTTTGCCTCCATTGATCAATACCAACTTTACTTTGAGAGGTACCTGATAAAACAGTCGTTACACTTGGAACATGATTGTTGTTTGAATCTAAATAATGCCTACCAATATCAGTATCTACTCGTTGAAGTTTGGGGTAATCAAATTTATTCATTTGTGTCCAGAAAATGGTTTGTAAGTATTGTTAGATTATCTGAGTAATTTTTCCAATAATCTAGTCCAGATTTATATATAGGCTGTCTTACTTGTTCGGAACTAGCTGTCTTTACAGGCCTATTAGATTTATAAAATTCCAAGCAACTATCTTCAAAATCAACGTTACAGTACTTCAACAAGCTCTTAATTTCAGTCTCAGGATTGCTAATTATATGCTCATATTGAGCCGTATAAATAGCATCGGGATAAAGACTATTCCAAAAATCCATCAATCTCAGGTAATCCTTATAGTATCGAGCTATATCATCTAAGTCGTAGGTAAAATGCTGGCCTTTTGCAAAATATTGTTTAAAGCAACTAAAACAACCATCTAAAGGATTTCTTCTAGCGTCAATAATTTTTGCATTAGGCAAAATAAGCTTTATAAGTCCTATATGAAAAAAGTTATTGGGCATCTTGTCGATAAAAAATGGTTTTGATGATCTCGCCCATCTTGTGTCTTCTATGTAGTCTTTACCTAATTTTATAAACTCATTATTTGATAAATTTAAAATATTTTGTGGATAACCAACTGTTTCATTTTGCATTCTAATTTTTTTTGAAGTTGTTAGTATGTTTGGGAGCTCTTGGGTACCTTCGATCTGAGAATGGGATGAAAGAATTTGTTCGATGAGAGTGGAACCTGCTCTTGGGAGACCCAAGATAAAAATTGGGTCTGAAGCAGAATGCCCAACATGCTTATTCAACAAATCTCTATTAGTTGTAAAAAAATCAATCTGTTCGTCGGTTGATATTTTTTGATTTTCTGAATTGTAATCAATTTTTTTTCGCTGATTCCAATTACCTTTTTGATAATTATTAAAAGAGGCAGCGTAGTCTTTTCTCGATTCATATGCCTTACCAAGGGCGAAGTGCATTTGAATTAACTCATCAGGATGCATATCTTCCTGAAGAGCATTTTCCATATTTTTAATTTGATCATCAGAAAACATATAAGTTTTTAGATTAGCTAAACTCCAATATGCCTCTCCAGACAAATAAAAGTGTTTGATTGCATCTTCATAAGCCTTTTCGCATTCATCTCTTCTACCAAGTGTTTTGAGAACATGCCCTAAACTCAAATAAACTCGTGCATTATTAGGATTTATTAAAAGTGCTTTCTTGTAGGAGTCTATCCCATCATCATATCTGGCTAGTTTTGTATAAATTGTTCCCAAAGAAACAAGAGCTTCAAAATTATTAGAATCCAATTTAATTAGGTTTTCAAATGCTGGTATGGATTTAGATAACTTATTTTGAATTCTATAAAGTTTAGCTAGGTTATCCCAGGCAAGTGAAAAGTAAGGATTTAATTGAAGTGAATTAATAAATAATTTTTCTGCAACATTGTAATTTTTCAATCGATAAGCAACCAATCCTAGAAGTCTCAATGCATCTACATTATTTTTATCTTTGGATAGTACTTTTTTATAACATTCTTCTGCTAATTTTAATCTGCCAGATTTTGCATGTCTTATCCCTTTATATAAATCCGCATAATTTTTATTTTTTTCAAAAAAGCTCTGGATAATTTCGTTAGCTTGTTCTTCGTCATTATTATTAAGATACTGATTTGATAGCTCTCTTGCAGTTTCAATTGTGGGATGAATATTATGAAGATTCTCTAAAGACTTAATATAATTTAAGTTATCGCTAAGATATTTATATATTTTTACAATCTGTTCCAAATATTCTTTGTTTTCTGGAAGAACTGATAGCAATAATTTATTTATTTTTAAAGCTTCACGAGGATTGCTTTGCTTAATAGAGATTTGAATTAACAGAGTCAATGCTTCAATATTTTGAGAATCTTTTTGAAGAATTGTATTAAGTTGTTCAGCGGCCTCATTTAGACTATTATTATTTAACAATTCAAGCGCCTTTTTTAGCGCATTTTTAATAAAAATATTCTCTGACATATGTTTTCTAAAATAAGTACTGAATGGAATAAAACTGTAATTACGATAACAATTGTACTATCAATAGTTCTCTCAATATATGTTCTTTCAGATCCAATAGGAAGTGCTGTAACTCTTAGTAAAATTTATGGTCAACTTTCT
The DNA here is from genome assembly GCA_964613455.1 of uncultured Gammaproteobacteria bacterium. Taxonomy (GTDB): domain Bacteria; phylum Pseudomonadota; class Gammaproteobacteria; order Magnimaribacterales; family D2472; genus SCGC-AAA076-P13. The sequence goes on along the minus strand of CAZTGS010000004.1, from coordinate 61,645 downwards.
ACTACTTTTGAGAGTACATATATGTACGGTAGTCTTTTTGTATTTTTATTTTTAATATTTATTTCCTTGTCTAAATATGGATCTATTCAAGTTGATATAAATAATAAAGAAATTTATTCTTTCTTCTCATGGGGATCTATGCTTTTTGCAGCTGGTATTGGAGCAGCTTTGTTATATTGGGCAACAGTGGAATGGATTGATTACTATAATGTTTTAAATACTAATGATTCTGATCAAGCTGAAGTTTTACGTTATTCTAGAGCCTATCCTTTATTTCATTGGTCTTTTACAGCTTGGGCGATCTACTGCCTCCCAGCAATAGCTTTTTCATTGGCTCTAACAATAAACCCAAAAACAAAATTAACATTTTCTGGAATCTTTAATTCTAAAAATAAATTTAGTGAGATTGTATTTGATACGTTATTTATAGGTGCGATTTTATGCGGAGCGGGTGTAGGTTTAGGACTCTCATTTCCGTTAATATCTACAATTATTTCAAAAATTTTTTTAATTGAGAGAACTGCTCAGCTTGATATTATTACGATTATTTTTTGCTTATCTATTTTTGCTACTAGTGCATATCTTGGGATAGATAAGGGTATAAAAAAACTCAGTAATTTAAATATTTTTTTAGTAATGTTTTTTTTGGTGCTTATTCTAATATTAGGTCCTACTAAATATATATTAATAAACTCATATGAATCTTTTGGTTTTCTTATTTCAAAATATCCAGAACTTAGTGTTAAAACAGGGACAGTCATTAGTAAAGATTGGAGCGTTTTTTACTGGGCATGGTGGATGGCACTTGCTCCAATGGTAGGTGCTTTTATAGTCAACATCTCAAATGGTAAAAGTTTAAGACAGGTTATTCTGGGAACTATTTTGATAGGCAGTTTTGGTTGTATATTTAGTATGTCTATCCTTTCGAATTTATCAATAAGTCTATTTGAGACAAATATCCTAAATTCACCCTTTCTTATAGAAAATAAAATAATGACTAGGGAAGAGCTTATTGTTGAGACTATTGGCTCTCTTGAATATAGCAAATTTTTATTAATAGGCTTTGGTGTTATTTGCATAATATTTTTATGCACCACATATGATTCGTCATCTTATGTACTTGCTAATGCCTCAATGAAGTCATCTGAAACTGAAAGTTCATCAAATTTAAGGCTGATATATGCTCTTTTATTAGTAATTCAGCCTACATTACTAATGTTTATTGGAGGAGTTGATTCTTTTAAGTGGATTATGGTAATTTTTTCTGTACCATTGCTACTTATAAATTTACTATTAATAATATCGATTATAAAAAATGTTTATAGAATTAAAAAATCATAAAGCACACGTATTTGAACACAACAAAATAGAAGATCCTAAGTCTAATATATTTATACTTCCCGGTGCTGGAATGGATCATAGAATTGGTTCCATGATTGATATGTCTCAGCTTTACTCGTCCTCAAACGTATTCTCACTAGATTTTCCGGGTCATGGATTTACAACAGGCGAAGTTCTTTATTCTATTGAAGAGATGTCTGAATTCTTAATCCAACTTCTTAAAAAAATGAGTATTGAGAATCCTATTCTTATTGGGCATTCTATGGGCGGATTAATTGCTTTAGATGTGAGTTTGAAACTGGATTGTAAATTAAGTATTTTAATGAATACTAGCTACCCACTTATGGTTGGTGAAATATTATTACAGCATGCCAAAGGCAACCTTGATCAAGCTAACGAATTTATGACAAAGTATGGGGTGTTTAATGTTCCTGAGACGAAAGTTCAAGCTAAAACATTTGGCACAATGGGAGCTGGTTTTTATGGAAGGAGTAAAGGAACTATAAAATCACCATATGGAACTAAGAATATAGAGAACGATCCGCAACGAGAAATAAATGTATATCCCTTAAAGAGACTATTCAACCAAACCCAAAAAGAAATAATGTCTCATGATCTTAAAGCATGTTCAGCCTACAAAGCTGAAGATATAAGTAAAATTAAAAATACCTCATTCATTTACGGCGAGAAGGACAAGTTAGCAAGATTTAATCCTGAGAATGATATTCACGCAAATACTGTAGATAAGAATATAGTGATAATGGATAATACTGGGCATTTTCCATTTTTTGAAAGCCCCAAAGAGCTTTCAAAAATTTTAGAAGAACTTATTACTAATACCTGTATCTAAACCTTAAACCAATAACTCTTGGTTTATTTTGAGTTCTTCTGATATCACCAAAATCATTATACCTTGATTGATAACCACTTTTATCAGTTGCATTAGTAATATACATTTCTATGGATCTATTATCTGATTCAAGTCCCAATCTCATATTTGCTATAGCATATGATGGTAACTTCAAGTCATTTGCTTGACTGGTGTATCTGTCTCCAGTGTGGCTATAATCTAGAGAGAAATATCCAGGTTTACCAAATAAACTTAAGATTTTATCAACACCTAAGACATAGGATAATTCAGGAACATAAGCTAATCTATTGCCCGCATTTGCCTGAAGAACACCAGATACATCAAAATAATCTTGTGATAGCGATGGGTCATTAGAAACAAGATAAGCTGATAAAGTTAAGGAATCGCTTGCCTTATAAGTAGCATCTAGCTCTAAACCGTCTATTTCAGCGTTACCAACATTATCTACAAAAGCAACAGGTGAAAAATCTAAGTTATATGTTGTAGATTGAAAATCATTCCAATCCATCATGAAATAAGCTCCATTTAAAATTAGTTTTCCATCAGCCATTGTTGATTTAAAACCAAATTCAAGACTTTCTAAATAATCAGATTTATAAGTTTCTGGAATGAATGCCGTTTGTGCAGGCCTCACCCTATTAATACCACTGGCTCTAAAACCTTCAGAATAAGTTCCATAAATCATAGTGTCATCGTCAATATTATGAGCAATATTTACTTTAGGCACCACTCCTGAATCATTAGATTTAAATATTTTATCTACGCCATCAAATACACCAAAATAACCATCTTTTGCATTAACTGTCGTGTCTTGCTCATATGATCTGAAGCCAACCGTTAGTTTAGTTTTATCATTTAAATCAAGATAACCTTCTCCAAAAATAGCTTCTGTTTCCTCTTCTCTAATATTATCTAAATTCCACCACTGACCATTTGTTGGTTGAAATGAAAGATTTCCAGGATTCATACCTGGCCACATATATGCTATTTGATAATCACGTTTAGATGATTCTGAGAAAGCCCCAAGAACCCACTGAAAGCCACTATCACCTTTTGACTGGACTCTCAATTCATAAGAATCTCTTTGATGATCATCAATTTGTGTATAGGACATTCTTGGATCCTGACATCCAGAAATAGTTCCATAATAATAATAATCATAGTAATCACATGTATAAGTTGGTCCATCATAATTGTAATATTCTACATATTCAGAATAGTCATATGTATATTCAACATCCCTATCGAAAGAGGACGTAGTAAAGATATATTCCATGTTGTCATTAATATCACCACTCAAAGAAAGTGAGGTTTGGCTAAAATCATCATTGAAATATTCATCGGTAAATCTTGAATTAGCCCTTGGTCCTACTGCTTCATCTGACTCCCAAGATCCTCCAAATGTAGAGCTTTGATCGAGTATAGATAAATCTAGATCATGCTCTCCAATTTGTGATGCAAATCGAAGTCTATAACCAGTTTTATTTAATTCGTTGTAATCATCTTGAGCAAACTCACTGTTATCAATAGTGTATCCGCTATTAGTAAAGGTTTTAGATGTGAGTTTATTGTCAATCCAACCTCCCTCTTTTAAGTCATATGCACTAAGCCTAACTGCAGCATTCTCTCCAAGAGGCATGTTCATATAGGCTTCGAAAGATTGATCGTTTGATCCATCTCTTATTACGCCTAAATCAACATCATAACCATAGTCAATGCCAGCCATGTCTGGTTTTTTTGTAATAATTTTTATGTTTCCAGAAGTTGAGCTTGATCCGTATAAAGTACCTTGTGGACCACTAAGAATCTCAACTCTCTCTATATCGAAGACATGAAGATCAGGAGTTTGACCAATAGTAGTTAGAGGTTGATCATCTAGATATAAAGAAGTTGTTGATGCTGCTCCCGAAGGGTTACCAAAACCACCATCAGAGACTCCTCTAATATAAAAAGATGAATTACCTGGTCCGCCAGCATCTAAGGTAACTGCAGGAGATAAATTAGCAATGTCATCAAGCCCTTTAATGTTTTTAAGATCTAATTCAGCAGCACCAATTGCTTGGACACTCATTGCAACATCTTGAATATTCTCAGCACGTTTAGAAGCTGTGACTATGATCTCTTCAACTTGCTCTTGTGCTTGTAAATTTGATCCCTGAGCAACCCCAAGTCCTAGAGTTAAAGTTCCAAGACAAGATAATGCATAATTATTATCTTTAAAAATATCTCTAAGAACCAAGGTTAATGGGTCTAATTTCTTTTCAAAAAGTGGTTTTAAGTATATTGACGACATGATTTTTACTCTCCCAATAAAAATGTGTACCTACATAATACTGAAAACAGGATTAATCTCAAGTTTTAGTATATTGCTTTGAAAGGTTCAATATTTATTAATCAGAACTTAGAATTTTAGAAATAAGATAATCATTACCCCAAGGGTTTACTTTTGCTTCCTTGCAATTATCGTAATTAAGTTTATCTTGATCCGGAGTTCTGCAGTATCCCACTCTGCCGGAAACACCTGGCCAAAGATGACCACTGTCATTATTTAAAATACTTGTAACAGTTACATTGTTATCACAGTCGAACGCCAATATTTCATTAATGTTATCGAATTGGTTTTTTTTAGATTTCACAAGAGACTTGCAATTAAATTGTTTTGACCAGTCATCAAAAGTATTCTCCATTGGCTCATAAAAGTAACCATCAGCAGCTCTTATATTTACAGGTGGAACCGTTGTATCTTTAGCGCCGCCATAAATTATAAAATTAACTGGTGAATTTGGTTTGCAACTCAACCCCTGATGCTGCATACCTACAACATTTATAACACCTGAAAATAATTCAGGATATTTACAAGCGAGTGCTTGAGCCATCATTCCACCATTACTCATTCCCGCAACATATATGTTTCTGATATTAAATTCATTTTTTGTTCTATCTATAATTTCTTTTATGAAGCCTAAATCATTTACACAACTTGTCCATGAACATCTTCCACCAGATTTGCAGTTTGGATACTGAGGATATATATCAGCGTCTACAGCACAGGTCTCGCCAACAGAGGTTATAGTTTTTGAACCTGCTAGGTCGTTCCAAGATGAAATGAAGGTTTTTCTTAAGAATTTTTTTTCATAAAAAATCTTGCCTTGAGGGTATATAGTTAAAAACTTATATTTATCAGCAGTTTTATTGAAATTTCCAGTGGTTTCTCTTTCAAACCCAGATGCCGTTCCTCCATAACCATGAATACCAATAAATAAGTCAATTGGAGAGGATTTTATAAAATTAATAGGTTTATAGATTAAGTATGTCCTGCCTTCTCCTTCAAAAGAAATATCTATCTGTTTCATTTCTTGAGAAATTAGACACGAGGAAAGGCAAGTTATAATGATGAATAAATTTTTCATAGGTCTTAGAATTGATTTTTTAGTAAAAATTCTTTGATGTTATTATATGACAATTGTTTAGAAATTCCGCTAAGAATCTCATGCCTTTCATTTTTTAATAAAATATATTCAACATTATAGAAAATATTTTTTAAAAACTTATAAAGTCTAGCCACGCCCTTTCCGTTTTCTCCAACAGGATCCTCGTCACCAGAGATAATTAAGATTGGTATATTTAAATTAGAAGAAGGATACATTTTTTTGTTAAATATAGTTTGAAAGCTATTTGCCATATCAAGCCATACCCCATTAGACGCAATAAACCCACACAAAGGATCATTTGTATAATCGTCAACATTTTCAGGATCAGTGGAGATCCAGTCATTTGGTGTTCTTGATGGCGAAAATTTATTATTAAAAGTTCTCATAGTTAGGGAATCAAAAAATTTACTCTTAGACGCTCTGCCATTTATTAAAGTAATAATTTTAATAACTAAGACTTGAATGGTAGAAAGCAATGAAGATGTTTTCGTTGAAGCGCTCAGGATCAAGCCTGAAAGTTTTAATTCTTTTTGTATAGCTGATAGTGCAATAAAAGAACCCATGCTGTGAGCAAATAAATAATGATTAATATTTGGATAATCAGCATTTGTAGAACTGATTAGATTTAATAAATCATTGGTTACAAGATCCCAACCATTCTTTTGTGCAAAAACACCCTCCTGAAAACCATTTTCAATCCATCTTCCATGACCTCTGTGATCAATAGCTACAACATGAAAACCATCTTTGTTTAGTTGCTCTATAAACCAATGATATCTTCGAACATGCTCTGACATTCCATGACATATATAAACAAGACCATTAACTTCACTATTATGAGTTAAATTAATGGTAATAACATCGAGCTTATTAGAGATATTCGACAACATAATTTATAATACCTCAAATAATTTAAATATAGTTATGCATAACATTCATATTGCTGGAACAGGAACTTGGCATCCTAAAGACAAGATCACTAATGAAGAGATAGTTGCATCTTTTAATTCCTATGTAGATGATTTTAATAAAAAAAATGATGAAGCTATTAAAAATGGTGATGCAGAAGAAATGACGTACTCATCTTCTGATTTTATTGAAAAGGCGTCAGGTATTAAAACTAGATATGTTATAGATAAAGCTGGAATTCTTGATACAAGTCGGATGATGCCTCATATAAGAAATGAGGATGAATCTTGTCTATCAATTCACGCTGAAATGGGGATCATTGCAGCAAAAAAAGCAATGAAAGAAGCTAACGTTACTGCCTCTGATATTGATGCAGTCATTCTTGGGACGTCACATGCCGCAAGAAATTACCCATCTGTTGCAATAGAAATTCAAACTGAACTTGGCATTAATGGTTATGCCTATGACATGCTGGTTGGTTGCTCATCAACCACGTTTGCTATCAATAATGCATATAGCGATATAGCTTCTGGTCTTGCTAATACAATTCTAGTAATAAACCCAGAAATCTCAACGCCATGTGTCGATTTCACCAGAAAAGATATTCATTTTATTTTTGGTGATGCTTGTGCTGCTACTATTGTTCAAAAAAATAGCAAATCAAAAAAAAGCTTTAAAATACTTGATAGAAAATTACATACACAGTTTTCAAATAATATAAGAAGTGATTTTAGTTATCTAAACAGATCAGCAGATGATCAAAAGAATGGTGACGAAGTTTTGTTTACCCAAAATGGAAGGAGTGTTTTTAAAGATGTTTGTCCTCTTGTGGCATCTTTAATATTAGAACAATTAAAAGACAATGATATAAATCCAAATGATATTTCTAAGTTTTGGTTGCATCAGGCAAATGGAAAAATGATTAGATTAATTGCTGCTAAAATTCTTGGAACAGATGATTTCAATTCTGACTTAATTCCAATGCCTATAATAAAATATGGTAATTTAGCTTCAGTAGGCTCACTAGTTGCTTTCAACTCTGACAATGATCTTAATAAAGGTGAAAAAGGAGTGATTTGTTCTTTTGGAGCAGGTTATTCAGTTTGTTCAATTCTTGTTGAAAAAACTTAAACTTAACTAAACAATAAAAACATAAAACAATTATAATTATAGTATGGGTGAATATGACGCAGTATGGGTTTTCTTAATAGCAACAGTTTTCGTTGGCTTTTATATCTTCATTGAAGCTAGACCCAAAGGATCGACTTTCCTTAAAGATGTTTCCGGCACCATTTCTAGATTTTTTAGAAAAAGATAGGTTTGTTTTTAAACTCAAAATACTCAATATTTCCTTTAGTTTTAGCTGCACTGATTTTAGGTGGGCTTGCTTCTTCTAATACCTCTATGGATGTTTGGTATCAATCATTGTCCAAATCTTCTTTAAATCCTCCTGGTTATGTCTTTGGAATAGTGTGGCCAATACTTTATGTATTAATGGGTATTTCTGCATATAGAACCTTTGAATTAACTAAACGACTGTTTTGTATACAGCTGATATTTAATACTGCATGGTCTTGGTTATTTTTTGCATTTCAAATGCCAGTTATTGCACTATTTAATATATGGTTGTTAATATTTTTAAATGCAGCAATCGCAAAAATTATGTATAAGGCGGATAAATTTTCAGGAATCATTTATATACCATATGTATTATGGTTATTATTTGCCTCCTATCTAAACTTATTCATTGTTCTGAATAATTAGCTTATATAAAACATCCTACCACCAAGCCTGTCATACATGATGCAAGAGTTGCGCCAATTAGAGCTTTGAAAGATACGGCAATTAAATCACCCTTTCTATCAGGTGACATTGCACTAATACCAGAGACTAATATTCCTACAGATGAGAAGTTTGCAAAACCACATAGTCCATAAAGTGTAATTAATTTTGATCGTTCTGATAACAACCCATCTTCAAGATTAGCAAGACTGTAATAGGCAACAAATTCGTTAAGGGTTGTCTTTATTCCTAACAGCTCACCAGCAACAAGAGCTTCACTCCATGGAATTCCCATAAGCCATGCTATTGGTGCAAACGCATATCCTAATATCATTTCAATTGACAAACTATAACCAAACCACCCAGTCACCATACCCAAGAAAGAATTTGCAAAATAAACCAAAGCTATAAATGCTAATAAAATTGAACCAACACTTATTGCAATGGTTGCCCCATCAGAAGTACCTCTTGTGATAGCGTCCATAGTATTTTTATATACCTTGGGAGTCTCCTCATCTGTGAAATCTGTAACTTCATTTGAAGGTAGGAGTATATTTGCATACATTATTGCTGCAGGAATAGAGAGAATGGATGCTGTAATAAAATGTTGTATTAGATTTATATCAACGAACTTTGGTTCTAGTACTGTTATTAAGGCGATCATTACAGAACCTGCAACAGTTGCCATCCCAGCAGTCATAAGTATTAAAAGTTCTTTTTTTGATAACTTGCTTAAATAAGGTCTTATCAAAAGCGGGGCCTCAACTTGTCCTACAAAAATATTTGCAGCAGCTCCAAGACCTATAGGTCCTCCAATATTAAATAGTCTTTGGCAAACTTTTGAGAAAACATTAACTAAAAAAGGAAGGACTCCCCAATACCACATCACAGCGGACACACAAGACATAACAATTACATATGGAAGAATTCCAAAAGCAAACGTTGATAAAAGTGATGGGTAGGCACCAGGCTCGATTCCAGGATATCCAAATAAAAATTGTGCGCCCTGCTCGGTACCATCCTGAAGAACTGTAACCCCTTCAGCTAAAAATTCAAAAAAGATAGTAATAAATGGAAGCTTAATAAATATTACTGCAAGTACTAACTGAGCAACAATTGCATAAAAAATATATTTATAGTTGATAATTTTTGGATTGTCAGAAAATGGAACTGCAAGTGCAATTAGTCCAACAAAACCTATCCCAATTTGTAGAAAGCTAAGAATATTCATGATTTAGTATAACTTAATAGCCTTTAATCTATCATTTAAAAAGTCATCAGCAAGTATGCCTTTATCATCTTTATTAAACACTGATTTAAGTGTTACATCAGGTGAGGGATGAAGAAAAAAAGGAATACTATATCTAGCTTTGGATCTCTGATCTTGATATTGAATAACTCTATGCGTTGTGCTTTTTAGTTTTTTATCAGTAACTAACTGCATCATATCTCCCATATTGCAAACTATAGAGTTAGTGCTTGGTTGAACTTTAATCCATTCATCAGATTTATTTAACACCTCAAGGCCGCCCTCTTCTGCTCCAACCAAAAGAGTTATTAAATTAATATCTTCATGAGCCCTAGCCCTATGCAAATTTGAAACATCATCAATTGGAGGATAGTAGATAGATCTTAATAAGGAATTACCTTTATTAATCCAATCAAAAAAATAATTCTTATCTAGACCAATTGACAGAGCTATTACAGACATAACTCTTAAGCCAATCGAATGAAGTTCAAGATATAAATCATCAAAATTTTTATTAAAGTCATCTATCTCATTAATAACAAGATTTTCTGATATTCTTTTGTCAAAGGTTTCGTCAATGATTGGTCCATGATGCCAAAATTCTTTTTGATCAGCTATCTTTTCACCAACTGCAGTTTCGATTCCTGTTGGTGTGTAGCCTCTAGCACCTTTCGATGCTCTGCTGTGATAAGCAAGCTTAAGCTCATCATTTAAATTAAAAAAATCTATCGACGATTTATAGCATTTATCTAATAACTCAGATGATAGGCCGTGATCGATAATAGAAAAGAATCCATGATCTTCTAGAGCCAATGAAAGTAACTCAATAGACTTTGGATCACCTTTTTCAATATCTTTAAATGATAATTCTGGGATTGTTGTAGACATACTAAATTTTAACAAAAAAAAAGGGCAGAATAAACTGCCCTTTTTTATTATAGATATTTCTTAGAATTTATAAGCAACACCTAAGTTCATTTGCCACATAGATTGACCATTAGATGTAGAGTAGAAGAAGTTATCATCTGAATCAGCTCCAGTCATAATATGACGACCTTGTGCATCAGCACCATCTATCATTATAGCTTTACTTACGTTACTTCCAACTTCTTGAGCCCAGCCCTTATCTTCATCAAGAAGATTCATTAAGTTTTGAATATCTAAATAAACAATAACTTTATGACCGTCCATTACATTAAAGTTCTGAGTAATCCTCATATCAATTCTAGTTTGAGTTGGTGCAGTACATGTATTTCTTGCAATAATTGTACCTTTAGCTCCAGAAGCACATGATGAATTAACAAAATTCATGACTTCAGTAGCAGCAGCTGCGCTAGAGAATGCAACTTTAGGATCATTGGGACCAGTTGGTATATAAGCTAAGTCATAACCATCTTGACCTTTGCCGTTATATGCATCACCATCAAAAGTTATACTATATGGCTCTCCTGATTTTCTAATTCCAAGTAATGAGAATTTAGTATCATTATCACCAATCAATTGAGCAGTGTAAGAAAGAGCTATAACAAACTTATCTTCAGCCATAAAGGATGATCTAGCTTCTGGAACATTTTCACCGTTACCTCTAGGCTGGTAACCATAGGATGAACTATGCTGAGCAGAAGTCATAGCGAAAACATCTCTTGTTTCCATGTTTGTATAACCTGTATACATAGAAATACCATTATCAAACTCTTTAGAAGCAGTTAATGTAAATGCATGTCCACCACCGTCTTGGGTATTTGTAAGATAAGTATTTTCACCACTATCACTAGTAACTCTTCCATCAGCCAAAGTGCTTTCTATTTCAAAAGAGGCGTCTTTGAAAGCTACATCTTGCTTAACTTGGTCGTTATTATATTCAACAGTAATGTCGTAACCGTTAGCAGTTTGAAGGGCAAGCTTTATATTACTTCTTGTTGAAGAAGGACCTTCAAAGCCTGGATCACTACTATGTGTATATTTCCAGTAAGCTGAAGAACTATCTTTTGGAGCACATGTTGAAGCAGTACTTCTATACCAAAAGAATCTAGGATCCGTTACGCCGGTTGTGGCAGCTGAACCAAGGTTAGGTAAAGGACCAGCACAGCTTAAGAATCTGCTGTAGAAAGAGTCTGCACTAGATCTTCCGAAACCGTTACTAAAGAATACCTTAGGAAGCCTTCCATGAAAGACTCCAATACCACCAGTTAAGTCTGCAGAAACAATATTATCATTCCCACCAAACCACATATCTGAAACGTCTAAATCAAATGAGAATCTTGGTTGAGATACTCTATAACTTACAGTTGCGTTATTAGCATAACCAATATTAGATAAATATGATTGGTTTAATATAGCTTGCTGTGGGATGTCAAATTCGTAACGACGAATACCAGCTGTTAATGACAACACATCACTTACCTGCCATTCATCTTGGATAAACATTATTTTCTCTTCAACATCAAATCTTGCAGCAGGAAGAGTTGGATCATCACGAACCAATGAAAATGGGCCACCATAATCAGTAGCAACAGCAAAAGTTTCTACTCTGCTATGAGTATTTGCATAAAAATCATCAAGACTTCTAAAGTTTATTTCACCGTTATATCGGTTAATAAAAGAGTTATAGACACTTGATTCATCTGTTTCATATCCAAATGTTAGATAATGATCATCTAAGTCATAAGAAGCTTTTATAGAAGTTAGTTGCTGATCAACTTCAATTAAGTTGTGTCCTCTATATCTATCAGGCCCAACATAAATAATTTCATTTCCTTCATATATATGGAATTCTGGAAATAGCCCACCGTAACCACCATCAGGGGAATTGGCGTCCTGAGTGAACATACGATCACTTATTCTTATTCTTGTTGAGAACCTATCTGTCCAATCTGAATAAAGAGTGAATGTAGTTCTTTCAGTTTCAGGAGGTATGTCGTAATAGTTATTGGAAAAAACTGGTTGTGAGGCACGGTCATAATTAGACCAGAATGAATCTTCTGTTACCTGATAAACAAGTTCAGCTCTATGATCTTCATTAATACTTCCATTAAGTTTAATAATATATTGTTCTTGAGTTGTAGGATATGTAATGCTGTTGTATGAACCAGCAGTGTATCCATAAGTGCTTAACATATGAGATGAAATAGCATCCATTTGAGCAGATGTGATTTCCCATTTATTTGTAGCATTAGAATCAGACGTTCCCCATAAAGAAGGTCTAATATCTTCGCTTTCTTCATAACCTACAAAAAAGAATAATCTATCTTTAATGATCGGTCCTGAAAAAGTAAATGCCATAGCTTCTTCTTCAAAGTCTGTGTATTCTTCACCATTTGGGAGATCTCCAATATTACCTTTATCACGAGAGGTGTAATATGCAGAACCATGAAATTCATTAGTACCACTTTTAGTAATGGCTGTGATTGTTCCACCGGTCGCGTTACCTTTTGAAGCATCGTAAGGTGTTATATCAACAGTTATTTCGTCAACGAAATCTATACTGATTGGGTTTTTCATTGTAGCGAAACCACTATCGTTCAAACCGAAAGCATCATTAAAACTAACACCATCAATAGTGAAATCATTTAAACGAGAGTTCTTACCCATAACTGAAACTTCAGTAGATCTAGCGTTACCATTATTTATAGTTACCCTTGGATCAAACTTAAGATAATCAGCAATATTCCTTGTGATAGTTGGTATTTCATCAATTTGGTCTCTTGATAAGACACTACCACTACTGACCGTTGATCTAGCAACTCGTGAGCCTACTACTTCGACATTATCTAGATCTGATTGAGCCATAACGACTGTTATTTTAAGAGGATCAGATACTGATAATGAAGCAACTTCAATTTGTTGAGTATCAAAACCTGCTTTACGAATTGTGATCCTGTATGGACCACCGATAGGTAAAAAGTTTATGTTGAAATTACCTGTTTCAGAAGCAACAACAGACTTTTTATAGTTTGTTGGTGTATGAACGGCCTCGATTGATGCGCCGGGTATATTTACAGAACCTTTAATTCTTGCAGTCGTGTCAACGTTAGCAGAGATTAATGTAGTAAACATTACTAGCGGTAAAAAAGCTAAAAGAAATTTTTTCATTATTTATCCTCTTTTTAAATGAAAGTTAAATTACTTAAAATTATATGCTTTTAAAATAATCGAGCAAGTGAAATTGTTATAAAAATTGCAACAATTATGAAAACTTTAAATTTTTCTACTTAAGAGCTAAGTGTTAGTTTTGATTTACCAAAATATGGGATAAGGCAATCAGGTAATTCAATATAGTTGTTGCCGTTGTATCTATTTTCTAAAAGAGCTATCAGAGTGCGTCCTACAGCTAAAGCTGAGCCGTTTATAGTGTGCGCAAATTGTTTTTGTTGATCTAATTTAATTTTTATATTTGCTCTTCTTGCTTGAAAATCACTAAAATTTGAGCATGATGAAATTTCACGATATTTATTTTGACTAGGCATCCATACCTCTATATCAAATGTTTTGCAGGCAGAGAAACCTAAGTCGCCTGTACATAGTTCTATAACTTGGTATGGCAACTCCAAAGACTCTAATATCTCTTCTGCATTAGACAGCAAGCCGTTAAGATCTTCTAAAGAGCTTTCTGGATTTGCGATTTGAACTAATTCAATTTTTTCAAACTGATGTTGTCTTATCAATCCCTTGGTGTCTCTTCCATAGCTACCTGCTTCTGATCTAAAGCATGGAGTATGTGAAGTAAGCTTGATCGGGACATCTTTATGATTAACCACAATATCTCTATATATATTTGTTAAAGGGACCTCAGCAGTCGGAATAAGATAAAGATTTTCAGATGCTTTAAATAGATCTTCTTCAAATTTTGGGAGTTGCCCAGTTCCAGTGAGCGAATCAACATTAGCCATAAAAGGAACATAATATTCTTCGTATCCATTTTTAATTGCTGTATCGAGCATAAACGTAATAAGTGCTCTTTGTAGTTTTGCAATATCACCTTTAAGGACAGCAAATCGTGAACCAGCTAACTTGGCAGCTAGATCTGTATCAATATCATCAGCTATCTCAAGATGATCCAAAGTATTTGCAGACTTAATCTCACCACATGTTTTTACAACGACATTGCCAGACTCATCTTTGCCAAAAGGAACATTGTCGTGAGGTGTGTTAGGTATATCTAATAGAAATTTTTCAAGAGAAGATAAAACATTTTGAAGATGCCCATCTTTTGCTTTTAAATCTTCATTTAATTTATCTATTTGAATTTTAAGGTCAGAGGTATCCTCACCTTTAGATTTTATTTTACCAAAATCGGCAGATAAAGTTTTCCTTAACGACTGCAGCTGCTCAACATCAATTTGAAATACTTTTCTGTCTTCATCGAGTTTTATAAATGTCTCTTTATCAAGCGCATAACCTTTTTTTGCCAAAGTGGCAGATATATTATTTATGTCATCTCTTAGTAATTTTATATCAATCATTTATCTAGAAAGTATTGCTCCAAAGTATGTTGCAGCTATGGATAGCATAATAGTAGCAATTATATATGAAGCAGCCAAAAGAAAATTAGTATTCATCATTAATAATGTTTGATGAGTGAAAGCTGACATAGTAGTAAATGAACCCAAAAAACCAATTATAAAAAAATAATAACTAGAATCTTTTTCTGGCATGGACAAGCCTAAAAATAAACCAATTAAAAAGCAACCTAATACATTTACTAAAAGTGTTCCAAAAGGATATGTTATTAAAAGATATTTAAAAGATGCTTCGTTGACTAAAAATCTTGATATTGCTCCAAGACCTCCTCCAAACCCTATAAGTAAGATATTCATAATGCATCAACTTTAAAAGTAATCATATTAATAGTGCCCATATTATCTTTGGACTTCATAAAAAAATTTTCACTATTAATGATCTCTACATATATCTCATAAGAATCGTTGTCCATTGTAAAAGAATTATCAGATAAATTAATTATGCTTACATCATCTGTTATTCCTTCAATTAAAAATTTAATAATATTGCTTTCTATATCATCTAAATAAATTTTCTTATGCTGATCAAAATCATAATCATAAATATCAATATAGCTATCATTTATCTCATACCTTTCTTTAAATGGTTTGTTTATATTAATAGTAATTAAATTATCAGAATGAATGAGATTGCCAGATGAAATAGAGTACTCATTAGAAACTTGATTTAAAGATTTTTGATTAAAAATTAAATTCTCTTTAATAAGATTATTGAATGTATTGATGGAAGAGTCTGAAAACAGATTAAATGAGATTAGGCATGCTATTAAATATATTAATTTCAATTTAATTATTTTTTGGCACCAATACTTCTCTAGATCCATTTGAACTCATTTCAGATACAAGACCTGCCTCTTCCATAGTTTCAATTAATCGTGCGGCTCTGTTGTAGCCTATTCTAAATTTTCTTTGTACAGCAGATATTGAGGCCCTTCTAGATTCAATTACAAAACCTACAGCTTCATCATATATATCATCTGCGTCTTCAGAAGAAGATGTCTCAGACCCAGACCATCCTGGAATTGGACCGGTTTCTTGAGATGCTGCAACAATGTCTTCTAAATAATCAGGATCAGCTCTAGATTTCCAATCATTCACAACCCTGTGAACTTCATCATCACCAACAAATGCTCCATGCACTCTAACAGGAACACCCACTCCTGGAGGAAGGTACAACATATCACCGTAACCCAGTAACTGCTCTGCTCCACCTTGATCTAAAATAGTTCTTGAATCTATTTTTGTTGAAACTTGAAATCCTATTCTTGTTGGGATATTTGCTTTAATTAAGCCAGTAATAACATCGACAGATGGTCTTTGAGTAGCAAGAATTAAATGAATTCCAGCAGCTCTAGCTTTTTGTGCAATTCTGGCAATGAGGTGCTCTACCTTTTTACCAACCAACATCATCATGTCAGCAAATTCGTCAACAACTACAACTATTGAGGGAAGTGTTTCTAAATATTCTTCGTTTTCGGGATTTATTGGATTTAATATTTGTTTACCATTAGCAGCTGCATCTTCTATTTTTTTATTAAAGCCAGCTAAATTTCTTACTCCCATCATAGACATTAGTTTGTAGCGTCTATCCATTTCAACAACACACCATCTGAGTCCATTTGACGCGTCAGTCATATCAGTTATTACCGGTGTTAATAAATGAGGTATGCCGTCATAAACTGATAACTCCAACATCTTAGGGTCTATGAGTATCAAGCGAACATCCTTAGGGTCAGATTTAAATAAAAGGCTAAGCAGCATAGCGTTAACCCCAACGGACTTACCTGAGCCTGTGGTTCCTGCAACAAGTAAATGAGGCATTTTTGCGAGATCTACAACTACCGGATTTCCTGCAATATCATGACCTAATGCCAATGTGAGATTTGAAGGTGAATTTTTAAATGCTGATGAAGAAAGAATCTCGGTAAGGCGAACCATCTTTCTATTAGTATTCGGTATCTCAATACCGACAAATGATTTACCTTCAATGACTTCAACAACCCTTACACTGCTTACTGAGAGTGAGCGGGCAATATCTTGAGCTATGCCTGTTATTTTGCTTGCCTTAGTTCCAGGAGCTGGCTGAATTTCAAATCTTGTTACAACGGGACCAGGGAGAACAGATTCGACAGTTGCCTCAATGCCAAACTCTTCAAGCTTAGTCTCAAGCAAAGCTGCAATCTGATTTAACTCGTCTTCAGTAAGAGATGACCCATCATCCAAAGCTCTATCTAAGAGCTGTGTGCTTGGCATCACGGTTTTAATAACTTCTTCTTCGTCTTTATCAGAAATAGGTTTTTCAACTTCTTTAAATTTAGGTTCTGTAGTGTTTGGCAAATCAGGCTGCTTAGCCTCAGAAGAGATAACTTTATTAGAAAATGATTCTTTCTCATCTAATTTAACTTTAGGTATTTCTTTTGGCTTCAAAGCTACAATCTTTTCTTTCTTTGCAAGCTGAGCTTGTTTGTAATGTTTTATTCTATTTAGTGTATTCTCAAAATTATTAGAAACTTGATCAAATAGATTTTTTGAGAGGCGTAAAAATAAGTGATAGATTTTAATTAAAGACTCACCAATATAATCTATTGTTTTAAGCCATGAAAAATTAAATGACAAAGAGGAAGCTGGAATTATAAATATTACTAAAAATATTAAACTACCTATAAAGCCTAATCCATTTGATAGGCTCAAAAAAATAAGATTTCCAAGAAATCCCCCGCTATTATTATCAAAATAGTATTCAAGAATAGAGCAAAAACTAATTAATAAAATAATTGAACTGACAAACCTAACGATTATTTTAATATTAGTATTGTAGGGATCATTATCAAAAATAATTTGAAGTGCCCAAACACAACCAATCAGTAAAATAAGGAATGAGCCTAATCCAATTATTGTAAATAAGAAATCAGATATATTGGCGCCTAAAGGTCCGCCCAAATTAAGAATTGTTGTCGATGAAGATTTATTAAAAAAAGCCGGATCTGAAGGATCGTATGAAACAAGGGCAATAAATATATAAAGAGAGAAAGCAATTAAGAAAAAGCTAAAAAAGTTTAGTAATGTATTTTTTACATATGGTGAAAGCATTTTTAATCTTTATAAATATTTATTAGCAAATTATAGGTTCAATCAATCACAAATTGTTTAATATTCAATTATAATCTTTGATTATTCAATTATAATCTCGATCATGTCCAATAATCATAACAAATTAATCATATTAGGTTCTGGTCCTGCAGGTTATTCTGCAAGTATTTATGCAGCAAGAGCTGGATTAGATCCCATTATTATTGCTGGTTCTCAAGAAGGCGGCCAACTTACAACAACAACAGATGTAGAAAACTGGCCTGGGGATAGTGATGGATTACAGGGTCCAGAGTTAATGGAAAGAATGAAAAGACATTCTCAACAATTTGATGTTGAAATAATTAATGATCATATCAATGAAGTTGATCTTAATGTTCAGCCTTTTGCTCTCAAAGGAACCAATAACTACACGTGTGATTCCTTAATAATATCAACCGGAGCCAGTGCAATGTATCTTGGCATTCCGTCAGAAAAAGAGTTTCTTGGAAGAGGTGTATCAGCTTGCGCTACTTGTGATGGATTTTTCTATAAAGATCAAGAAGTTGTAGTTGTAGGTGGTGGTAATACAGCCGTTGAAGAAGCCCTATATCTGTCAAGAATATGTTCAAAAGTCTATTTGGTTCATAGAAGAGATGAATTAAGAGCTGAAAAGATACTTCAAGATCGTGTTTTTAAAGAAGAAGAGAATGGAAAAATTGAAGTTCTTTGGAATACACAACTCAAAGAAGTGCTTGGAGATAAAATGGGCGTTAATGGCGTTCTTCTTGAAAAAGATGGCGAAGAAATAAATATTCCAGTAATGGGTGTTTTTATTGCTATTGGTCACAAACCTAATACTGATATCTTTGAAGGTCAATTAGATATGGATCATGGTTATATTAAGATAAAATCTGGTACAGATGGCTCTGCTACAGCTACATCTATAGAAGGTGTTTTTGCAGCTGGAGATGTGTCGGATCAAATTTATAGACAAGCTGTAACTTCAGCTGGTTTTGGTTGTATGGCTGCCCTTGATGCTGAAAAGTTCTTATCTGAATAATAAATAAAGGAAAGTATGAAATATAAAGCTTACTTAGTAGAAGAGATAGATGGAGTATTTGAAGGCTCAGTCCAAGAATTAGAACTCCCTGTTCTAGAAAATGGAATGGTTACCATAAAGGTACATTACTCTTCCTTAAATTATAAAGATGCATTAGCTTCAACTGGAGTTAAAGGTGTTGTTCGAGAATATCCCTTTGTGCCTGGCATAGATGTAGCAGGCGAAGTAATAGAATCTAATGATGATAAATTTAATGCTGGAGATTTGGTAATAGCTTCAGGATATAAAATTGGCATGGCATTTTATGGAGGCTTTGGAGAAATGGTTCAACTGCCTAATGAGTTTATAGTAAATCTGCCAGATGGATTATCGCTTAAGCAATCAATGCAAATTGGTACTGCCGGATTAACAGCAGCAGCATCTATAAAGAAAATAATTGATTCAGGACTCTCAAACAATCTTCCAGTTCTTGTTTCAGGAGCAACGGGTGGAGTTGGATCTGTAGCTGTAAACCTTCTGTCAAATTTAGGATACGAGGTTCATGCACTCACAGGAAAGTCAGAAGAAGTTCAAACATTAAAAGATATGGGAGCATCTGAGGTTGTTTTAAGAGAAGATTTTATGGCTGATCCTATTAAAGCTCTTGATAAAGGTATTTATGGCGGAGCAGTTGATACAGTAGGTGGAGATATTTTAGCTAAAATAATTTCTATGGTTAGTAATGAGGGATCTGTATCTTGTTGCGGTAATGTTGCAGGAATGAAATTCACATCTTCAGTATTTCCTTTTATATTAAGAGGTGTATCGTTGATTGGAATAGATAATGCAGAGTCGCCATTAGAATTCAAAAAAAAGATATGGCAATTATTGTCAAATGATTGGTCCTTAGATTTAAATAAATACTCTAAAACAATATCTTTGAACGAAGTCGGAGATGAGATAACAAAAATTTTAAATGGCCAACAAGTTGGAAGAGTTGTAATTAAACACGGAGCATAATATGAATAAAGATGAATTTGAAAAATACTACGAATCTACAGAAGCAAATGAGAATAGCAAATCAGATACTAAAGTTATCTTAGTACTCGTTACTGTTGCTGTGATTGCTATGACCTATTGGGTTGCAGGTCAATAATATCTAGTCTACTTGGCCCCCATTCTCATTGCAGAGTCTAATCTAATAGTCTCTCCATTTAGATAGGTGTTATTAATGATATGTTCAGCTAGTTGAGCAAACTCATTTACATCGCCAAATCTATGTGGAAACTGCGTAGAAGCTAAGAGTGTTTCTTTACTTTCATCTGCAGCAAGACTCATCAAAGGAGTATCAAATATTCCTGGAGCAATTGTACAAACTCTAATGTTATGTCTAGCCAAGTCCCTTGCAGCTGTTAACGTTAGCCCAATGACCCCTGCCTTGGAAGCGCTGTAAGCAGCTTGACCAATCTGCCCTTCATAACCTGCTATAGATGCAGTATTTATAATCACACCCCTTTCTCCTTTTTCATCAGGTTCATTTTTGTCTATTAACTCTGCACCTAATCTCATTACATTAAATGTACCAACAAGATTGAGATCAATTATAAATTTAAAAATATCTAAGGGGTGCGGCCCTTTTCTTCCAAGAATCCTAGCTCCGTATCCTGTGCCTGCACAATTAACAACGAAATTAAGTTTTCCAAAAGTCTCTTTTATTCCTGCTATAGCATTTTGAACAGACTCCTCTTCCATTACATTGGTATTAAAGTAAGTAACATTATCTTCACCTAAAAGCTCAACAACTTCTTTAGCCTTATCATCATTAATATCAAGAATGGCTACTTTAGCTCCATTCTTAACAAAATGCTCAACTGCTCCTCTTCCAAGTCCAGAAGCTCCACCAGTTACTAAAGCCACATTGTTACTTAAATCCATAATATTTCCTTTAAAAATTTCACTTAATTATAACAATAATTAAATATTTAACGTCAAAAAATATTTTTGGCATGAAAATTGCATTAGGTATAAGTGAACATAGATTATTTTTCATAACAAAGGAGAAAAAAATGAAAAAATTATTATTAATGGTTGGGTTGTTGGTGTCTTTACCATCTTTTGCATCTGTTAGTGCGAATGTTAGCTTTGCTTCAGACTACATCTGGAGAGGAATGACACAAACCGATGGACCTGCAATGTCTGGTGGTTTTGACTATGCAGCAGAAAGTGGATTCTATGCTGGTATTTGGGGTTCAAATGTGAACTTTAATGATGGCGCTGGAAGTGAATTAGATTACTACTTTGGCTATGGTTTTGAAGTTGGCGGAGTTGGAGTTGATTTAGGTTACGTAGCTTTTGACTATCCTGAAAATAACACTGGTTTAGATTTTGAAGAAGTTGTTATTGGGTTATCAATGGGTGACTTGGGTCTTACATTTGCTTTAGGTCAAGATTCAGCCCCTGATTATACTGAAATCTCATATGCTTTGGGTGACTTTGGATTCTCATATGGCGAATATGATGATTATGGTGATAATTTTGGGATCTCTTATGGCTTCTCATGCGGCTCATACGATTGCGGTCTAGCTTACTCAGATTTTTCTGATGATGGATATGGTGCAGATGAAGACGCATTTGTATTCTCAGTATCAGCAAGTCTTTAATTTCTAAATAATCCCCTATTATGAAATTAATAACATCAATCATTAAGCCTTTTAAACTTCAAGAAGTTAGAGAGGCTTTAGTTGCAGCTGGAGTAGAAGGTCTCACTATCACTGAAGTTAAAGGATATGGAAGACAAAAAGGACATACAGAAATGTACAGAGGATCTGAATATTCTGTAGACACATTACCAAAAGTAAAACTTGAAATTCTTGTTGATGATTCACAAGTTGAATTAGTAAAAGAAACTATTACTACAACCGCCCAAACAGGGAAAATTGGTGATGGAAAATTATTTATAACCACTGTCGATGAAGTCGTCAGAATCAGAACCGGTGAAACTGGTTCTGAAGCAATATAAGGAGTAAAAAATGGAAGAAATAGCATTTGCTTTAGATACGTTTTATGCCGTAATGGCTGGAGCTCTAGTAATGTTTATGGCAGCTGGTTTTACCATGCTAGAAGCAGGACTTGTTCAAAAGAAAGACGTATCTGAAATTGTAACTAAAAACATCGGGCTATACTCAATAGCCTGTATTATGTACTTAGCCTGTGGCTTTGTAATTATGTACCCAGCTTCAACTATAATTGAAGGTTATTTGCCGTCAATTTTAGGAACTAACTCGTTTGGACTGTCGACCTCATTAGCTAATGAGGATATTGGAATGCCTTATGGAATGGATTATTCACAACAAGCTGATTTCTTTTTCCAAGTAGTGTTTGTTGCAACAGCAATGTCTATAGTTTCTGGTGCGGTAGCAGGAAGAATGA
Organism: uncultured Gammaproteobacteria bacterium; assembly: GCA_964613455.1. Taxonomy (GTDB): domain Bacteria; phylum Pseudomonadota; class Gammaproteobacteria; order Magnimaribacterales; family D2472; genus SCGC-AAA076-P13. The sequence goes on along the minus strand of CAZTGS010000004.1, from coordinate 39,006 downwards.
AGTTATTACCGTTCTTCTTGTTCGCAATTGTCCTAACTGGAGTTATCTATCCTATCCAAGGTTATTGGAACTGGGGTGGTGGTTTCTTAAGCTCAATGGGATATTCAGATTATGCAGGATCCGGAACAGTTCATCTTTGTGGTGCTGCTGCAGCTTTAGCTGTAGTAATGGTTCTTGGGCCAAGAAAAGGTAAATATTCCCCTGATGGAACATCCTTGCCAATGCCAGGATCAAACATTCCAATGGCTGCATTAGGTGTTTGGATTCTATGGCTAGGTTGGTTTGGTTTTAATGGTGGATCTGAATTAATAGTAAGCAACGAAGCAGCTGCAATAGCAGTTAGTCAAGTATTTATGAATACAAATATGGCCGCTTGTGGTGGTGTAGTTGCGGCAATATTAATGAGTCTAGTTATGACCGGAAAAATGGATGTAACTATGGCCATGAATGGTGCAATAGCAGGACTAGTAGCTATAACAGCAGGACCAAGTGCCCCTTCTGCCGGAGCTGCTGTTTTGATAGGATCTGCAGGTGGTGCTTTGGTCTATTTATCAATCTTATTCTTTGATAAAAATTTGAAGTTAGATGATCCTGTTGGAGCAATTTCAGCCCATGGTATTGTTGGAATTCTTGGCGTAATGGTCGTACCGTTAACTTCTGATGCTTCGTTTGGTATGCAAGCATTAGGTGTAATTTCTATTGCTGGTTTTACATTCATTGCGAGTTTCATTGCAATATCTGTAATAAATAGCTTTATGCCAATACGAGCAACTGACGAAGAACAATATGCTGGATTAGATGTTTCTGAGATAGGAGTTGAAGCTTATCCAGAATTTTAATTTGTAGATTACGTGTGCGTGATCTATAAAGACCGAAAGAGCTGTTTACCCCCTAATGTTAAACAGCTCTTTCTTTTTTAAACTAAAAGAGCTGCTTCTCCCCCCCCCATATTTTAAAGCAGCTCTTTTTTTTATAGTAAATAATATAATGAAAAATTTAATCGATGAAGTTGTAGCTGAAATCAAAAGAGATATCTCGATCTCAAATATCTTACCTTTACAAGAACTTTTTCAAGAACTAATAAAGGATAATAAGAATATTCATATTATAAGAAGATACCTCAGCGAATTCCCTGAGCTCAGAGAACCTTTTAAAGATCCTGATTGTTAATTGTTTTGTTTGCACCTTTTTTGAATAATTAATATCGTTTTAACTCATATAATCCAATTTTTTACTACTTTTTTTGGCATATAAATTGCATGTATATAAACAAACAACTATTAGGGAAAAATATTATGTTATTTAAATTTTTATTGTGTGGATTCTTATTTTTTATTCCTCAGGCATATGCAAGTGAGTTAAATTCAGGTGATACATCATGGATACTTACAGCTACTGCACTAGTACTATTTATGACACTACCCGGACTCGCCCTTTTTTATGGCGGTCTTGTAAGATCAAAAAATGTACTCTCAGTTCTAATGCAATGTTTTGCAATAGCATGCTTGATATCTATTTGCTGGGTTATTTATGGATACAGTTTAGCCTTTAAGGGAGATGGATTATTTATTGGAGACCTTAGCGCCCTATTTCTTAACGGTGTTGGCAGAGATTCTTTAAGTGGAACTTTGCCTGAAACTGTTTTTATTACCTTCCAAATGACATTTGCAATTATTACTCCCGCTTTAGTTGTTGGCGCCTTTGCTGAGCGAATGAAATTTGGTGCTATGTGCCTCTTTTCTGTGATTTGGTTCACTTTAGTGTATTTACCAGCATGCCATATGGTTTGGGGTGGAGGTTATCTAGCAGATATGGGAGTTATTGACTTTGCTGGAGGACTAGTCGTTCATGCTACATGTGGAGTTGGCGCTTTGGTTACAGCTATTTATCTGGGACAAAGAAATAACTTTATGAAATCTCCAATGCCTCCTCACAATAGAACTATGGTTATGATTGGCGCTTCAATGCTATGGGTTGGTTGGTTTGGCTTTAATGCAGGAAGTGCTGTTGCTGCAGACGGATCTGCTGGAATGGCTATGCTCGTTACTCATATTAGTGCTGCTGCAGGAGCTTTGACCTGGATGGCTATTGAATGGATTAAATCAGGAAGATCAACGATTATTGGAATAGCTACTGGAATGGTGGCTGGTTTAGCCACTATTACTCCAGCTTCTGGAACAGTCGGTCCGGCCGGAGCAATGTTAATAGGATTTATGGCTGGTATTGTTTGCTTTTATGCTACTCAGATTCTTAAATCTTACTTTAAAATTGACGATTCCTTAGACGTATTCCCAGTTCATGGTGTTGGCGGAATGCTTGGAATTATTATGCTTTGTTTTGTTGGAAGCCCAGATGGATTCTTGGGATCTGGATCTGCTGGAATTTCTGAAGATGGTGTAATAGCACAACTCAAAATTCAGATTTATGGCATATTTATAATTTGTTCATGGACAGCAATTGCTACATTTATTACTTTGAAAGTAATAAATATATTTACAGAGATTAGAGTTTCTCTCGAAGATGAAGAAATAGGACTAGATATGAGTGAGCATAACGAACAAGGCTATAGCCTATAAAACTGGATTGCTATATTGATTTAAAAAGAAGGGCTGCATGTCGTCTTGAATGATATGCATTCTTTCTTTTAAATACTCCATAGCTAGATCTATATCTTCATCAGCAAATTCTGATTGCTTTATAGGAATTCCCTGCATAATACAGGCTGCTTCATTTGTTGCATGAATCTTATACAAAAACTTAATTTTATTTGTAATTTCAATGGCAGCATCTTCATAGCTATCATTAATAAAGTTGATTTCAGATCCTATAGACAAATGAACATTCCCTTTCTGTCCAGAAATTCCATCTGCAATGCTCTGCAAATCCTCTCTTGGTTCTTTTTCATAAACATTATTTAGAGAAGTTAGGTATAGCTCCTTTGCTTTCAAGAGATCATTTGGATCTTTTTCATATGAAATTGAAACTGGTATGACTGAAAGCTCATTAAAGTACTCATGAACTTTCGAAGTTTTACGCGAATTTAAATGAATCATCTTAAGAACTGATGGATCTGTATAGTCTAGACCGTCTTTAGACCTTCCTTGTTTTTGAGCAATCCATATGGATTCATTTTCATTGGAAATACAATTGAATATAAATTCAGAAGCCAAATGAAGGCTTTTATAAATATCTTTTTTTGATTTATCACTCCTATCAATAATAAAACTTTTATTAAGCCTCATTAAATCTGATGCCCATTTTTCATTCATTAGATTGTTGCCAACAGCATTGTTAGTTGTTTTAAAATTATTTCTATGAAGTGTGAGGTTTAGTAATGCTGAATCTAAAGTTATATCTCTATGATTTGATATAAATAAATAAGACTTATTTTTATTTAAGTTTTCTAGACCAGATACAGTAAATTTATCAATTGAGTTATCTACAACATTGGAAACAATGCCTTCAAATATATTTTGATACTCAGATATAGATGAGATATTTTTTACTTTATTGATAAGAATTAATGAAATAATCTTTTTAGATAAAGGTAGTTTTGCGATAAAGGGATATTTGTTTGATGCTAAAAGAACTTTTATTAACTCCTTATTGCGACAAAGGTTTTTTAATACCTCATTAACCTCATGGTCTTTATAGGGTCTTATAGAGTCAAATTTATTCACAAATTTTTAAAGTTCTAAATTGGATAAGATTCATTTTACCTCAATAATGTATACAATAACGACCCATGAAGACTTATCTAGACTATTCAGGGATGGCAGTACTTGCACATAGAGGCGGATCACTTGAATCCTTTGAAAACACAATTGAGTCATTTACCTATTCTCAATCTATAGGCTGTAAATTTATTGAAACTGATGTTCAGGTTTCAGCTGATGGCATTCCTTATATATTTCATGATGAATCTATTAAAAGGTTGTTAGGCAGTGATATTATCTTTAGCTCCCTGAGCTCTTCTGAGATAGACGAACTAAAACTATTTGATAATCACCACATACCAACACTTGAAAGTGTATTAAATTTATTTCCAGATTTATATTTTCAGATCGATCTTAAAACTGATTTAGTTGCAAAACCTGCATTAAAGGTAATAAAGGAAAATAATGCTACGCATAGGGTTTGTATTGCTAGCTTTAATAGTGAGAGATTGAAACAGGTAAATTCTGATTATCCTGAGATTTGTTTATCGATGGGTCCAATGGAAGTTATTAAGCTTTTGTTATCTAGTTTTGGTCTTTATAAAAAAGAAATATCAGGAGATTGCCTGCAAGTTCCTATGTATTGGTATGGTATTAAGGTAGTTACTAAAAGATTTATTAATTTTATTCACAGTAAAAATCTAAAAATAATGGTCTGGACAATTAATGACATTAAAACTTTTGAAAAGCTAATCGATTTAAATGTAGATGGAATAATTACAGATAAGCCAAAATCACTTTTTAAATTATTAGAGAGCTAGTTATTTAATAATAAATTTTATTAAAATTCTTTTTGCAAGAATATATATTGGAATAATAATCGAAGTGGTTATTAATAACTCTAGTGGGGTAGATAAATCCATTAGGCTTCTTATAAAAGGAGCCAAAAATAAACCAGTTATTGCTCCTAAAATACTATAAAAAATTATTGATTCTTTACTAAAAAGTTTCATTATTAACTTTAACTTTCATTAAGAGAAGTCCTCCGAGAATAAATAAAATTATTAATGGGAATAAAGCAATTCTTACATCCCCATATATTGTTAACAATGTTCCAACAATTAAAGGACCAAAGATTGCACCAGCTCTTCCGAGAACGTTATATAGACCGAAAAATTCACCTGCTTTCTCTTCAGGAATTAATTTACCAAATAAACCTCTTGAACTTCCTTGTATGCCGCCTTGCACACTACCTACCATGGCAGCCATAATATAAAACTCCAAAGCGGATGATAGTGTTGTACTAAACCCAATAATAAAAATGTAGGAAACAATAGTAATATATAAAACTAACTTATCTCCATATTTATCGGCAATAAACCCCCATAAAAGTGTTGCTGGAAAAGCTACAAACTGAACCAAGATCAATGCTGGAATTACATCTGTAGCTTTTAGATTTACATTGAGTGCAAAGTCAGCTGCAAGATAAATAACAGTATGGGCGCCATCTATATATAAAAAGAAAGCTAAGAGAAATATAGATGCATTCTTATACCTTGATATTGATTTGATGGTATGAACTATATTTTTAAATGCATCTCTTACTAGTAAGGTTTTTTTATATGGTTTTACTTTTTCTAAAAAATTCTTTTGAATTGGTAACGTAAAGATACACCACCAAATAGAGACCATTAAAAATGAAATTTTTATAGCATCTTCGGATGAATTTAAACCTATTTTCTCCCAAAATAAAAACATGCTGGCGTTAACTAAAAATAGAAACCCACCACCCAAGTAACCCCAAGCGTAGCCTTGGTTGGAGACTATTGATAATTTATCCTCAGACGTAATCTTGGTTAGAATTTTATCATAAGGTATTTGGGCAACAGAAAAACAATAATTAGCTATACAAAAGAAGGCTAATGCATATATCCATGAGCCTGAATTTAGAGTTGAAAGTAAAGAGACAAAAAAGGCTGCAACAACAGTAAAAAAAACAAGAGATTTTTTTGTTGAATTATTTATATCTGTTATAGCTCCAATTAATGGTGCTGTAAATAATACAAGGGTGTTGCAAAGTGCTAATGCCCAAGATTTATATACGGTAGCTTGTGCCATATCAATACCACTATCGATGGCCCAATATTGAAGGTAGAAAACAGGAAAAAATCCAGCGACTACAGTTGTAGCAAAAGCTGAATTACCAACATCATAAGCAATCCAGGACTTTACATTTTTTGTAAATGTTTTGTTAGTTGAAGTATTCAATTAAAAATTTTAATTAGGTTTTGGACAGTTTATATGAAAAATTGTCTTGTAAATGCATAAATTTTTGATATATTTTTTATAGGGAGGAGAAATTATGGACGATAGTACAACTATTAAACAAGGTGGATACTTTGTTGTTGGTATAGGATTAATAGTATTTTTATTAGGCTTGGGGGCTTATTTATTTTACTAGCCTGGAGGCCAACTAAGAGATCTGCCAGAGAGCAAATGTAGGTGAAGATGAAATACGCTTTGACCTGCTTTTGCTCCATTATTAATTACAATTCTAAAGGTGTCGTCTAGGCCTAGCTGATCAGCTACCTTACCTGCAACCAACATCAAATGACCAAGAACTTTTTCGTCAACAATAGTAGCGTCCGATAGTTTTGAAAGTACTTTTTTGGGGATAATCAATAAATGAGTTGGAGCTTGTGGCTGGATATCTTTTATTACAATAGATAAATCATCTTCATAGACAATATCTGCTGGTATATCTCTATTTATAATTTTTTCAAATAATGTTTCGGTCATAAATACTTAGAAAGATCGAAAAACTCTAAATCCAATATAAAAGATTGCTGCGGTCATTAGTATTGCTAATGTAACAATAAGTAGATCTCTTAAAGTTTGTAACAACCTTCCCTGCCTTCCTGCCTTAACAAGTTGCGCCAAAAGATATGCTACTGCAATTGTGCTCACTACTAATATAAAAATGCTTAACATACTAAATTATCCTAAAATAAGGAGCCCACTCCTGTAACTAAAAATCCTAATGCAATTCCCCAGCATACACATGCAATGAGGTCGGCTATGTAAAATCTTACAACCTTTAGATCAGAAATTCCAAGCAAAAATGGAACTATTGGTCTAAGTGCTGGTATAAATCTTCCAAGTATTACAGTAAAAGAACCAGTTTTATCTAAAAATTTTTGAGCCCTTAGTATCATTTTTTGACGTTTAATCATCACTTTTGTTGATAATAATTGTGGGCCAATGGTTTTACCAAATAAGAAACTACTCATATCGCCCAAATGAGCACCAAGAATTGCAACTGGAACAATATAAACAATAGATAGTAATTCTGTGTTGTAAATAAGAATGCAAATAGAGAATAAAATGGCGCTAGATAGAATAACTCCAGATAAAACAAAAGCTTCAAGAAAGGCAAATAATAAAATAATCACCCAAGCATATTCTGCATTAGTATTTAAATATAATTCAACTTTTTCGAACATAAATAATTTTAATTAAAAGATGTGTATTTTACTTTATTTATAAGATTGTCATATAGTTAGACACTATTAATTATTGAAATGCCCATGATTGAAGAATTTAAGATTCATGTATCTAACGAAAAAGTTGATTATTTAAGGAAAAAAATAGAGCTAACAAGATGGCCTGATGAAATTAATGATAAAAATTGGTCGCATGGAACCAGTCTATCTTTTTTAAAAAAACTTTCTGAGCATTGGCTAAATGATTTCAATTGGCGCCATCATGAGCAAAAACTTAATGATATTGGAAGTTATAAATTTAAATCTAAATCAGGATTGAAAATACATTTTCTTCATTCAAAATCAAACAAGACTGACGGCACCCCCTTGTTGTTAACTCATGGATGGCCAGGAAGTATTCAAGAGTTTCTAAAGATTATTCCAATTTTACAAAATCAATCACCAGTTCCATTAAATATAGTATGTCCATCTCTTCCAGGTTTTGGTTTTTCAGATAAACCAACAAAAAGTGGGATGAATTCAGAGGAAATTGCAAAGATACAGCATGAACTAATGATTGAATTAGGTTATAAAAAATATGTTGTACAAGGGGGTGACTGGGGTGCAACAGTCAGCAAGTGGATGGCTGAATTGTATCCAGAAAACTGTATTGGTATTCATCTTAATTTAGTAATAGCCTTCCCACCCTCTGGAGAAAATCCAATGGAGGGCGTTACAGACAATGAATTAAAGTTAATTAATAACTATGAGAAATATAAAACACAAGGCTTTGGTTACTATGAAATACAAAAAACTAAACCTCAAACTCTAGGATATGGTCTAAATGACTCTCCCATAGGTCTTGCTGCATGGATTACAGAAAAATTTTATGGTTGGTTTGATGGTGAAGAAAATAAACTCGTAGTCTCAAATGATGAAATTTTGAGCATTATTTCTCTGTATTGGTTTACAGAGTCAATAACCTCTTCAACAAGACTATACAAAGAAAATGGTGATTTTGGTTTTTCTTTTAACAATATATCTCAACCAATGGCTGGGGCAATATTTAAAAGAGATATTATGCTTCCTCCAAGAATTTGGGCTGAAAAAATTTATAAGGTTGTTCAATGGAATGAATACGATGGCGGCCATTTTGCTGCGTTGGAACGGCCTGAAATCTTAGCTAAAGATATAATAAATTTTATTGGTAAGCTAGAGGTCTAATTTTATAATTAAATCTTTTAAGGACAGATATTTAAAGTTCTCTTTGCTAATGTATTGTTCTCCAGTATTCTCTCCATCTTGAACAACTATTATTCCATTTGGGAAATCTTTATTTAGGTACGTATTAAGAATATCTATACCATCAGTATCACTAACCCCATCTATTATTTTATTTGATGTAACTGAAAATTTATTTATGAAGTTGTATGGAGCATGTCTTTGATAAATATTAAAGGTACTACTACCTTGAGAAGATGCTATTAAATATCCATCTTTTTTATTAATCTTTAGTATTGCAAGGCCCTCAGGGTCCCCTGTTATATTTCCTTCTCTGGTATCAATGATTATAGGTTTATTAAAACTAAGTTCATTGTTCAGCTTGTAGGCTCTCACAACTCCTCTCTCATTCTCTTCGGAGATAAATAAGGTTCTATTTTCATCGTCATATACGCAGCCCTCTGATTCATAAGCATTACCATTATTAAAAGTACTTATAAGTGCAAGAGCATTGTCTGAATATTGCCATAGTTGAACTCTTGAACCCATAGCTTCAGTTACAAAAGCAATAAGCCCTAATTTTTTGTCATACCCTGCACAAACCCCGTATGAAAGAAAATTGGTTTTGACTGAAATTTGAGGCATCTGTGACAAACTAAAGCTATTATTTAGAGAGGATTGATGAATTACATCATCTGAATAAATCCAGAGATCAAGGGAGTTATTTGTTCCATTTGATCCAAAAATGAAAGTTTTAAATTTGTTTATATTTAAATCTTTAAGAGATCTTAAATCGATATTATTTACTCTACCAGATTCTGAAAAACCTATTGTCTGACCCTTTAAATTATATGTATATATGCCTCTATATTTATCAGTTCCAAAAATAATTGATGATTCTGGGGCTTTTTTATTAAGCCAAATGGCTGGATCATCTGCGTTGCCATCCTCTGGAACTTGTGGCGTTTCAAAAGAAGCAGAAATAGAATTAATATTACTAGAAGAAACAGGATTAGCTAAAAGTAAAAAAAATATTGAAGCTATGAAAGGTCTAAGAAACATTTATGTAGTTTATTTAAATTAATGCTTATTATATATATGTATGAAAAATTAATTTGTATTATTTTTACGTTAGGTTGTCTTTTTATTAAATATGTTACAGAGTTGTGTCTAACTGGTTATTTTTTAGTTAAGAGTGTATCAATAAACTATAAAGTCATTATATGTATGATTTAATTAAATTATATTTATTGATAACAATTATTTTATGAGAAGAACTAAAAATTATTTTATAACACTTATATTGATGTTTGCTTGTTTTGCAGATGCAAATAGCTCTTTTTATGCGAAGATTAATATGAGTTTGATAGATGTTGATCAAAGCTCCAAAAGAGAAACTGAAACAATAAGTAATGCATCAAGAATTGGTTTCAAATCAAAATTACAAATATCAAATAATTTGAATTTTTTAGTTCAGATTGAAAATGCAATTGATCCAACAGATGGCAAAGCAGACAAAAATAAAGTATTTAAGCAAAGAAATACATATATAGGTTTATCAGGTAATTTTGGAAGACTATTTATAGGAACTCATGATACCGCTTTTAAAAGATCCCAGTTAAAGGTGGATCTATTCAACAATACCCAATCTGATTTAAAAAAGTTATTTATTGGTGAAAATAGAATGCAGGATCTCGTTGGATATAGCTCTCCAGAAATCATTAAAGGGTTAAAGGTAACAGTAAATAATATTAAAACTTCAAAAAAATCATATCAGTCATATTCTTTTGATTATAAAAATAAAAAAATATCCACTTCACTTGGAATTGATACTGGCACAAAGGATTTTGAGAGCAAAAGATTTACTGTTTTAATTCCTTTTCAAAAGACCACTATAGGATTGATGTATCAAACTTCTGAAGAGGATAAAATTTATAGAAGTCTATCGGGACATGTTTTTAGTATTAAGCACCAACTTTCTAAAAAAGGTACCCTTATGATACAAAATGCCAAATCTGATATGAAGATTGTAAATGGCAAGCAAACCACAATTGGGTACTCTCATGACCTAAATAGTATATTAAAAATATATACATCACTCTCAAGAACAAATGAGGAACTAAGGTCAGAGGATAAAAAAATTCTATCTATTGGCTTCGAGGTAAAATTTTAAAAATATTTAATTTACTTTTTGTAACATATGTCCATAATTAATCTATGGAGCAACTAGGCAAACAAGAGAGAAGTAAAAAAAGAATTGAGGTGATACTTGATACTGCAGAAACTATTCTTCTAGAAAAAGGTCAAGATGCTATTACGTTTGCTAATATATCAAAATATTCTGGTTTAAAAAGAACATCTACTTACAAATTCTTCCCAACAACAGATGCATTAAAACTATTGATGGTTTCAAGATACCTCGAGGAATGCGAAAATCAGTTTGCTATTAAATCTAGCAACATTAAAACTAAACAACTATCAGTCGTAGTCTTAAGATCAATAGAAATACTTTATGAATTCTTTAATCAATCTCAAGGAGCTCAGTTATTGATTTTGAAAAATACAATAACTCCATCAACTCCTTCTAAATCTATCCATGGCTTATCTTTAAAAATGCAATCTTTTATTGAATTAAATATTAATTTGCCAGAAATGTTTAATAAAGAGGGTGTATTTAGAGTGAATACTCAAATAATACTCTCTATATTTGCGTTAAATACAAAGGAAAGTGGGAGTCTTAACGAAGTTGGTAAAATTGAAGCCCACAGAGCAAGTCACGCTTATTTATTAAATTGGGTAAATCAAAATAATTAATCTTTATAAATAGATATTTTTTTTGAGTAAAGTTCATGAAAAGTTTTAACCGCTATAGAGTCTGAAACTCCCCATTTTGTTGATTTAATCCTTTTAATATTTAAGCCATTTATAATTTTATTATAGATATCCAAAGCATAATCAATTACATCTGCTCTATCTTCGGCTAAATTGTAGGCTTCTTTTTTTTCATTGATATTCATACCCCTCAACTCTTCTGATTTTTTAATGAATTTTTCAGACGAGATGATTTTAAGTTTATTTAAATTTAAAAAAGATTTAACACTTCCCCCTAGACCGATTAAGGTCCCTACATCTGATTGTTTTTTTAACCATAAATTTAATCTGTTCCATTCATCGGTATGATCTTTATTTAACATAGATCTTACTGCTCCAAGTTGAAAAGACTGAATAATATGCTCATCATTTTTATAAATATAAACCTCAGTACTCCCTCCTCCCACATCAACATAAATTTTATTTGCTTTAGACTGAGCTTTTGGATGAAAACGAATTAACTTTGCCTCTTCGAGGCCTGAAATTATTCGTATCGGGTGTTCAATTTTATTTTCAACATATCGCCTGGCTTTTTCAGAATTATCTGTATCTCTAAAGGCACTGGTTGCAACAATTTCATACATTTTAATATTATTTTTAATAAAATTATTTTGGTATTTCTTTAAAGTTTTAATTAATTCATTGAGCTTATTTTCTGATAAGAAGCCTGTTTCAAAAACCTCAGCACCAAGTCTTATGGGGGACCTGATTCCTTCAATAAACTCTATTGATGTTGGGCTTGTATTAAATACTTTAGATTTTATTGCATTTGTACCTATATCTATGGATGCTATTTTCATCAGGTATCATCACTATATTTAGTAATTATCATAAATTGCTCATAGGTGAGATTATCAAATCTAACACCTTCGATTGATGCTGAGTAATTTGAAAGCCCTTTAGACCATATCGCTGGTTTTAATATTTTTTTGTTTTCATAGTCGGTCTTGATAAGAAGATATCGAAGAGCTGTAAGCCTCCCTATCATCTTATTATTGGAATTTATGGATATCCATGGTGAAAATTCGGTTGATGTTTTGTTAAACATTTGCTCTTTATAAAGCGTAAATGCATCCCATTTTGTTACAATTTTTTCATCATTTTTTGATAGCTTCCAATATTTAAGTTGTGAGTTTTTTCGAGCATTCATCCTTCTTTGCTGTTGATCTTTAGAGAGAGAAAAATAGAATTTAGTTATTTCAACTCCATTAGAGATATGATTTTTTTCCCATTCATTAACTCTTTTCATGAAAGTTCTATATTGATTTTCATTGCAATAACCCATTATTGGTTCAGTTATTGCCCTTGTGTACCATGATCTATCTAGGAAAGAAATTTCACCATCTTGAGGAAGAACTTTTTGCCATCGCTGAAACCAATGAGAAGACTCCCATTTTGTAGGAATTCCTAGCTGAATATAATTAAAATTATTAGGCCTGAGATATTCAGAAAAGAATTTTATAGCTGAACTTTTTCCAGCAGTGTCTCGACCTTCAAAAACTATACAAATCTTTCTTTTATTTTTAATTACGTCTTCTTGAAGTTTTAATAATTCAATCTGAAGACGCCTTTTTTCGAGAGCGTAAGCTTTATCATGAAGCCGTTTGTATTCAGTTTGATCTAAAGTAATTAAATTCATATAGCATTTATAACAGAGATTTTTTAATTAAATATGAATTCACTAAAAAGTATATGTAAATTCACGCAATTGTCACAAGTAAAAGCTTTAATAGGTTCATATAAATAATAGATTATAAAAATTATGGAAAATTTATTTCTTGATCCAACTTTAATATTGATTATAGCTGCCTTTGCAGGTTTTTTCATGGCCTTTGGAATAGGTGCGAATGATGTTGCAAATGCTATGGGCACATCTGTGGGTAGTAAGGCTATTACATTCAAACAAGCTATATTTATAGCAGCTATTTTTGAATTTCTTGGGGCATACCTAGCAGGTGGTGAGGTAACTTCAACTATAAGAAAAGGTATTGTTGATCCTGATCTGTATATAGGAAAAGAAAATATATTTATCATAGGAATGTTATCAGCACTTCTTGCAGCCGGTACATGGCTCTTGATAGCTAGCTCTAAAGGATGGCCCGTTTCAACAACCCACTCAATTGTTGGTTCAATAGTTGGTTTTGTAATTATTTCAATGGGTTTTCAAGCTGTTTCTTGGGGCAAAGTAGGAACAATTGCTGCTAGCTGGGTTGTGTCACCAGTGATATCCGGATCTATGGCATTTTGTTTATTCCTAAGTGCTAAAAAATTTATTCTTGATAGAAAAGATCCATCACAAGCAGCCGTATCTTTAATACCAATCTATAGTTTTTTTGTTGCAGTAGTTATTGGTTTGGTAACTGCAAGAAAGGGATTAAAGCATATAGGACTTCCACTTACAGATAATGAAGTTGTTCTTGTTACTGTTGGCTTTGGTGTAATAGTTGCGATAGTTACTTCGATATTATTAAATTTAAATAAAGAAAAAATTAAAGAGCATGGAGTTGAGTCAGCTTTTGCCATCTTGATGATAGTAACTGCATCAGCAATGGCTTTTGCTCATGGTTCGAACGATGTAGCTAATGCAATCGGACCAATGTCAGCAATAATTAGTGTTGCTTCAGAAGGAGCAATTGGCGCTAAGTCAGCCGTTAGTCCATGGGTTCTTTTAATCGGCGGTATTGGAATCGTTTTTGGATTGGCTATGCTTGGTGGAAGAGTGATCAAAACTGTTGGTAGTAAAATAACATCACTGACGCCAAGTCTTGGTTTTTCAGCTGAAATGGCAGCAGCATCAACTGTGGTAGCTGCAACGTATATTGGCTTTCCTATTTCTACTACACATACCTTGGTTGGAGCAGTAATTGGTGTGGGTTTGGCAAAAGGAATTTCCCATCTTGATATGAATTCAATAGGAAGGATTGTGCTTTCTTGGGTTGTAACAATCCCAGCAGGAGCATCACTTACTATTCTTTTTTATGCTTTGTTGAGATTTTTTGAGACCATCATGACTGTAGGCTTATAGACAATCACTTTAAATTAAATTTGACCTGGATTGCTTGATTCTTATTTAGATAATCAATATTGGAAACTTGTAAATTTGTCTTATTAGAGACTTGCTCAATAAACTTTATAGATGTACTAATATTAGAAGTTGTAAAAACTATCTCAACACCTATTTCAGTATTTATTAAATCTAGAGCCTCTATATCCTTAAACTGATTTAATGCAATTATAGAATCTAGCAATTTTAAATTTATATCTTTAGAGCTTTCTTCATAATTTAAGGCCGAAGCTTTACTATATACATAATCATAGTCTGCTTTTTCTTTCGCAAGGTTCTTAACTGAGAAACTATATTTATTGTATGTATTTGAAGCGCCAAGACCTACAAGAAAGATAAATAATATAGACATACTTAATATAATTAAGTTGGCTTCTCTAGATTCTAGTCGATTAAAAAAATTATTCATCTTCAAGAACCATAGTTATATTACCGTTTACCATGCCATCTAATGAAACAATATCTTCATTTAAAATCGTAATATTGAATTGAGCGGAAAGTTTTTTAATAACGTTAAATTGAAAAGACGGCATATCTTTTAAAGTTAATACTGATGTGGAGTTGATAACATCGATTTTTACATTTTGAATATACGCCGTGCCTAATTGATCTAAAAAATCTAAATTAGGTAAATTTATTTTTTGAGAGGTCCTTAGATTAGGGACCTGTTGCAATATTTCATCTATTTGAACTCTTGGAGCTACAACCCGATTAATATCTTGATTAATAGATTTAAAAATATTAAATGTTGAGTCTCTGTATAAAGCTGCATCATTATTATTTTTATAGATAAGAAAACTGGGTGAACTTAATAAAATTACAAAAGATACCATGCATGCCAAAATTTGCGTTCTACTAAAATCAAATTTACTTTTAATAGCATTAAATGAAAAAGTAAAATTAAAAAAATTGGGAAGTAATTTAAAGTTCTTCTTAAAAAGGTTATCAATAGTATTATTTGAACTTAGGTTTAATGTTTCAAATTTAGAAGATAGAAAGTTATTGTTACTATAAATCTTAGGATTGAAGTCAGGTCTATTATTTAAAATGACTTCACTATATTGCTCCAATGATTCCTCATTAATGCTAAAGCCAGTCCCATCTGCAAAAGAAAATATAAATTTTGAACCTATTTCAAATATTTCATCCTCATCGCCATTACTAAAGAGACAATGCTCAGGCATTAATTGAATGTTTGCACTTAGTGATGTTAGTTTTTTATTAATAGATTCTAAGATAAATTTATTAATAACAAACCCATTATCGTTATGAAACAAAAATTTATTGTCTGAAACTTGCCCAACCAAGTTTTCATCTACATTTGATATGAAATTAGCTAAATTTATCTGAGAGGATAAATCTTTATTTTTTGTAAATCTATAGGAAGTAATTAATGATGACGGAACTAAAAAAATTAAGAGATCTTGTTCTGTTAATTCAGATAAGTCATTTATGCCATTTATTTTCTTGATATGAGACTTATTATTCTGAAGAAAGTATAAATCTATAGAATCAAGAGAATTATTTAATGCATGTGCTATAAATATGTTCATTTAGATACCATTATAGATTCTTGAAACAATATAGCTATTTTTATTAGCTCCATAGTAAATTTCACTTATAGATTCTGAAGAAAAGTCTTCGTAATTAATAATTGTTTGAAGCTTATAAGATTTTGAAGAAAAAGAGATATCTCCATTTGGAGAGGCAAAATCTATACCTGGAAATAGTTCTTCAAGCATAGCCATACTTTGAATACCCTCTTGTGGCAAAGAATCAATAATAAATTCTGCATCAGCATTAACAATGTTTGGAAAAATAGAGCTTAATAAAAAAGAGTCACTTAAGTCTAAAGTATTAATATTAAAAGTTATATTTGAGTTATTGTATGAAGCGCAAAAATTATCTTCAAATATCATCCAATCAACTTTTCTAATTGCCGGTATGCCCTTAAGTTCATTTATAGAAAAAAATAATCTCATTCCTGAATATTCTTTTGGATTATTCAGAGGTCCTGAATAAAAATAGTCCTCCAGCCCATAGGCTCTTGGGTTTGAATCAAGATCTATCCAGTCAATAATCTGATCAATAATTTCCTCAATTGTATTATTATCAACCTCATACAGATTCATTATTTTTCTAAAGGCTGCTGTTGCATTCATATTCTCTATATAGTTTGAATTACTTTTCTTAACTAAAGTATTAATATTAAAACATGATGATGAGTCTGTTATCTTTCCAATAATCATTCCTTTATCCGATTCGAATATCAAATCATTCGTTAAAAGAGGATTCATTTTATTTAAATTATTTGCATTAAATCTCAACTCAATATCAATTTTCTTTAAGGCTATTGATTCAACATTTCTAAAGATATTTAAAGAATTTGTTTGAAATTCAAGATAGCTAGCTCTCTTGAGTGATATCAAAAAGTTATTACCAATCATTACAGCTATTGAAGATAGTAATAAAACTATCAAAAGAACTGATATGAGGACAACTCCTTTATTATTGTTATTTAGATGCATAAGATATGTTTGGCTCTATTAGCCATGTAAATTCTTTATTTTTAATAACAAACTCTATTTTTATCAATACTGGTATATTTGTAGAAGTTGCTTGGCCTATGGGCCAAAGACTATGCCATTTATTTTTATGAAAAAATTTAAAACTTAACTCATCAAGATTATTAATAATCTTTGACTCTATAAACTTATCTTGATCGTATGGATTAGAGGAAAAATACTGCCTTCTAACAAGAGCATTATCCTCGTAAAAGTATTGAATTCTTTTAATTGGAGAAACTTGATTAGATAATGATTTAATTGCTGTATTAAACATGATTGATTCAGAACTCTCATCTGAGAGGAAGGTTCCAAAATTTTGATTTCCATAAAAATCTCTTGATGAGATATTTACTATTTGTCTTAAATCTCTTTTTACAATACTTGATGAAAGATTTAATTCTTTTATATTATTCAGATGGTTTGATGTTTGCCTTTCTGTGTCTATTGATGACTGAAGAATATTAGTAGAAATAACAGCTATAATTGAAAGAATTACAAGCGAAACTAGAACTTCTATTATCGTAAATCCATTTCTATTCATTTATAAGATAGCCATTAGTTCTGTAGCTATATACAGAAGCATTTTCTTCCCTAACGAGGATTTCATATTCTAGGAACTCTTTGGTTGATCCATTGTAAAATGATTCCTCCCATCTCCAATTTTTTCCACCCATCTTCATCAAACCATTTCTTTTAATTGAGTTTTTTGGTGTTTCTAGTGTATTTATGAGAGCAATTCTATTATTTGCAACTTCCTTTGCTAGATATTGATCTTCTAGTTTATATATTGAACCACTTGTAGAAAGAATAAGATTATAAATTACAAGAACTGATGTACTTAATATAACAAGCGCTACTACAACCTCTATTAGACTAAAGCCTTTATTAGTCTTTGATAATTTTATTTTCAATTGTGCCATTGTAGTTAATAGTAATTTCTTGAATTTCATCATTAAAGTAAATATTAATAATGCCTCCAGAATTTTCACCAGATGGGTAAAAAATTATTAAAGGTAAGTTAGCATCTTCTAAATCAAAATTATAAACAGAGCCATCAAAAGATTTAAAAACCTTCTCGAATACGCCAAGTTGATTCCAGTGGGATGGTTGACCTTCTATTGGTTCCAGGGAGGGAGTATTATTCTTATCAAGATAATAAGAAGCATCATTCCTAGCATTTGCATACCATCCAATAATATTGCCGGTAACAATACTTTCTTCAGTTAAAAAATTAAATGTTTTCATGAATGAAGTTTTTTGTTTTTGTACAGAGGAAACTGCGGTCAAGTTTATAATAAGTAAAGATGTGGCTATGCTTATAATTATAAGAACAACTAAGATCTCTACTATTGTGAAACCTTTTCGAGAATTATTGCATCCAGTTTCCAATATCTGTGTCCTCACCAGTCCCACCTTCCATACCATCCGCTCCCAATGTATATAAATCATATTTCTTAGATCTTCTTGGTGGATTTTCATAAATATATTCTCTTCCCCATGGGTCTAATGGAACCGCAGAAATATAACCATCTTCAGGATATAAGAATGGATTTCTTAACTCAGAACTAGGAATTACAAGGGCAAGAAGCCCTTGGGATGTTTTTGGATAAGAAAGTTCATTAAACTTATAAAGTTGCAAAGCTTTATCAGTTTGAGCCATATCAGCTTTAATTTTTTCTAAATTAGCTCTTTGAAATACAGGTGCAACATTCACAACCACAATGGTTGCTAGTATCCCAAGGATTACAAGGACCGCCATTAACTCTATTAGGGTGAAGCCATTTTTATTTTTTTTCATAATCTATCCCAAAGCCAGTGTATTCATTTGCATTATAGGTATTAGTATAGCCAGAACTATTAACATAATAAAACCACCCATTAATATAATTACCAAGGGTTCAAGAAGAGATAGAAATATAGATCGCTTAGATTCAATTTCACTTTTCATGAAATGGGAAACCTTAGTAAACATTTTGATCAAATTTCCTGATTTATAACCACTCGAGATAAGTTGTATAAAGATATCTGGAAAAATACTTGTTTGATTCAGAGAGGTAATAAAATCTTTTCCCTCAACCACATCATCTTTTACATTGCTTATAAGTTTTGATAAAAATTTATTATTAAATATTTTGGATGATTCAGATAGAGCAACATCAAGGTTAGATCCAGATTCTAATAAAAGACTCATTGTGCTTGAGAATCTCTCTATTTCTGAACTTAAAAGAAAATTTCCAATCAATGGTGATGAAAGAATTATTCTATGGGCATTAATATGGTTATCTTCATTTTTTATGTATTGCTTATAAAGATAGGTTACTCCTAAACATAGTATTAAGAATAAAATTAAAATTACCCCTATATTATTAGAGATTCCTAATAAAGCTTTTGTTATAAATGGTAGTTCAGCACCAGCTTTCACAAACTGGCCTACGACCTGAGGAAGAACAAATGCTAGCAATGAAATAATCACTACAATAGAAAATCCCATCAATATAAATGGATAAGTTAAAGCAGACATTACTTTTTGCTTGATTGATGCACTTTCTTCAAGATAATCAGCAAGGCGATCAAAAATGACATCTAAATTACCAGATGAATCTCCAGCAGATACAAGTGAAGTATATGTATCTGTAAATACGCCTGGATATTTTTTCATTGACGATCCAAGACGATTACCTTGCATGATATCTTCTCGAAGATTATATAAAATATGAATTAAATTCTTATTATTACATTGATCTGCGGTTATTTTTAACGCTTCAATTATAGAGGTATTTGCCTCTAATAATGTAGCTAACTGTCTAGTCATTATTACAATGTCTTTAGTTTTTACTTTTGCAATTTTAGATACATCACCTTTAGCTTCTTTTACATCTACTGGTGTGAGATTTAAATCTTTAATAAATCTTCGAGCCTCTCTCTCAGACTGAGCACTCAGGACTCCTTTCTTTTTTGAGCCAATATTGTCTAATGCTATATAGCTATAAGCTGGCATCGTCTTGGAGGTTATTAACTCTCATAAGCTCTTCACATGAAGTGATGCTATTTTTAATAAGATCAGTTGAAGCTTGATCGATGGATTGATTATCTTTGAAGACATAGTCTGAAATTATATTTTCAGAAGCATTATTATGTATCATCTCTTTGAGAACTTTATCAACTTGAATACACTCTGCAATCGCTATTCTTCCTTGATAGCCAGTATTAGAGCAAGCCAGGCAGCCTTGCGATTTATACACAATTTGGTTTTTATCTAAATTAAATAAATTGATTGCCTCTTTAGAGGCCTCTTCTTGAGCTTTACATTCTAAACATAGCCTTCTAACCAATCTTTGTGAGATTATCGTTCTTAAGCTCGATGCTAATAAAAATGATTCTATACCCATATCTCTTAATCTTGTAATTGCTGCTATTGCACTATTTGTATGAACTGTAGAAAGAACTAAATGGCCTGTAAGACTAGCTTGAATACCTATTTGAGCTGTTTCTGCATCTCTCATCTCTCCCACCATAACAACATCAGGATCTTGCCTTAATATTGCTCTTAGGCCTCTAGCAAATGTATATCCTGTTTTAGAGTTCACTTGAGTTTGTCCAATGCCACCAAGAGTATATTCAATAGGATCCTCTACGGTCAGTATATTTTGAGAAGAATCGCTTAAGTATCTTAAGCCTGAATAGAGGGTGGTTGTCTTACCTGAACCAGTTGGTCCTGTGAAAAGTATTATTCCTTCAGGATTTTTTAAGGATGACTTATAGTTACTAAGGATAGGAAGAGGAAGGCCTAGGTCTTCAATATTTATCTGTGCTGCCTGTTTGTCGAGCAATCTCAGGACTATCCTCTCTCCATAAGACGAAGGAAGTGTTGAAACTCTTACATCAATATTTTTATCACCAAGAGATAAAGAAACTCTTCCGTCCTGAGGCAATCTCCTTTCTGAAATATCTAAACCTGAAATAATCTTAATTCTTGAAATCAAAACTGAGCTAATTTTACTATCTTGTTGAAGTATTTCTTTTAAGATTCCGTCAACTCTAAAACGAACAACTAATTTATCTTCATATGGCTCAAAATGAATATCTGAAGCTCTATTCTTAACTGCCTGACTTATAATTCCATTAATAAGTTTTATTATTGGAGTGTCATTGCTGCCACTCAATAAATCCTCAGTAGCAGATATACTTCCGGCAAATGTTTGTAAATCAAACTCATCAGTTAGTTCTTCAGAAATATCAGCAGATGAGCTATTTACAGAAAAACTATTTGTTAGTAACTCATTAAATTCAGAAGGATCACATATTTTGAAGACAAACCCAGTTTCAAGAAATCTTTCAATTTCATGATAAAGATTTTCAGTAATCATCTTTGTAGAAATTACCTCATAGCCATTCTCACTAAGTGAAGCTATTACCTCATTTTCTTTAACGAAATCATAAGGAAATATGTCAGAAACATTTGTTTGATGAGATTTACCGTCTATCATAAATTTAATCTTTAGATTCTGTAAGATCTATTAATTTTGTTTCTTGGCCAGACAAAGCTTGACGGACTTTAATATAATTATATTTTTCAGCAGAAATCTCAGAGGAGACAGCTGAATCAACTATTATTGTTGGTCTGAGGAAAACCATTAAGTTTTTTTTAACTGTTGTTGAAGAAGAGGATTGAAATAATCTACCAATTAACGGAATAGATCCAAGAATTGGCACTCTAGACATAGTTTCTTGAGTATCTTCATCTATAAGACCACCTAAAACTATAATTTGGCCATCATCAACTAAAACAGTTGTCTCTATCACCCGCTTATTAGTAATTAGGTCAATTCCAGAGGTTATAACACCAGCAACACCAGAAACTTCTTGTTTGATATTTAGAATAACAGAGCTTCCTTCATTAATCTGTGGTGTAACCTCAAGCTTTATACCAACCTCTTGTCTTGAAGTAGTCCTGAAAGGATTAGCATTACTGGTTCCTAGGCTTTCCCCTGTTGTAATTGGTATTTCTTGACCAATAACAAGATTAGCAGTTTCGTTATCCATAGCAATCGTAAATGGTGTGGATAGTATGTTTGAATTAGTATCTTGAGCAATTGCATTAATAATTCCAGCAAAATTATCAGATCCAGGCGTAAGGTCTCCAAATCCAGCTATCAAGCCTTGGGATCCAAGTAAGGATGTCATGGCAGCTGATGTTAAAGTTACATCTTGCTCGTTGGCAGATGCTCCAGCAATTGCTAGCAAATCAGGACCCGCACCACCAAATCTTGTAACTCCAACTGGAATACCATTTTCATCAGATCCATTATAAATAGTTTCAATTCCAAGATTCTTTGCAGCAGTTTCAGAGAGCTCTACGATGATTGCTTCTACTAAAACCTGAGCTCTTCGAATATCAAGTTTAGAAATAATATTTCTTATCGAAGCAAAATTTGCTTCAGCGGAGGAAACAATTAATGAATTTGTTTTTTCATGGTGAGTTATAACTGTTTTTATGCCATCCGCATCTGCTATAAAACTACCAGAAACAGAATTTAAAATGGCTGAAATATCTGAAGACTTAGCATATTTTAAATATATTACGTCTACTGAATCATCAGATGTGACATCTTCGTCAAGCAGCTCTAACGTCTGCTTTATATTACTAGTTATAAACTCATTTGCAGAAATAATTACAGAATTTGTTGGGCTAAATGGAATTGCTATAAATTTATTTATAGTAGGATTATTTTGAGCTTTTAATTTATCTAATATCCTTACAGCTTCAAGTGAAGAGAGATTATCAAGTTTTATAATAGATATTTTGGCAGTATTATCTTTATCAAGATTTAATAATAAGTCTTTTATTCTATTTATATTGCTGCCTCTATCCACAAGGAGAATTGAATTTATTGAAGATATGCTAGAGAGGTGGGATTGCCTACCTGTAATAGGCTTAATCATAGGCAATACCTCTTCAACAGATCTATTTAAAAGTGGTATGACAACAGTTTCAAAATCGCCTAGATTTTTTGAAGAAATGCTTAAATCCCTCGTTGCTTCATTTTCAGGAACTATTCTAACGAATCCACTTTCTGCAATTATAGTAAAACCATTAACCTGAAGGGTTCTTAAATAAACATTCCAAACCTGCTCCCTGTTAAGGTTTGCGTTTGAATAGATTGTAATCTTACCTTTAACTCTAGGATCCAAGATAATAGTCTTCTTGGCAAACTGAGCAATATCTTGTGTTACTTTTTTTATATCAACGTCTTCGTAATTTAAGATGTATGAGTCTTGATTAGAAATATTGTTCTGAGAAAAAACATTAATGGCAAACACTAAAAATGTAAAAGTAAGTAATTTATTTAATTTCATATCAATTCTCTTTTCCTACTAGGTTCTCAATTTTATATAACTTTTCACCATTTCGAAAAATTATTTCATCTTGATCAATTTTAATTAATTTATATATCCCCTCAAGATTTTCACCAAGTGCAACTACATATTGCTTATTGTTTTTTTTAAGAATAACTGATGCATCTATAGAGCCAGACCTATATCCAACTAGCTCATAATCAAATGATGAATTTTCAAGTGCCACCTCAGGACCTAAGTCATTTTCAATATTTTGAATAGCGGTAATATCAGATATTTCTTTTAAATTTAATAATTGAATATTTGGACTTTCTGATAAATTTAAAAAAACCATGATAAGCATCAAACTGGCAGGTGTAATAAATACCACTAGGAGAACTTTCTTTATTTTTTTAAAATTTATCATAATAATTACAAGCCAATAGTGTAACTTATTTTAATAATCAATCTGAGGGTGCAGAAATTTATTAATCTTAAAGAAATGTTCTTTGAGCAAATAAGAAATCTTAAAAGCTAAATTTGATATAAGTGGTTTATTTTAAACCAGATATTTTAATAACTTTGTTGAGCCTGCCAGTCTTCATAAAAATATGAAATTTATTCCATAATGTTTTAATCATTCTATTTCCCTTGTTTATGACAAAATGAAACATTAATGTGTCATTTGTGTGACAGAATACGACAATACATAGATATTGTAAAGATGTTAATCAACGTCTATAGGAAGAGTAAACCAAAAAATTGATCCATTTGGCTCTTTTGAGGTAACTCCAACCTCTCCATTTAAGCTATTTGTGAGATTTTTAACAATAGCCAAACCCAAGCCGCTTCCCTTATTTTCAGAAGCTCTGGCTGATGCTGTTCTGTAAAACCTATCAAAAATGTGATCTTTATCGATATCGGCCACACCAATTCCACTATCAGCTACCATTACTTTGATGTGATTTTTTTCTGTAATAGTTGAAATTTCAATAAATGAGCCTTTTTCAGAGTATTTAAAAGCATTATCTATTAAATTATTCATTATTCTTTCTAATGCCTGAATATCAGCCTTAATAAGACCTTTATGATTAGATTTATAATTAATTTCTATATCTTTTTTCTTCGTAACACTTTTCATTGATACTAAAAATGCTTTTATAAATTCATCTAAGTCAACTGAAGATATATTAAGCTTTAAGTCTCCATATTCAATTCTAGACAAATCTATCAGATTAGAAACCATTGAAGATAATCTTTCTGAATTATGAAGTATGGCTTTTGCAAAAGTTCTTGCGTCTTGCTTGTTATCTAATGCCCCATCTAAGAGTGTTTCTGAGTTTGCTCTAATAACACTTACTGGTGTTCTGAGTTCATGAGATAAGTTTGATATGAAATCACGCCTCATAGAGTTTAATTGCCTCAGTTGGGTAATATCATGAACAACCAATATTAGCTCACCAGTTGTTTTTGATTGATTCATAGATCCTAAAACCCATCTAGTCGTCTTATCTTCTAATTCAATTTCAAACTCTATGTCAGCTCTTTTTTTATTTTTTACTCTTTTAAAAAGATAGTTAAGTGCTGGGATTTCTAAACTCGTAATATTTTGTCTAGATAAGTTATCAGAATTTAATATTATTGAAGACTGCTCATTAGTAAAAACTACTTGGCCTTCAATATCAGTAACTATAATGCCCTCGCCCAAATCATCTAGAACAAGACCAAATTGATCTCTTTGTTTTGCAATCATTTTTATTTGATTTTTTAAATCTTCAGAAATTTGTGAAATTGATCTTGCGACTGATCCAAATTCATCTACTCTTTGAGTGGGTAAGCTTTTTAAATTACCTTTTTTATAATCACCCTCAGCAATATTTGTTGCAATATTTGCAAGATCTTGGATATTTGAATACAAAAAATTAGCTGCAACGCCGCTTGCAATAATGGAAACAATAAAAACTACAACAAATAGTAAAATTACCGACAAGCCAAGAGTGTCTGTAGCATTTTCTACATAATTTAATGGAACAGCTATTCTAATTATATTTGGATTTGGTTCTTGGTTGTCACGAATAGCAAAATACAAAAGATCTTGTTTAAGGGTATTGCTGTATCTTGATGACCATCCTGTTCCACCTCTAATGGCATCAATAACCTCAACTCTATTAGAATGATTATCAGTTAAATCCAGTTGATTGAGGTCTAATTCAGAATCACCTACGACCTGGCCGGTGTTGGTAATAAATGTAACTCGCGAATTAGAGGCAGTACCTAAATAATCAGCTGATTTATCAGCTTCGCTGATATTATTGAACTTACTGATACTGCCTACAGACGCAACTAATAAATTAGCTTGTTTTTCAAGCTCGTTAACAATTTGTAATTTAAATGTTCTGGAGAGGTCTCTTTCGGCAACAACGTAAGCAATAGCAATGCTTGCACTTAATAATAAAAATACAATTAAAAAAATTCGGGATCTGATTCCCATTTAATTATTCAGGGTTTCTTGAAAATTTATAGCCAACGCCTCTAATAGTCTGTACATATTTACCCATTGGTCCTAATTTTTCTCTAAGTCTTTTAATATGAGTGTCTACAGTTCTAGTAGTTACTTCTGCGCTATAACCCCAGACATCTGAAAGCAGTTGATCTCGAGACTGCACTCTGCCTCTTCTATCAACAAGCTGACGCAATAACTTAAATTCAAGAGCAGTAAGAGCTATCTGACCATCATTAACAAAAACTTCATGAGAATCAATGTCAATTTTAAGATCGCCAAAATAACGCTCAACTTCAACAATATCTGATTTTTCTGAGATACCTCTCTTAAGAATTGCTTTTATTCTTAAAATTAATTCTCTCACACTAAATGGCTTTGTTACATAGTCATCAGCACCCAATTCGAAGCCAACAACCTTATCAACCTCATCATCTTTGGCGGTAAGGATAACTATAGGGATATTAGATAATCTTGTATCAGATTTTACTTCACGGCATAAGTCTAAACCAGAACCATCCGGCAGCATTAAGTCCAAAACAATTAAAGAAAAAATAGTAGATTCTAGATTTGTTCTAGCATGAGCTAGCGAACCTACAGAAGTAACATCAAAACCTTCTCTGGTTAAATTATATTCAATGGTTTTCCGAATATCTGGCTCGTCTTCGATTACAAGAATCTTAATAGACATAATTTAAAATAATAAATGATTGAAACAATTTATACTCTTTTTTTAATATTTATTAAACAATTAATAGAAAATTTTAATAATTAATTACTCTCTGAAAACATTTTTCTTAATAATGGTTTGTCGTATTTACCAGAAGCAATTCTGGGTAAATTTACCTTACTAAATTCAATAACGACAGGTATTTTGAATGCAGCAAGTTTATCAGCTAAGAATGATTGAAGGTTTTCTGAGCTCATGTCTTTATTTGGTTTAAGGTAAACGCAAGCACATAAAACTTCGCCCAATCTTTCATCTGGAATTCCAAAAACACAGGCTTCAAGAACATCTGAATGCTCATAAATTGCACTTTCTACTTCGGGACAGGCGATATTTTCACCACCTCTAATTACCATATCTTTTACCCTATCAACAATATAAAGAAAAGGCCCTTCGAACTTCCCTAGATCACCACTCCTAAACCATCCATCATCATTAGTACATTCGGCAGTTGCATCTATGTTCTTCCAATACCCAACCATATTAGCTGGAGATTTTATTGCTATTTCACCTAGCTCACCTTCTTCTAGCTCCTTCCAATTATCATCAATAATTCTAATATCTGTAATTGGAGGAACAACTCTTCCTGCTGTAGATGGATGAGCTATATACTCATCTCCGTTGCATAGTGTTCCCACTGCATTAGTTTCAGATAAACCGTAGCCAATGCTAGGCCTTCCTTCAAATTCTTGATCAAGTAATTTTACATGCTCAGCCGGTCTTGGGCCCCCGCCTCCGCTTAAACTTTTAAGAGATGAGGTGTCATAATTTAATCTTTCTGGATGATTAAGAAGCTCCCATGTTTGAGTTGGAACTCCTGTAATATCTGAAATTTTTTCACTTTCTATTAATTTTAGGGCTTCACCAGCATCCCATTTCTTCATCATAACAATCTTTCTTCCAGCTAAAATCGACATTAAAAGACCTGCATGACTTCCTGTAACATGAAATAAAGGCACGCAATGAAGTATGGCTAAGTCTGGACCAGTTAAAGGTTCTGCATCAGGGTCATCTAATATAGCGATTTGACTCAAAACAGAGGAGTAGCAAGCCCAACTAAAAATAGTACTTATAACACCCTTTTGTGAAGAAAGGACACCTTTTGGTTTTCCAGTTGAACCAGATGTGTAATAGATGGTAGCGTTATCATTTCTATTAATTAAGATTTCTGGGAAAGTTTTATCATGATCTTTTATGAAATCTGAAAAGCTGGTGAAGCTATCATCTTGGGTATAACTTGTTACAATTTTTTTAACATCAGGAAGTGAATCCAGGCCTTGAAGTCTTTTGGTATCGGCAAAAAGAAGCTTTGCATCAGAGTGTTCAAGTCCATAAATGACTTCTGTTGGCACCCACCAAGAGTTTAAAGGGACACAAACAGCTCCAACACCAACTATACCGAGATATGCGAAAATAAATTCAGGATTATTTTGCATACATATAGCAACCCTATCACCTTTTTCTATTCCGGCTTCTAGTAAGGCGTTCCCTGTTTGAGCACTCTTTTCAAAAACTTCTTTATAACTATAACGCTCATCTTCATATACCAACCAGTCCTTTTCTTCATGAAGTAAACCAAAGTCTAAAAAACCTCTTAGGCTATCTGGAAAATGAACATACTCTCTAAATGTTACACCTTTATCATTAACCACTTCTTTGGTTTCAAACATCTGACCAGGTGCAATATGTTTAGATAAAATTTCTTGGTAAAGGTCTGTCATAATTAGTCTCTTTTTTTGCGATAGTTATTTTATAATTTCAAGTTATTATAACGAATGTATTATTAAACGAATATAAAAAAATAAATGTCATATCCTAAAGAACTTCATTTTGCTTCTATATGGGAGCATGTCTCTGACATAGTTCCAGAAAATATTGCTGTTATTTGCGGTAACAATAAAAAGACTTGGAAAGATTATGAAAGCGACTCGGCAAAGTTAGCTTCTTTTTTAATTGAACGTGGGATTAAAGAAAATTCAAAGGTTGGTTTGTACCTTCACAATTGCAATGAGTATCTAGAGGCGCAGTTTGCAACATTTAAGGTTATGGGTGTCCCTATTAATGTTAATTACAGATATCAATCTGAAGAATTAAAATATTTATTAAATAATTCAGATTCTGAGGCTGTTTTTTTTCATGGATATTATGCAGATCAGGTCAAAAAAATTGCAAAAGATTTGCCAAAAATAAAAACTTGGATTCAGGTTGATGATCAAGACTCAACAGATCTTAATTTTGCATTTAAATATGAAGAAATTATTAATACATTTGAACCTATGCCTCGCATAAAAAGAAAGGAAGAAAATATATATATGATTTATACCGGAGGTACTACCGGTATGCCTAAAGGTGTTATGTATACACATGGTGGATTTGCTGTATCTATGTTTGGAACCTTGAAGCTTCAAGGTTATAAAGTTCCAGATGTTAGAGATAGAGAGAATATATCAAAACTGAAGTCAGTAATATTAGAAATGGATACGAATAACTCCTTAAATAAATGTTTAATTGCATGCCCTCTAATGCATGGAACAGGAATGTTTTTGGGCGGCTTTTTAACTCATATTCTTGGTGGAACAATTATAACGGTCCCTGCTTTAGGGCTTGATCCTAAAATCCTTTTACAGCAGGTGGAGCTAACTAAAGCAACGAGTATGGTGATTGTTGGTGATGCATTTGCTAAACCTATTTTAGCTGAATTAGATAGAACCAAAAAAATGAATGATCCATATGATATTTCTAGTTTGAAAATATTAATCTCGAGTGGTGTCATTTGGAGTGCAGAAGTAAAAACAGCAATGCTTGAACATCATGATATGAAATTATTTGATTCAATGGGTTCAAGTGAAGGTGGTATGGGCTCATCAATAACATCAAGGGGTATTCCAGCAAAGACTGCAAAATTTAAGATGAATAGTAATGTTATAGTTCTAAGTGATAATGGGGACCTTGTCCAACCGGGATCAGGCATTAGAGGAATGATTGGCACAAGTGGCTTAGTTCCTCTTGGATACTTCAAAGATCCAGAAAAATCAGCTATAACATTCAAAGAAGTTAATGGAACAAGATATAGCTTTCCTGGTGACTATGCTTTGATTGAATCAGATGGAAGCATAACATTACTAGGGAGAGGCAGTAATTGTATCAATTCTGCTGGAGAAAAAATTTATCCAGAAGAAGTCGAAGAAGCAATTAAGAAAAATATATCTGTTTACGACTGTTTAGTCGTTGGAATTAAGGATGATCGATTTGGCCAGAAAGTAATTGCTGTAGTTTCACTTAATATTGATACTAAAATCACAACAGAAAACATAATAGAAAATACAAGAAAATATATATCAAGTTACAAGCTTCCAAAACATATTATCTTGGTTGATAAAATTCAGAGAGCTCCAAATGGAAAAGCTGACTACAAATGGGCTAATATGGTTGCAAATGAAAACATACATAAAGTGAGAACAAAATGAGATTATATTTAATTTTTATAGCTAGCTTTATTGGCTTTGATCTTCATTCCCAAAGCTTTCAACCGATAGGAACTATAAATCCTAATTCATACGTTGCAGCACAAAAAGAAATAGCTGAAGGCCTTGAGGGCATGGTGACTACTCAACATTTCTTAGCAACACAAGTTGGTAAAGATATTTTAAGTGAAGGTGGGAATTCTTATGATGCTGCAATTGCTATAAGCTTTACGCTTGCTGTTGTCTTACCAAGAGCTGGTAATATTGGTGGCGGTGGGTTTATGGTTATGCATGACTCAGAGACGAACAAGGAATATTCTATTGATTATAGAGAGAAGGCCCCTGCTGCATCAAATAAAGATATGTATTTAGACAAAAATGGTTCTTTTAATTCTGAACAATTATCAACTTTTGGAAATTTATCTAGCGGAGTGCCTGGAACAGTTGCAGGATTATGGGAAGTACATTCTAGGTTTGGCTCTTTGCCATGGGAAAGATTATTAAAAGATGCAATTTTTTATGCTGAAAATGGATTTGAGATAACTCCATATCTCGCAGATATGTTAACTAAGTACAAAAATAAATTATCCGCATTTAGTTCAACTAAAAATATTTTCCAAAAACATTATCCAGATTTTAAAAATAAGACCTTAGTTCAAAAAGATCTAGCAAAAACGCTAATAGAAATATCAAAAAAAGGAAGGGATGGCTTTTATAAAGGAAGCGTAGCTACAAAAATTGATACATATATGAGGGAAAATGGTGGTCTTATTACAAAAAAAGATCTTGAATTGTATATGCCTGTTTGGAGAGATCCAATTAAATCAACTTATAAGGATGTTGAAATAATAACAATGGGGCCTCCTTCTTCAGGTGGTATTCATATTGTTCAAATGCTAAACATCCTTGAATTGCATGATTTAACAAAATATAAACATAATTCTTCTAAATATATAAACCTATTAACTGAAACGATGAAATATGCTTATGCAGATAGATCAAAGTATTTAGGTGATCCGGATTTTTATGAAGTACCGATTTCAAGGATAATAGATAAAGATTATGCAAAGAAAATATATTCAAAAATAAAAGTTGGTCAATCAACTCCATCCTCTAAAATAAAGCCAGGAGAAGGTTTTGATAATGAAAGTGTTGAGACAACGCATTTTTCTATAGCTGATAAGTATGGGAACGTTGTTTCCTCGACATACACTTTAAACTCTACGTTTGGCTCTGGTGTTGTCATCGAAGGCACAGGCATTTTGATGAATAATGAAATGGATGACTTCTCTGCAGCCCCAGGAATTCCAAATCAATTTGGTCTCTTGGGTTCAAAGGCTAATGAGATTCAGCCTTTCAAAAGACCCCTGAGCTCTATGACCCCTACTATAGTAATGAAAGATGATCAGTTTTTCTTTAGTACAGGCAGTCCAGGTGGATCAAGAATAATATCAGCTGTACTTCAATCAATTTTAAATATTGTCGATTTTGATATGGACCTTGAAGAAACTAATAATGTTATTAGAATACATCATCAATGGCAGCCAGATCGTTTGCAAATTGAAACAAGGCTATCTGAAAAAACTAGACTTGAACTTTTAGATCTAAATTACAATATACAAATAATTGAACCCGCTACTTGTCTACAAACAATAATGTATAGAGATAATAAATATTATGGATATGGCGATTATAGAAGGCCTGATGCCTTCGCCTCTGGAGATATAAAATGATTGATAAACTCATGGTTATAGGTGCATATGCTGTTCCAGCATTATTATTACTTTTCTTCTGTTTCTGGATAACTAGAAAAAGATAAATTGCTTCCAACGACTGACAACATTTATTTTTTTATTTTATTAATAGGCCTTCTTTCTTTTGGGAGTCTCTCTTCAGTTTTAATTTATAGACTTCCTTTAATGATAAAAGATAATCAGGATCGAATAAATTTATTTTTACCAAGATCTCACTGCATTAAATGTAAACAAAATATAAGGTTAATAGATTTAATTCCTTTATTTGGATACTTAATACAGATGGGCAAATGTCGAAATTGTAATAATGCCATTTCATCATATTACCCAGTTAATGAGATCATTCATTTACTTGTTGGCATAATACTTTTTAGCTATTTAAATTTTTCATTAATATTCTTTGTTAATTATTCTTTATTTTTTATTCTCTATGCTCTTTTTATTTTAGATATAAAACACTTTTATTTACCTTTCTATCTTAATATTCTAGTGTGCTTAATAGGAGTGATTTCAAATGGGTATTTTGGTCTCTATATTCCTTCCATATATCTTTCTTTTAAAATGTCACCTTTATTAATTTCGTTAATAGGTTTATTTATTGGCTATTCAACTCTTTGGCTAATAAATTTTATATATAAATTAATTAGGGGCAAAGATGGAATTGGAGGCGGAGATTTTATTTTATTTGCAGGAATAGGTTCGATTATAGGTCCTTTGGCTTTAGCTCCAGTGATATTAATTGGTTCTATATGTCTTATTTTACTTCCTGTAATAAATTCAAAAAAATATTCTGAAGAAATACCTTTGGGTTCAGGTATTATTTTAGGTTTTTTTATTTACAGTTTATTTAATTTTTTTGAACTTTCTTTTCTTTCGGCTGTCATATAAGTATAGACCTTAGAATGTCCTCTTAATTCATATCCCCTGGGTCTTTAAAAGCAGGCTTAAATGCCTGCTTTTTTTTGTAAGGTATTAATAATTATAAAAAAAAATGTATACTCTTAAGTATTAATTAATTAAATATATACATGAAAAATCTAATTTTGTCTTTTATTGCAATTTTTTTTGTTGCATCTTGCTCACAATCAAACAGTGAGGAACCATCTGTTCCAGTTATTGAGTATGTTTGGCATTCAGCCGGCCCTGACTTTAATTCTAAAAACCTCGCTAAATTAATAATTGAGTGGAATGACATAATAACTAGCTCGGGTATGGAAATGAATGGAGCTAATATCTTAACTCCTCAAGTTGCTAATGATGGTTATGATTTTATTTGGGTAATGAGATGGCCTTCTATGGCTGCCAGAGATGCAGGATGGGATTGGTGGACGAATAATGCTTCGACTGGCTGGGATAAATCCATTGATGGAATAATGAGTTTTGATCCAGTAAATGCTTATGCGTTTGAGGTTAGCAATATGTCTTCTCCAAAAATTGAAAATAATACAGGATCTTTTTCAAATAGATTTCATTTTTGTGCATATAACGAAGGTTTTGGTGATGAGTCATTAGAAAGTTTCAAAGATGCAGTTGATTCAAACTTATGGACAGATACCTATTGGAATGTTCTCTTAAACCCAACATTTAATCCTGATCCAAAGCCAGATTTTGTATGGCTCGACTTATGGGCTGATGATACAGATAAAGAAATAGCATTAAGAAAATTTATGGATAGTGAATATGCAAATATGTATTTAGAAATGTTCACTTGTAATACGGCTGATTTTAATGGAACAGTTATCAGATAAATAATTGGAGCGGGTAGAGAGGATCGAACTCTCATCAAAAGGTTGGAAACCTCTTATAATAGCCATTATACGATACCCGCTAATAAGAAAATGATTATAGTAAAAAAGGGAGCTAAATGCTCCCTTTTGTATTTAAAAAGCTAAAAAACTTTCAAAGGATATACTTTTTATAAGATCTTGAATCCAAACAGGATGCATTTTCAATAAATTCATTCTTGATTTCTGTTGCATCTTTAATATTTACCCATCTTTCTAAAAATACATTTTGATAGTCTTTGTCATAAAATTCATTAATCCAAATAAAGTTATTGTCAGCAGCACTATTAATATAGGATAGAGAATAAGCTAAATCTAAAGAATTAATTTGATTGGTAAATCGATCAATTGCTATTTTAAAAGTGCCGAAGTTATAGTTTTCATTATATTTGCATCTTAATATTTCAACATAAGAAAAATCATTTCGATTTAGATTTTCATAACTTATAAAATCTAAAGCCCTCCTTTGGTATATAGCAAAATTACATAATGCGATTTCTTCCATGCCCATTTCTTTAATAAGATTAACTAATTCTAAAGTTGCAAGATGATCTGAAAGCGATTTAAAAGAAATAATAAAATCCTTAACTTTTTCGACATTTTCTGGAAAAAGAATAGAGATTTGAAGCTTTAATAAGTCTGTCTTTGAGGATTTTTGAATAACATCCGATAAGAAGGATTCAAGAGTTATAAGCGATGAAGTATCGTTAAGTGCGCAATTAAAAAAATCTTGTTTGTAAGTAAAACTAGGTTTGATTAGAGAGCTGAGTGACTCCTCACTTTGTGAATTATTTTGTGAACACGAAGTTATTAGAAATAAAACTGTCAGAAAAAAGATATTTTTGTGCATTTATTTATTTTTGGTTTAGTTATAATAAAGTAATGAAATTATATACTCACAGTGCTTTATTTTTAATATTAATGTCTTCTACAGATATTATTTCTGCAAATGAATATAAAATTGGCTTTGGTTCATGTCTCGATCAAAGAATCCCTCAACCGATTTGGTCTGCTATAAAAGATGATGATATTGATTCCTTCATTTTTTTAGGCGATAACGTTTATGGTGATCAGCCCTCAGGGAAACTTGATACTGTAATCGATGCCTATCAGGAACAAAAAGAAGTCCTACCTAAATGGCTTGATAAAATCACTATTCATCCAACTTGGGATGATCATGATTACGGATCAAATGATGGTGGAGGCTCTTATATATACAAAAAAGAATCACAAAAAATATATTTAGATTTTTGGAAAGTCCCGGTCAATGATCAAAGACGAAAACAGGAAGGTATTTATTTTAATAGAATGATAGAGGTCGAAGGTCTGAGTATTCATCTTATTATGCTTGATACCAGATACTTTAGGTCTGATTTGATAGATTTAAAAGGGCCTTATCCCTCTTTTGAAAAAGATAATTCTAATAAAGCGACTATTTTAGGATCAGATCAATGGCAATGGCTGGAGGATACGATTACTAAGAAAGCCGATGCAATTATGCTGGTTTCGTCAATTCAAATACTAGCAACAAGCCATGGATACGAAAAGTGGGAGCTATTTCCAAAAGAAAGAGAAAGGTTAATGGCTATTATAGACAAACTTGAAACACCACTACTAATCGTATCGGGAGATAGGCATAAAGGAGCTTTATATAAAAAAGATAATTTATATGAAATAACTTCATCTTCTTTGAATAAGCCCATTGCACCACTGAAACTAGCAATTCAACCAAAAGAAACAGATCCTCTGATGATAGGAGATACTTTTGATAAAGAAAATTATGGGACTATAACGATAAATAGTGATAAAAGAACTATTACAGTCAGTCTCAAAGATATAAAGGGAAAAATAATCAACAGAAGTGTTATAAGTCTATAAGAGGTATATATTAACAATAATATGAAATCACTAGGAATAATATTTCCAGATCAACTATCCTTAACTAATCCGGTTTTAGATCACATGGAGAAGGATGATACCTTACTATTTTATGAGCCATTAGATACATTTTATGACATTCCCCATCATAAACATAAGTTAGTGTTTTTAATTAGCTCGTTTAGACATTTTATTAAAAAAATTAGTCACGAGAAGATTCTTCATAAAAAAATAGAAAAAAATTATTCCATGAAAATGGAAAATTATCTTAAAGAATTATATGCAGAGATCCCCTTTTCCACTCTTTTTGTTTCTAAACCTTCAGACTTTAAGTGTCTGAGAGATTTGATGTTCTTTTGTCAATCGCATCAAATTGAT
Organism: uncultured Gammaproteobacteria bacterium; assembly: GCA_964613455.1. GTDB lineage: Bacteria > Pseudomonadota > Gammaproteobacteria > Magnimaribacterales > D2472 > SCGC-AAA076-P13. The sequence goes on along the minus strand of CAZTGS010000004.1, from coordinate 3,324 downwards.
TTAAAAGTGCTTGAGGATAAAAAATTTATAACCACAAGCAAAGATTTTGATATATGGAAGGAAGGTAAAAAGTCCATTATTCAAGAATTTTATTACAGATGGTTAAGAAAGAAGACTAATATTCTCATGACTGAGGATATGAAGCCTGTTGGAGATAAGTGGAACTTTGATAAAGATAATAGACAAGGTGTATCGAAATTAAAAATTGATATACCTAAAAGAAAAAAAACTAAGTCTGATGAACTTACAATTGAAGTAATGATAGAAATAGAAGATGTATTCTCCTCATCGGTTGGGAATTTAGAAAATTTTAATTGGTGTGTAACTCATGATGATGCATGGGTAGCATTTCTTGATTTTCTAGAAAGATTTTTACCTAATTTTGGTAACTTTCAAGATGCGATAAACAAAGATAACTCATTTATGTTCCATTCTCTGCTGTCTCCCTATTTTAATGCTGGATTGCTTGATCCGCTTCAATGTATTGAGGCTGCTGAAAAGAAATATGATGAATCTAATGGAAAGATACCATTAAATTGTGTTGAAGGCTTTATAAGACAAGTACTGGGCTGGAGAGAGTTCATTATGGGTGTTTACTGGGATAATATGCCTCAATACAAAGATCTTAATTACTGGTCACACGGCAGATCTCTTTCAGATAGTTGGTATGAGGGAACTACAGGAATACCTCCACTAGATGATGCCATTAAAGAATCAATTGATTATGGCTATACTCATCATATTAATAGGTTGATGGTAATATCAAATTTGATGAATTTATCAGGCATTCACCCTAACGAAATATATAAATGGTTTATGGAAATGTATATCGACTCAGCTGAATGGGTAATGGTGCCAAATGTTTATGGAATGGGAACTTACTCAGACGGTGGAATTTTTTCAACAAAACCATACATTTGTGGGTCTAGTTACATGCTGAGAATGTCAAATTATAAAAAGGGAGAGTGGTGCGATGTTGTCGATGGTTTGTACTGGAGCTTTATTGAAAGAAATATAAAGTTCTTTGATAAAAACCCTAGGCTCTCGCTAATGCCTAGAGCTTTGGCTAAATTAGACAAGGAAAGAAAAAGAATAATTTTTGATAAAGCTTCGGATTTTATTAAAGAAAATACTAACTAATTTTTATATTCAAGCCCAGATAGCATAAAAGGCATTGCCTCTATAGATATTTCATCTTTATCGTGAGCGACCCCTTTTACAATTTTTAGCTGCCACCTAAAAGGAGTTTTAAATTTTTCTCCAATATTAATTAAACTTGAGAAATACCTTGTTCCTCTAACAAATCTATTATCTCCCTGCTGCATAGAGCCTGGAGTGGTATTGAGACTTGAATGATTTCTATCATTGTCCTCATCACTTAGAATAAAAAGAACTTTCCTAGACATGAGCCATTCAATCCTTCCTGGAGATATGGTCATATCTTTTAGTCCATAAGGGAAGGGTTTATTATTCAAGAATGTATACCATCCCGCACTACCAATTGCTGCTTTTTCTATTGACCAGTCTTTTCCGTACATAAGATATCTATGAACAAATTGTGAGCCGCCAGAATAACCATATATAAGATACTTATCATATTGCAAATTATATTTAGACTTGAAATAAGTAAAAAAAGATCCAATTGAATCAGTCAGCCATTCGCTTTTATCTCTAGGCTTTCCAGAAGAGGAAGAAATTCCCAATGTACTATAATAACGAAATTGTTTTTTAGTGAAACTTGGTGCCACTAAAATAACATTTTTATCCTTAGATGGTTCTATCCATAATTTTAAATAGCCTTCTGCATCTCTACTGGCACCATGAATAATAAATAAAACCTTGGTTTCTGAATTTATCTCTTTAGGGAGCACATATAAGAGTTCAATATCTGGTTTGTCCCAAAAAGCAAAAGTAGTAGTTTTAATATCGGTAGCTTTTACTAACTGTGAAGAAAGAATCAAGAGCATGAATAAATATAATTTTTTATGTATCATTTTTTATATTCTAACAATGAAATTTAGTTAATGGGTTAAAATACAAAAAATCAAAAACAATATATATAAATTGGAAGATAACTCTAAGCTAATTCGTAAAATACACGAATCTAAATATAAAATTACCTTTGTATCAAGTGGTGGTGGGACTAATGCTATTTCTTCATTATTGAAGGTTCCTGGTGCCAGTAATACGATCCTTGAGTCTTACATACCCTATTCTAAAAAATCTATGGATTTGTTTCTAAATAGAAAGCCTGATCATTACTGCTCATTAGGGACCTGCTTAAGCATGGCAGCTAATGCTTATAAGAAATGTATGCAGATAGATTCAAGTTATGAAACAAAGTATTTAATAGGAGTTTCAGTAACTGCTAGTCTTGCCACAACATATACCAAAATTGGTGATCATAAGTTTTATATCGCAGTTCAGACTGAATCCTATACAAAGTCGATTGAATGTATTTTAAGTAAAGGATCTAGAACAAGAGAACAAGAGGAAGAGCTTATAACTGAATACGTTTTAAGCTTGCTTGCTGAATGTTGTGGTATTGAGAAAAATAATCCACATCATGATGAAGAAGTTATTTTATTAACAACAAAGGCTGAGAAGTCATGGAAAAACCTTCTTAATAATAAAGTAAACTATATTTCCAATGATAGAGCTACTCCAGAATTAATATTTCCCGGTTCATTTAATCCACTTCATGAAGGCCATATGAAAATGCGTGAGTTAGCAGAGAAAAAGACTGGAATGCGAGCAACTTTTGAAATATGCGCAAGAAATGCTGATAAGCCACCACTTACATTCCATGAAATCAAAAGAACCCTTGATCAATTTACTGATAATGACAGTTGGGTTATGACCTCTGCTGGAAGATTTAGTGAAAAGGCTGAAATGTTCCCAAATAGCGTCTTTATAATTGGAGCCGACACTCTTGTGAGAGTTTTTGATGAAAAATTTTATTTAAACAAAAAGGATATGCTCGATCATATAGAAAGATTTAATGATCACAACATCAATTTTCTTGTCTTTGGAAGAAAGGTAGATAATTCATTTATATCGCTAAAAGATATAGCTATACCAGACAGCATAAGAAAAAGGTGTACAGGTTTTGAAGAGGGAAGTTTCAGAGATGACATCTCTTCAACAGAATTAAGACTGGAAATATAAAGACTTAGTTATGAGGTGGTAGTTTTGCTTCAACAAACCATTCATGGATTCTTTTAGCAGGATTAAACTTTTTAAGTCTCATCTTTTTATTCTCAATAGTAAATTTTCTTGTTTTGATGGCTGTGTAGTGATAGGTATGACTATCACGAGTTTCGC
>CAZTGS010000003.1:0-83408 GCA_964613455.1 uncultured Gammaproteobacteria bacterium | reverse complement strand
CATGTATAACGCTGAGAGCGTAACTTAAGTAGGATTGCTTCAGTTCATCTTCAATGTTTACTGAAATTATTTCTTTTGCGAAATCACTCATATAGTAGTCTTTTTATATAAAAATATTATGGGAAATATGCCCTTAAATTAAGGTATATTTTAGCATATTTTATATGCGATTTATTCTTTAAATTCTGAGACTAAGCCGCCAATTGAATCTTTAGCATCTCCAAACAGCATTCGCGTATTTTGTTTAAAAAATAGAGGGTTTTGAACGCCTGCAAAACCAGAAGACATAGACCTTTTAAGAACAAAAACTGTTTTAGCATTATGAACCTCTATAATTGGCATTCCATAAATTGGACTTCCAGGTTCTTCAGTAGCAGATGGGTTAACAACATCATTTGCTCCAATAACAACTGCAACATCAACTGCATCCATTGTCGGATTAACATCATCGGGTTCTGCAAGAACATCATATGGGACATTTGCTTCAGCCAGAAGAACATTCATATGACCAGGCATTCTTCCAGCAACTGGATGTATACCATATTTTACCTCAGTACCATTATCTTCCAATAACTCTCCAAGCTCTCTAACAACATGCTGAGCTTGAGCTACAGCCATACCATATCCAGGAATGATTAATACTGAACTAGCACTTTCTAATATCAAATATGCATCTGAAACACTTATTGGGCTCACCTCACCCTGCTCTTCTGTTGATGAGCTACTTGTGGAAGAGCTCGCATAACCAACAAATAAAATATTATTTATTGATCTATTCATTGCTTTAGCCATAATGACGGTCAATATAAGACCGCTGGCACCAACAAGAGATCCTGCGACTATCAAAACATTATTTAATAATAATAATCCAGCAAAAGCTGCAGCAATTCCTGAGAAAGAATTTAGAAGAGAAATAACGACAGGCATATCTCCTCCACCAATAGGAAGAACAAAACCAATGCCGCCTAAGAGCGTCAAGACTAATAAGATAGTAAAGAAATCGAAGTTAGGAACTATGGCAGGGGTTACAAATACTGAATATAGTAAAAATACTAATGAAATATAAAAAATAGTTGTAAATATTTTTGTAATGACAGATGTTTTTGCTATCTTGATTTTTTCAGCTAATTTGGCATAAGCGATTAAGCTTCCTGTAAATGTTACTCCACCAATATACAAAGTGGTCATTACTAAAATATGCTGGAATAAATTATCTGGGATTGAATTAAACTCAGACCAAGCAATCAAAAATGTAGCTAAACCACCAAAACCATTAAACAAGGCAACCATCTCAGGTATTGAAGTCATTTTTACTTTAAGGGCGATAACAGAGCCTATAGCTGCTCCTAAAGCAATACCAGCTAAAAGAACTAGGGGATTAACAATATCGATTATAGTTATGCTTACAGCAATAAACATAGCTAAAGCAGAGAGGAAATTCCCTTTTACAGCCGTGTCTTCTTTACCTAGCATCTTGATGCCAGTTATAAATAAAATAGATGAAAAGATGTAAATAATATTTTGTATTGCTGATATTTCTGAAAGGAACGTCATAATTATTTCTTCTTAAACATTTTTAACATTCTATTGGTAACTAGATAACCGCCAAATACATTTATTGATGCAAAAGTAACAGCAAGAAAAGCAATTCCACTCTGGAGATTAGAATCTGTTGAGAGAACTAAAGCTCCAACTAACGCTATTCCAGAAATTGCATTAGCTCCTGACATAAGTGGTGTGTGTAATGTGCTGGGGACTTTAGCAATCAACTCCAACCCAAGATAAATAGAAAGAATTAAAACAAAACCTAACAATATATATGTTTCCATTATTGAAACCTCTCATTAACTATTTTTCCGTCAAATACTAGGACGCTACTTTTAACAATTTCATCATCAAAATCAAAATTTATTGAACTAGTTTCTTTGTTATAAAAATCACATATCCAGTGATTAAAGTTATTAGATAGTGCAAGTGATGCATGACCTGCAACTCTTGAAGCTAAATTTGATACACCAACAATCTTAACGCCATTTTTTATAACCACTTCATCCACTTTTGATCCTTCTACATTTCCACCTGATTCAACTGCCATATCAAAAATAATACTGCCAGGTTTCATTTTTTCTATTGTTTTTTGATCAATTAGTTGTGGTGCAGGTCTCCCGAAAAGTTGAGCAGTTGTAATGACAATATCTGAACGAGCGCAAACCTCTGATTGAAGATCTTTTTGTTTTTGTATTTGCTCATCAGTTAACTCATTGGCATAACCTTGATCGGTTTGACCTGTCTCTCCTAAATCTATTTTTACAAATTTAGCACCTAAAGAATTAACTTGTTCTTCAACAACGTCTCTAGTATCAAAAGCTTCCACTCTTGCACCTAGTCTTTTTGCTGTTGCTATTGCTTGTAATCCAGCTACGCCAACACCTATAACAAAAACCCTGGCAGGCTTAAGGGTTCCAGCTGCTGTCATCATCATCGGAAGTGCTGTGGACAGATATTTTGCAGATTCTATTACAGCTGCATATCCAGCTAAGTTAGCTTGTGAGCTAAGTACATCCATTTTTTGCGCTCTGGTAATCCTAGGTATAAATTCCATACTCACTAAGTTGATATTATTTTGCGCACAACAATTAATTAAATCTTGATTTGAAAAGGGATTAACCATTCCAAGAAGAGTAGAGCCTGATTTCATTAATTTTATTTCTTCAACATCAAGCGGTTGATTAGAAATTAATAAATCAGATTTTGCTATACAGTCAATCCTGCTAGCAACCCTCAAGCCTTTCTCTTGAAAAATTTCATTTGATGTAAATATCCCTTCTCCAATTCCATCCTCGAAAAAAATTTCAGCTTCTAGTGAAATTAGTGAAGATATAGTTTCAGAATGAATGGGAGATCTTTGGTCGGATGTATCCGTTGATTTAAGAGCTGAGATAATCACTATGTATTATTAGGTATTTGTTTGTAGTGGAGTAAATCTTAATAGATATTGAAAGTCAATTCAATTCAAGAAGCCTTTAAAATTAATACTCACCAGAGTTGCGATATGTAGTAACACTACATAATTTAAGTAAATTAAATTATGTCTATATTATTTTATAGGAGGTAAAATGTTGCAATGAATATTGATCAACAAGAAGTTCAAAAATTTTCAGAGCTTGCAGAAAAGTGGTGGGACAAATCTGGTGACTTTAAGCCGCTGCATATAATAAATCCCTTGAGAGCCAATTACATATCTAGCAAAGTCGATCTTGAGAATAAAAAAGTTCTTGATGTTGGTTGTGGTGGTGGAATTTTATCTGAAGCACTTCATGATGCCGGGGCAATTGTTACAGGAATAGATGCAGCTGGTCCAGGCATAGAGATTGCTAAAATTCATGCTAATGAAAATAGTAAATCAATTAAATATATGGAATCTACTGCTGAAGGTCTTTTTGAGAGCTCAGAAGAAAGGTTTGATGTTGTTGTCTGTCTTGAAGTTTTAGAACATGTTCCTGATCCAAAATTATTAGTAAAAACATGTATAGATTTATTGAAGCCCGAAGGTTTACTTTTTTTATCTACAATTAATAAAAATCCTAGATCGTGGATTACTGCAATAGTTGGAGCTGAGTATATTTTCAATATACTACCTAAGGGAACTCATGAATTTAGTAAATTTATAAAGCCTTCCTCTCTTGCTGCATTCGTAAGAGATGGGGATGCAGAATTAATGGAAACAAAGGGCATGTTTTATAATCCATTAACTCATAAAGCCAATCTAAATAATGATCTTGGTGTAAATTATATGATGTATGCAAAAAAACCATAAAATAGAACTAGTTCTATTTGATCTTGATGGAACTCTCATAGACACAGCTCCTGATTTCATTTTATCCCTTAATAATGTTCTTAAAAAACATAATAAAGAGCAACTTGATGGAAATTATATAAGGTCGCATGTGTCAGATGGATCGGCAAAATTAACTGAAATTGGCTTTAAGTTATCAATCGATGATCCTAAATTTCTAAAGCATAGAAATGAACTGCTTGATGAATATAAAAAAAATCTTACTAATAAATCCAACTTATTTGAAGGTGTATTCGAGTTAATAGAATCTTTAAACTCAAAAAATATTCCGTTCGGTATCGTAACCAACAAGCCGCTTAAATATGCAAAACCAGTTGTCGAGCATTTTAAAATTCTCAATAATTCTAAAGTACTTATATGCCCAGATCATTTATCAGCAGTAAAGCCTAATCCAGAAGGAATTTTATTGGCTTGTTCAAAATTAAATATTAATCCAATTAACTGCATATATATAGGCGATCATCCTAAAGATATAGAGGCAGGTAAAAATGCTGGAACTAAGACAATAGGATGCGAATATGGATATTCACTTTTAAAAAAGAGTGACTATGACGAAACTCCAATTGTAAAAAATGCAATAGAGATAATCCCATTAATAAATTAGCAATGAAATTTAATTTTAAAGAGAATTTTTTAGTTAACAAAAATATACTTGTCACAGGAGCATCGCAAGGCATCGGCAAAGAAGTAGCTCTTGAGTTAAGTAACTATGGAGCAAACATAATTCTTCTTGGAAGAAATGAAGATGCGTTAGACAGCTTATACGATGAGATTCAAGAAAAATATAATACAAAACCGATCATATTAAAATGTGATTTAAATCTTTTAAACGAAAATAAATCGCAAGAAATTGCTAATATTATTTCTGAAGATTTTGAGTGCTTAGATGGAATTATCCATAATGCAGCAATGCTGGGAAAAATGTCATCAATTAATGACTATGATTTAGATACTTGGCAAAAAGTTTTAAATACAAATGTTACTAGCTCCTATCTTTTAACAAAATATTTATCTCCGATGATGTTTGAATCTGCTAATCCAAGGATCATCTTTACCTCTTCAGGAGTTGCCATTAAAGGAAGAGCTTTTTGGGGTGCATATGCAGTTTCAAAATCAGCAGTAAAGTCACTTTCTGAAATACTACAAGAGGAACTTGAATCAATATCTAATATTAAAGTATTTAACTTTGATCCAGGTGCAACTCGAACAGCGATGAGGGCATTTGCATATCCTGCTGAAAATCCTAAGGACCTAAAAAAGGCAACATCTTTGTTGAAATATTATTTGTGGATGTTTTCTGAGGAAAGTGAAATGGGGAGTAATAGATATATAGAATTTAATAAAATTAATTCTTAGTACTTTTCCATAAATACAAACAAAGATAGGTTCTGTAGGGTGAAAAATCCTTCATATCATCATCAAAAGACCCAAAATATTCTAACGATTTCTTTTGTATAGCTAGATCGCCATTTAGATATATATCTGGACTAGTTAAATAAAATATTTTTATTGCTCCAAGTGTCCATGGCCCAACTCCCTTAATATTTAAAAAGAAAGATGATAACTCTTCATCTGAAAATTTTTTTAACTTGGATTTATTTAAAGATTTGATATTTTTATTTCTTGTGATTCCTAATATATATGAAGCTTTGGGCGCCGAAAGACCAAGTTTTTTTAGTGAATTAAGGGATATTTTATTATTACAATCTGTTAAATACTTATTAGTTCGATTCCAGATAGATTGGGCTGCTTTCACTGAAACCTGTTGACCAATTATAGTTTTAATTAGAAAGAGTTCTAAGGTTAAAGATTTATCAATTCTTGATTCTAAGGAAATTGTTTCAGTGGATAAGAGAAAATCATAAAAATCGTAATAGCCTTTTTTTTTGGACGTCGTTAATAAAAATTTATGGGCATTTTGTGAATTTGCATTATTTGCCATAATTTTTTAATAGCTCTATATCTTTCTCCTGGAGTTCTTTAAATTTTCCTTTTTGAAGAGTGGATGGGAGAAATATTGGTCCAAACCTAGTTCTTTTTAGCCTACTAACTTCAAAATCTAAAGATTGAAATATTTTTCTTACTTCTCTATTTTTGCCACTGACCAAACAAACTGAGAACCATTGGTTGGTACCGTTTTTTTCACCTTCAACGACATCTGTGAATTTATGGATTTGATCATCAATCATTATTCCCTTGAGCATAGAATTCTTCTTTTCTAGGGTAAATTCCCCTCTAGCTCTTACTAGATACTCTCTATCAAGAGTATTAGAAGGATGCATGCAGTAATTTGCAAAACTGCCGTCATTTGTAAATAGCATTAGGCCTGAAGTATTTATATCTAATCGCCCTATTGATATCCAATTCCTTTGATTGAAAGAATTAGGAAGATAATCATAGACAATTGGGATATTTTTTTCTCTTGCTGATGAGGATAAAACTCCTTCAGGCTTATTCAGCATAATAACCTTTAATTCATCAGCTTTTACTTTAATAATTTTATTATCAAATTCAACAACATCTATTTCACTAACAGAAGCTCCGATTTGAGCAATCCTACCGTTTAGAATTACCTTTCCTTCTTGAATAAGCTTTTCGCATGCACGACGTGATCCAATCCCAGCCTTTGCAAGGTATTTTTGCAATCTTTCTGACATTTTTTAGAGCTTAAATTGCTTGAGAAAGTTGTTGATTATCTTCTACTTCAACAGGTTCTGGAAGCTCGGGAAGGCTTGTTAGAGTTTTTAAGTTTAGATCATCCAAAAACTCTTTTGTGGTTGAATACAATGCTGGTCTGCCTGGAGCATCCTTAAAACCTGATACCTTGATCCAGTTTCTCTCTAGTAATGATCTTATACTTTGAGTGCTTACACTAACCCCTCTAATATCCTCTATGTCTCCTCTGGTAACGGGTTGTTTATAGGCTATTATTGATATTGTTTCCATTAATGCTTTTGATATTCTTGGTGTTCTTTCGTTCCATAGATGAGTTAAGGAAGCGCTGTATGTTTGCTTAATCTGAAGTCTGTAGCCTGATGCTACCTCGGTTACTTCTAATGAAGATGAGTCATACCTATCTTCCAATTCATTAAGACATTTTTTTATGTCTGATAACTCTGCAACTATTCCATCTGATTCCAGCAAGCCTCTTATTTCTGATAACCTTAAGGGTCTTCCGGCTCCAAATAATAATGCTTCAACAGTATTGATCATTTGTATATTCAATTTGTAACTCCTTTAAGAGATTTTAAAAAAATTTCCTCAGTTTTATTCTGTATTAATTCGAGATGGCCATCTTTAGCCAACTCAAGGGATGCAAGAAAGGTGACAACTACACCATGCCTACCCTCATTTTTTCTTAAAGTTTTAGAAAAACTTACCACGTTCCTTTTTGCTAGTATTTCTAAAATGATTTGAATTCTTTCTTGAGTTGAAAGTTCTTCAAAGTCTATTTGATGATTAACTTTGAAATCAGGCCTGGATTGTATTTCATGAAATATTGAAGCTAGCTCATCTTTGGTGATTAGAATTTCTTGTTTCTCTATTTCAATTTTAGGCAAGGCTGCAGAAGCTGTAAAAAAGTCCCTATCAACTCTTGGCATAACAGCAAGTTTCTCTGAGGCAGATTTATATCTTTGATACTCTTGTAATCTCATAATTAATGCAGATCTTGGGTCCTCTTCTTCATCTTCGTGAGAATGTTGCGGCAACATCATTCTAGATTTAATCTCAGCTAAGGTTGCGGCCATTACTAAATATTCTGCAGCAAGCTCAAACTGAAGAGAGTCCATTAAATCAATGTACTCAATATATTGGTCCGTAATATTTGATACATCTAGTTCCAAAATATTAATATTTTCTTTCTTTATTAAATAAAGCAAAAGGTCCATGGGCCCAGAAAATGTTTCTAAACATAACTCAAGAGCATTTGGAGGTATAAATAAGTCGTCAGGAAGTTTTTCATAGGGCTGGCCCATGACAGTAGGAAACTCTAGTTGTTTTTGAGTATTATTTTGCATGATAAACACTATATATTGTAAGGTTTAGTGCTTATTAATACAATATATAGTGTATTTAATAATAAACTTTATCCTCATATCATTATCAAATGAATTGTTTTAGATTAATTTATCTTAAAATAATGCTTTAATTCCTACTAATTTAGTGTCTTTCATTTTATATTAAGGCTCAAGTAGGCAAATAAATTAACCATATGAATTACTCAACTGACAATACAAGAATTATTGATAGAAAAAAGGTCCCAGCTCCTTACGAGCTAATCAATAATCTACCAATTAACGATGCAATAGCTAAACTGGTCTATGGAACTAGACAAGAAATTAGCCAAATTCTTCATGATAAAGATGATAGGCTCCTAGTTGTTGTAGGCCCTTGTTCAATTCATGATCCAAAAAGTGCTCTTGAGTATGCAAAAAAACTTGTTGAGCAAAATATTAAATTTAAAGAAAATCTCTTAATAGTGATGCGAGTATATTTTGAAAAACCAAGAACAACTGTTGGATGGAAGGGTCTAATAAATGATCCTGATTTAAATGAAAGCTTTAATATCAGCAAAGGTGTTGAAATGGCACGGAAGCTACTTATAGATTTAGCAGAATTAAATTTGCCAGCAGGTACTGAATTTTTAGACCCTATATCACCACAATACATAACAGACATTATCTCATGGGGGGCTATTGGAGCCAGAACTGCTGAGAGTCAAATTCATAGAGAATTAGCTTCAGGCTTATCTTGTCCAGTTGGCATAAAAAATGGTACAGATGGAAATTTAAAGGCTGCAATCGATGGAATTCAAGCTGCAAATCATTCACATGTTTTTCTTGGAGCAACAAAAGAAGCTGATATAGCTATGTTAAAAACTGCTGGAAATAATGATAGCCACATCATTTTAAGAGGCGGCAAAGAGCCTAATTATGATAGTGAGTCAGTGGAAGCAACACTCACAGCCTTAAGAGAAGCTGAAGTTAATGAGTCAATAATGATTGATGCGAGTCATGGCAATAGCCAGAAACAGTTCAAAAGACAATTACCGGTTGTAGAGTCTATTTCTGAACAAATTGGTAAAGGAAATAAAAATATTAAAGGCGTTATGATTGAAAGTCATCTAATTGAAGGTAATCAAAAAATAAGCGAAAGCATGAACTACGGACAAAGTGTTACTGATGGCTGTGTAGGCTGGGAAGATACTCTTTTGTGCCTTCAAAATCTAAACAATGCGATAGATTTAAGAAGAGGTTCATAATTTTTGAAAGACTTGGATAAAATATCATTTTCTAAGGAAGTTGCTGAAACGCTTGGTGTTGAAACAGCAATAATTTATGAGCTTTATCAAAGTAATAAAATTACTAATTCAAAAGATATTGAATCCTTAGCTGAATCAATAAAAAAAGAAGCGCCCTTTCTTAAGCAAGAGAGCATAGAAAATAATATTAATAAGTTAGTTAAATATAATTTTATAAAAATAAATAAAAAACCAACGAATTATGGGATAAGGCTTGCAGGCAATACTAATTTTGACAGACTAAAAATGAATTCAGACTGGCAGCCTTCGAAAGAGGCTATAGATATAATGAATATGAGCGAAGTGTCAGAAGATTTTTGCATCAAAAAGCTTCAAGAATTCAAGCTTTATTGGATTGAAAGAGGACAAGAAAGAAATAATTGGAATACTACATATATTGACTTTATTAGAAGAGAGTGGGCAAAGGATCAAAGCTCTAATAAGGGTCTTCCCTATCCAATTGATTCTAAGTGGATGCCCAGCGAAGATGTTTACGATATATTAGAATTATCTGAAATATCTAAAGAATCATCCTCAAAATATTTGAGAGAGTTTATACTGTATTGGAAAGAAAATGGCTCTGCCTTTACAACATGGAACTCAAAATTCATTGAGCATGTTAAAAGAAGGCATTTAGGAAGCCAAAATATAAATAATGAAGAAAGTAAAAAACATTCTGAACCAGGAAAATATTCGAAAGACTTCTCGTCAAGAAAAGGTGACTCCTCTTGGGCAAAAGAAATCAATTTCGAATAAACAAGAATTTATAGAATCCATAGATAAGCTCTTTTTAAAGCTTGAGCTTGCTTATCATTATCAGTTCTACAAGGTATTTGGCTCAGATGAAAGATTAAATGAAGGTAAAAAGCTTTGGGCAATGAGTCTTAAACATTTTTCATCAGAAATAATTGCTCAAGCAATTGAAGATGTTGTAGGTACTCAATCTTATCTTCCAACACTTACTGATATTGTCAAAGCATGTTCAGAAATAAAAGATGAAGATGGGTTTCCATCTGCAGAAGAAGCATACATAGAGGCAAGAAAATCCTATGCTCCAAGAAATGAATATCCATGGAGTCATCCAGTGGTTTATTTTGCTGGAAAAAAGATTGGTTGGAACGTATTAGATGAAAAGGATACTAAAGAACTATTTTTTGCATTTAAAAGAATATTTTTAAAATTAAAAGATCATTCCATTCAAGGATCGGCATTTGAGATTGAAAAAACTAAAGAAGTTGAAAAACCTTCACCTATTAATCAAAAACTATTTGAAAGTCTAAGAAAAAAGCATAAAGTCTAGAATCTCTTCAAACTTATTCTCTCCAAAAGTAGTAAAATAAAAAAATATGACTAAAAATATAAGAATATCTCTATTTATCTTAGCGCCAATTCTTCTTTGGATGATCTCAGGTTTTTTTGTAAGTGATGATAAAGACCTACTTGTTGAGAAGAAAGATTTGTTCTCTGTTGGCACTATGCTAAGTGATGCAATGATATTTCAGCCTCTTATTAAGCTAAAGGCAACAACTGAATCTGAAGCTAGAGTTAATGTGAGAGCTAAAACTTCTGGCGAAGTGGTTAAGATTGGAGCAAAACAAGGCCAATTTGTAGAAAAAGATTTTATTTTGTGCAGTCTTGGAGTGGTAGAGCTAAATAGAACAGAAGTTAAGGCTCCATTTTCAGGGTATCTAGAGCAGATAGTAAAACCAGGTAATTTTTTAGAACGAGGACAGAACTGCGCAACCATTATTCAATTAGACCCAATAACTTTTATTGCTGAGGTTCCTGAGTTTGCTATTAACAAAATTGAATCTGGCCAAGAAACTGTAATGAACTTGATAACAGGCGAAACGGTTGAAGGCAATCTAACTTTTGTTTCTAAAAGTGCGTCTGATTCTACAAGAACATTTAAAGTTGAATCTCAGGTAAGGAATGTTGAAGGACTAATAAGAGATGGGATTACTTCAGAAATGACAATCAAAACAAAAAAAATATTAGCACATCAAGTATCACCTTCGATTTTAATTCTTAATGATGACGGAAAGTTAGGTTTAAGATCTGTAAAAGATAATATTGTTATTTTCCATGAGATTGAGATTCTCGAAGATTCAGAATCAGGAGTTTGGGTTTCAGGCCTTCCTGATAGTATTGAGCTCATTGTTCAAGGTCAAGGTTTTGTAGAAAATGGACAAAACGTTCTAACTAATAGGCTATGACAAGAATTATAGATTTTGCTTTAGCTAAAGCAAAGACAACAATGATGATTGCCTTAATGGTGGTTATTGCTGGGTCTTACGCGAGACAAGAAATTCCAGTTGCTGCTTCACCTAATGTCCAATTGCCTTTTATATCAGTATCTGTCTTTTTGGATGGTGCCTCCCCTAGTGATACGTCAAGACTAATAGCAAGACCACTTGAGAACAGATTAAAGAATGTAACCGGTGTAAAAAATATTCGATCCACAAGCTCTTTAAGCTTTGCTAGAATTTTTCTTGAGTTTGAGGTTGGGTTTGATATGGATCAAGCTCTTGTAGATATTAAGCAAGGGGTTGAGGAAACTAAATACGAGCTTCCCAGAGAAGCTGAAGATCCACAAATCTCAGAATATAGCGAATCAAGTTTTCCGATTATGAATATAAGTATTGTTGGAAGCAGCTCTATAAGACAAAAAGTTTTTTATGGAAGAGAGCTTAAAGATCAAGTAGAAGGAATAGAAGAAGTATTAAGAGCAAACTTAGCAGGTGCTCCAGAAGAGGTCCTTGAAGGTGTCATTAATAAATCTAGGATGGAATCTTATGAAGTCACTCTTTCTGATATTTATTACTCTGTTGCAAATAATAACTTAATAATTCCAGGCGGAACTCAAGATACAGGTAAAGGAAGTTTTAATGTTGAAGTCCCAAGTATTATTGAAACAGCTAAAGATGTTTACTCAATACCTATTAAGGTTACCAAAGATGCAATTGTCACGTTAGGAGATATAGCATCTATTAAAAGAACTTTTAAAGACTTTACTTCTTATGCGAGAGTTAATGGAGAGGATGCGGTAACTTTAGAATTAACTTTAAGAGAAGGTGCTAATGCAATAGATGCATCTAATGCTATTCGTGAAATTCTTGAAGAATTTGAGAAAACTCTTCCAGAAAATTTACGAATTGTAATAACTGATGACGATACGATATATGCCGCTTTAATGGTAAAAGAATTAAATGGAAATATTATTGCCGCTGTTATCTTGATTATGGTTCTTGTTATAGCAAGTATGGGAATAAGAGTATCTATGCTAGTTGGCTTATCTATACCTTTTTGTTTTCTTCTTACATATTTAATTTTATTCATACTCGATATGGAAGTTAATTTCTTAGTAATGATGGGTTTGCTCCTTGGAATGGGAATGTTGATAGATGGTGCTATTGTGATCACCGAGTATGCTGATAAAAAAATAGCAGAAGGCCTCTCTAGAGCTGAAGGTTATAAACTGGCTTCAAAAAGAATGTTTTATCCAATACTGGCTTCAACAGGAACCACAATGGCAGCCTTTATACCTATAATTTTTTGGCCAGGATTTACTGGACAGTTTATGAGGTATTTACCAATAACTGTTTTCTTTGTATTAATAGCATCTTTAATATATTCATTAATAATGATACCCGTTATTGGCACGTATTTTGGACAGAGAGAATCCTCGTTAAATAAAGATGAGGGCCGAGAATCAATTTTTACAAGATTAACTGAGATATACGGCAAGCGAATAGAGAAATTTGTAAGAAACCCTGTTGAAACCTGTTTAGGTGTTATCTCCATACTGTTGTTAATAGTTCTTAGTTACTCCTACTTTGGAAAAGGGACAATATATTTTGCTCTTGTAGACCCAGTTCAAGCAAATGTAACAATTAAAGCTAGAGGTAATTATTCTGCAATTGAGACAAAAGAAATAATTGAACAAGTTGAATCTGAATTTTTAAAAATTGAAGGTGTGGGAAGTGTTTATTTAAGAGCAGGGACTGAATGGTGGAATGCTGGAGCTGACAAGATTGGGGGTGGTTATGTTGAAGTTGCTCTGCCAAATGAACGATCTATATCTGGTCTAGAAGTAATGGGCTTGCTGGCAAAATCAACGAATGACCTTCCAGGTATCTTTGTTGAGATTGAACCTGATTTAGGCGGACCATCATTTGATGTTCCTATTGAACTTTCTGTTTATGGAAATACTGAGGCTCAAGTTAATGATGCTATTAATATTATTGAGTTACATATGCGAAACAATGTAGATGGCTTAAAAAATATTTCTTCTTCTAAATCCTATCCTTCTGTTGAATGGAGTGTTGAAGTGGACAAACAAAAGGCTGCTCAACTGGGAGTTAGTGTTGGAGATGTTGGAGCTTTGGTTCAAATGCTTACAAACGGTTTTAAAGTTGGCGAATACAGACCTGATGACTCAAAAGATGAAGTTGAAATAAGAGCTAGATTCCCAGAAGCTGATAGGACGATAACTGGAATTAAGAATTTAAATGTTACGACAATTAAAGGACTTGTTCCTGTTAGTTCTTTTATAAAGGTAATTCCAAAAGAAAATAGGCAAACTGTAAATAGAAAAAATGGTAAGTACTTTCAAGAAATTGGCTCAGGAACTATTGATGATTCTAAAGTAGCTGAAAAAGTAAAGGAGTTGGACGATTGGCTTAAGACTGTAAATTTAGGCAAAAATATCTCTTATGGTTTTAGTGGAATGGCTGAAGAAACTGCTGATGTTAATGAATTTATGATTAGCGCAGGAATTACTGCTCTTTTTATAATGTTGATAATGCTTCTCACGCAATTTAATAGCTTTTATCAATCATTTATCATCCTATCCTCGGTGACAATATCATTTGTTGGAGTTCTACTTGGCCTTTTGATAACAGGCAAGCCCTTTAGTACAACCATGACTGGATTGTCAATTGTTACCCTTGCTGGAATTGTAGTTAATAATAATATTGTTTTAATTGATACCTTTAATAAGCTTAAAGAGGAATCTCCTCATCTAGAGAAATCACTTCACATAGTTAACGCTTGTAAGCAAAGGTTGCGACCCATCCTTTTAACTTCCTTAACAACAATATTTGGCCTAATGCCTCTAGCTATGGGAATAAGTTTAGACATTATTTCTAGAGATATATTATTTGGAAGTAGGATTGTTGATTGGTGGTCAAATCTTGCGGTATCAATTGTATTTGGTTTAGGTTTTAGTACTTTTATAACTTTGATTTTGACTCCTGCTATTCTTGCTTTACCTTATGCACTTAGAAATGATTTTAAAAAATTTTTCAAAAACAACTAATTAATAAATTACAATAAACTATGGCTAATCCAAATAAAAAAATAGACTTTGAGTCTTCTTTAAAAGAGCTCGAATCAATCGTTTCAAAACTTGAAGATGAGAATATAAACCTAGAAGACTCAGTTAAATCATTTGAAGCGGGAATAAATCTTGTGAAAGAATGTCAAAAACAGCTAGAAAAAGCAGAATTAAGGGTAAAAGAACTGCTTGATGATGGATCTTCTCAAGAATTAGATAACTCCTAAAACCTAATGGCTTCAGAATATCTTTCTCATGTTAAAGAGCTCGTGAGAGATAAGATAGCTATAAGTATCAATGCATCAAACCTTATAGAAGAGTCAATGAGTTATTCAGCACTTAGTAATAGTAAAATGATTCGGGCTGGTCTAATTTTTGCTTCTGCTAAAACAAATAAAAATATCTCACAAAAAAGTATTACAACCCTCGCAGCTTCGGTTGAATTAATGCATACCTACTCTCTTATTCATGATGATTTACCTTGTATGGATGATGATAATTTCCGAAGGAATCAGCCATCTAATCATATTAAATATGGAGAAGCTAATGCCGTTCTTGCTGGAGATGCACTTCAAGCACTTGCCTATGAGATTATCTGTGACGACGAAGATATGACTCCTGAAGAAAAAGTTTATGCAATAAAGATTCTTTCACAATCATGTGGCAAGAATGGCATGGTTTTTGGTCAGCATCTTGATATAGAAAATGAAGAGAATCTAGAAAATCTTACTAAAGAAATGTTAAATGAAATACACAATTTAAAAACAGGTAAATTAATTGAATGTTCTGTGATGATGGGTCAGATAGGAACTGATCAGGATGAATATACTATTAACACTTTAAAAGATTTTAGTAAAAATATAGGTTTAGCATTTCAAATAACTGATGACATACTTGATGTAACTGAGACTCAAGAAAATCTTGGAAAGAATATTAATTCTGATATAAAAAATAACAAAGCTACCTATATAGATATTATTGGCTTAGAGAATGCTAAAAAAGAAGCAGAGAGCTTAACGCATTCGGCATTGGCTAAAATAAGGAGCTCTAAAGTAGAGAATATTGAAACTTTAATTGAGTTAGCTCAATATCTAATCAAAAGGAAAAATTAGTGAAAATTTTTAACGAAATACCTAAAAATAAGCCAAGCACTCCTCTACTTGATAGGGTTAATATACCCTCTGATATAAGATCATTTTCAACTTCTGAGTTGGAAACTTTAGCAAATGAATTAAGAGAATTTTTACTTTACTCTGTTGGCCGAAGTGGCGGCCATCTAGGAAGTGGTTTGGGTGTTATTGAATTAACGATAGTTTTGCATTACTTATACAATACTCCTAGCGACAATTTAATATGGGATGTGGGTCATCAGGCTTACCCTCATAAAATACTTACTGGCAGGAAGTCTTCTATTGAGTCTATAAGAAAAAGTGGAGGATTGGCTCCTTTTCCAGCAATAACTGAAAGTGAATACGATGCATTTGGAGTTGGTCACTCTAGTACATCAATAAGTGCTATTTTAGGAATGGCAATAGCCGCAAAAGACAGTGATCTAAATAAAAAAAATGTAGCAGTAATTGGTGATGGAGCAATAACAGCTGGGATGGCATTTGAGGCATTAAGTCATAGCGGACATTTAAAACCAAATATGCTAATAATTTTAAATGATAACGATATGTCAATTTCTGAAAATATTGGGGGTTTGTCTAATTACTTTTCTAGAATTTGGGCTTCAAAAATATATAAAGGCATCAAAACAAGTGGCGCTAGTTTTTTAAAGCCGTTACCGCAAGCATATCACCTAGCAAGAAAGGTAGAGACTCAAATGAAGGCTATGGTTGCACCTGGAACTATATTTGAAGAACTTGGCTTAAACTATATTGGTCCTATAGATGGGCATAATATTAAAGAATTAATAGATGTTATTGGAAATCTTAAAGATTTTGATGGACCACAATTTCTTCATATTATTACTAAAAAAGGAGCTGGTCTAAATGCCGCAGAAGCAGATAGGATTGAGTTCCATGCAATAGGAAAAATTAATGCTATTAAATCACCTTCCTCTTCTAGCCCAAAGTATCAAGATATTTTTGGTGATTGGATTGTTGATATGGCCAAAGATGATAAGGATCTTGTTGCGATAACTCCTGCAATGCGAGAAGGCTCTGGTTTAGTTAAGTTTAGTAGGGAGTTTCCTGAACGTTATTTTGATGTTGCTATAGCCGAACAACACTCAGTAACATTTGCAGCAGGTCTTGCTAAGGCAAATAAAAAACCTGTTGTTGCAATATACTCAACTTTTCTTCAAAGAGCATATGACCAATTTATTCATGATGTTGCAGTTCAAAACCTTGATGTAACATTTGCTTTAGATAGAGCCGGTCTGGTTGGTGAAGATGGCCCTACTCATTCTGGTAATTATGATATTGCCTTTTTAAGGTGTATTCCCAATATGATCCTTATGACGCCATCTGATGAGAAAGAAACAAGATTACTGCTTTCTACAGCATTTAAATATAAAGGTCCTGCTGCTGTCAGATACCCAAGAGGAACCGGACCAAACACTAAAGTGGAATTAAATTTAGATAGTGTAGAGATTGGTAAAGGGAGGATATTAAGAGAAGGCAATAAAAAAATTATTTTTCTAAACTTTGGCGCCCTTCTTCACGAAGCAATAAGTGTTAGTAATGATTTGGATTTAACTTTATTAGATATGAGATTTGTTAAGCCTTTAGATAAAGAGTTACTTAAAGAATATTTATCTAATGCAGATTTATTTATATCTCTTGAAGATGGTTCCGTTGCCGGAGGTGCTGGAAGTGCTGTTCAGGAATTTTGTTCAGAAGAAGGCATACTTATTAAATCAAAACTTTTTGGAATTCCTGATAAGTTTGTTGAACATGCATCAAGAGAAGAAATGATTAAAGAATGTGGTTTAGATAGCTCTTCTTTAAAGGAAAGAATAAATAAGTACTGTTAGATAGCCTGCAGCAAGCCCTGCAACTAAGTCATCTAAAACAATCCCCAAACCACTTTTCATGTTTTTGTCTATATAAGAAATAGGGAAAGGCTTGAAGATATCAAAAACTCTAAAAAGTAAAAAAGTAAGTCCTGCAGCTGCAACATCAGAGACAATAAATAAAGCAAGCCACATGCCAGCAAACTCATCTATAACTATAGATTTTTGATCTTTTTCAACTAAATTTCGAGTAGCTAAATGGCAAATAATGACTGAGAAACAAAGTATGAAAATCAGTATCATAAAGTTACTTTGAATTGAAGAACTGCAGCCAACCCATAAAAAAAGAGTTGCTACTGAGCCCCAGGTCCCAGGACCGAAAGGTAGCTTACCAATCCCAAATAAAGTAGCAAATAAGTGTGTAGGTTTTTTTAAATTTGGAAAATTATTCATTATTAAAGTGATCGAATCCTTTTATATCAACATCATAACCTTTATCTGAAACTAATTTTATTTCAGTTCCCTCAATAACCTCACCAATTTTATAGAAGTCATTATTAGGTATATTACTAGGCATAGTAAAGCATAGATCATAGTCATCACCAGCATTAATATCTTCTATGCCAGAAGTTATTGGAATATCGTCAAGAAAAATAATAGCGCCAACTTCTGAAGATTTAAGGATATTTTTAAGGTCAGCCAAAAGACCATCAGATGTGTCTATGCACGCTGATGCTAAATTAATAATATCTTTTCCTAATTTTATCTTTGGCAAGGGTCTTAAGTAATCTTTAATAAATTCTGATTGAAGGTCACCATTAATAAAATCGCTTAAGCCTTTTTTTGCTCTCCCTATTTGGGAGCTAATATAGATATTATCTCCAATCTTTGCCGAGCTTCTTTTTAAAACTTTAGAATCATATGGAGTCCCATATACAATAACATTCAGATTTAATGGGCCCTTAGTTATATCTCCACCTATCAAAGATATTTCAAACTCATCAGCAATTTCTTTAACTCCCTTTGATAAGTTTATGTACCACTCTTTATCATTTATTGGAGAAGTTACCGAAAGACTAAAAGCTCTTGGGAAGCATCCCATAGCCGCAAGATCACTTAATGCAACTGCAACAGATCTATAACCTATATCAATTGGGTTAGCATTAGAAGGAAAGTGGATATCAGCTACAGAAGCATCAACAGATGTTATTAATGGTTTTGGGAGATCTATAATGGCACAGTCATCTCCTGGAGATAAAACTATGCCATTCTGCTCGTAATATTCCGATCCAATATCTCGGAATAAATTAATTAATTCGAATTCAGAAAGCAAAAATTAGCTAGGATATCTTTCGAATAATCCTGATGCTCCCATGCCGCCGCCTACGCACATAGTAACAACTCCAAATTGCTTATCTCTTCTAACTAATTCTCTTGTTAAGTGACCCACACATCTGGATCCAGTCATGCCGAAAGGATGGCCTATTGAGATAGACCCACCATTAACATTCAACTTATCCATTGATATCCCAAGAGTATCTCTACAATGAGCTACCTGAACTGCAAAAGCCTCATTTAACTCCCAAAGATCAATATCATCCATAGACATATTATAATTTTTAAGTAATTTTGGGACAGAATAGACTGGCCCAATACCCATCTCATCTGGCTCACAACCCATAGTTGTAAAACCTCTAAAATACGCTACTGGCTTTAAACCAAGTTCGATTGCTTTATCCTCCGACATTAGAAGGTTCACAGAAGCTCCGTCTGATAGTTGAGAGGAATTACCAGCAGTAACAGTTCCATTTTCAGGGTCAAATACAGGCTTTAATCCACCCAATGCATCCATCGTTGTTCCGGGTCTATTGCATTCGTCTTTATCAACAGTTACATCAACCTCTTTAGAATCACCTGTTTCTTTATTTGTTAAGCGCATCTTAGTATCCATAGGAATAATTTCATCTGCAAATATTCCAGCTTCTTGAGCGGCAGCTGTTCTTTTTTGACTTTCAAATGCAATTTCATCCTGAGTTTCACGAGAGACATTGTATCTTTTAGCTACAACTTCAGCTGTCATACCCATTGGGTAATATATTCCAGGTGATTGTTCTGCTAATTTTTCATTAACAAAATTATCGAGATTCATATTCATCATAGAAATTGTTTCTGCACCACCAGCAATAACAGTGTCATAACAACCAGCCATAATTTGACCTGCTGCCATAGAAATAGACTGCATTCCAGAAGAACAGTACCTATTGATGGTTGTTCCTCCAGTAGTTAAAGGAAGATTGGATAAAACTGCTGCATTTCTTCCTACATTATGTCCTTGTGCTCCCTCAGGATTTCCACAACCCATAATCACATCCTCAACTGCCTCGGGAGGTAGGTTTGGGTTCCTTTCAAGCATTGCATTAATAATATGAGCAAGCATATCGTCAGGCCTAGTCATGTTAAAACCGCCTCTGTGAGATTTAGCTAGTCCAGTTCTTACACTATCGACTATAACTACATTTTTCATAATTTCTCCATAAGTAAAAAATTTTACAAGATATTCTAATCTATCCTGAACTGTTCTTAAAGCTTCTTGTACCAATTGGGTATTATATCTATACCCAACTCTTTGGCTTTTTTAATCACATAAGGAATTGTGATTGGACTAAATGGAAGAATGGTTAACACCCCAAGACCTAAACTTTTGAATACTTGATTAAGTTGCTTATTTGCGTATTCCATATCCTCACTAGAAACTGTACCTTCAACATATTTCATATATATATCGAGCATTTTTTTATTTTCTTCAGACTCTTCAAGAAAACTATCTTTAAGTTTTAAAATATATTTTTGTAATTTGTCAGTATTCATAATTATCTAAATATTATGCTACATTTGGCTTCATGAAGAAATCTGAAAGAGCTTTGGTGGCATTAAAGGTATTAAATGAAGCATACCCTGTTACACCTATTCCTCTAGACCACACCAGTAATTTCACTCTTCTAGTGGCTGTTCTTTTGTCAGCACAATGCACTGATGAAAGGGTTAATAAAGTGACTCCTCGATTATTTAAGCTTGCATCTTCTCCGTTATCTATGAGCAAATTGTCTCAAGATAAAATTTATGAAATTATTAAACCCTGTGGCTTAGGGCCCAAAAAATCGAAGGCTATAAAAGAACTATCAAGTATTTTAGTCTCAAAATTTAATGAGGTTGTTCCATGTTCTTTCGATGAGTTAGAGAAACTTCCTGGTGTAGGTCATAAAACTGCATCAGTTGTTATGAGTCAAGGTTTTGGAATTCCTGCATTTGCAGTAGATACCCATATTCATAGATTGGCGCAAAGATGGGGTCTTACAGATGGAAAAAATGTGAAAAAAACGGAAGCTGATCTAAAAAAACTATTTCCCAAGTCGACATGGAATAAACTTCACTTACAAATTATATTTTGGGGTCGTGAATTTTGCCAAGCTCAAGCATGCTATGGTCTAAAATGCTCAATCTGCAAAACATGTTATCCAAAAAGAATTACTCGTTTTGCACACAAAAAGCCTTAGATGATTTAAAATATTTTTTTCAATAATAGTCTTGGTTGCTATATTTCAGCACTAAGCATCAATAACTAATAGAAATTTATGTTTAAAAAAAAGATAATGTCCAAAAGTGATTCTATTTTTAAAAATACTGAATCAATAGAGAAGTATGACTCAGAATTATGGAGTTCTTTAAAAAATGAGGCCGAAAGGCAAGAAGATCATATTGAGCTTATTGCATCAGAGAACTATGCAAGTACAAGAATTCTAGAAGCACAAGGATCCTTGTTAACAAATAAATATGCCGAAGGCTATCCTTCAAAAAGATACTATGGAGGTTGTGAGTTTGTAGATATAGCTGAAGAGATTGCAATTTCTAGAGCAAAAGAATTATTTAAAGCAGATTATGCAAACGTTCAGCCACATTCAGGTTCGTCAGCTAATGCTGCAGCATTTTTAGCGTTACTTGAACCAAATGACACTATTCTTGGCATGAGCTTAGACCATGGAGGCCATCTAACCCATGGTGCTAAGGTTAATTTTTCAGGCAGGAACTATAATGGTATTCAATACGGTCTTCATCCTGAGACTAATGAAATTGATTATGATCAAGTGAGAGAATTAGCTCATAAACATAATCCTAAACTAATAATTGCAGGTTTTTCTGCTTATTCAGGCATAGTGGATTGGGCAAAATTTAGGGCAATAGCTGACGAAATTGGAGCTTACTTTCTTGTTGATATGGCACATGTGTCAGGCTTAGTTGCCGCTGGTTTATATCCCTCTCCAGTTCCATTTGCTGATGTTGTGACATCAACTACCCATAAAACGCTTAGAGGCCCAAGATCAGGAATAATTCTTGCTAGGAAGAATGAAGTAATAGAAAAAAAATTAAATTCAGCAGTATTCCCCGGATCTCAAGGTGGTCCTTTGATGCATGTTATTGCTGCTAAGGCTATTTGTTTTAAAGAGGCTTTAGAGCCAGAGTTTAAAGTGTATGTTCAACAAGTTATGAATAATGCAAAAATAATGTGTGAGACACTACTTTTAAGAAACATAGATGTTGTTTCTGGAGGTACTAAGAATCATATTGTTTTAGTCGATCTTAGAAATAAGGAAATAACTGGTAAAGATTTAGAAAAAGCACTCGGAGAAGTAAACATAACAGTAAACAAAAATGCTGTTCCCAATGATCAGAGGTCCCCATTTGTTACTTCAGGAATTAGGCTAGGCACTCCAGCGATTACAACAAGAGGCTTTAAAGAGGATGAAGTTAAACTTCTGACTAATTGGATATGTGATGTAATTGAAAATAATGAAGACGAATCAAAAATGAATGAGATAAAAGATAGCGTTATTAAACTCACCAATCAATATCCAGTCTATAATTTATAGATGTATTGCCCTTTTTGCCAAGCCGAAGATACCAAAGTTATTGACTCTAGATTGGTAGCTGATGGGTCACAAACTAGAAGAAGAAGGTCATGCGAAGTTTGTCAGTCAAGGTTTACAACATTTGAAACCGCAGATCTTGCTCTTCCAAGAGTAATAAAAAATAATGGGGAACGACAACCGTTTAATGGCTCAAAACTAAAAAGAGGAATGTTAAGAGCTCTTGAAAAAAGACCTCTGTCATCTGAAGAGATAGATACAGTTTTTGGAAAAATTCTTAATGAGATAAGAACTAGTGGCGTTAGAGAGATTCAATCTATAAAAATTGGTGAGATTATGATGAATGCCCTTAAGGACGTTGATAGTGTTGCCTATGTTAGATTTGCATCGGTTTATAGAGATTTCCAAGATATAAAAGATTTTTCAGCAGAAATTAATTCTTTAAATAAAGAAAAGCCTTCTAGAAAAAAAACAAAAAAATGAGCTACGACGATTTAATGCAGAGAGCTATATCTCTAGCTGATGTATATAGGTATACAGCGAAACCCAATCCAGTAGTTGGTGCAATTATTCTTAAGGATGATTTAATTATTTCAGAAGGAGCTCATGAAAATTTTGGATCTGCCCATGCTGAAATTAATGCAATTAATCGTGCAAAAAAAAAGATTGGCGTAGATTTTAATTCTTTTGATGAATTAACATTAGTATGCACATTAGAGCCCTGCAATCATTCAGGTAAAACTGGTCCGTGTTCTCAAGCAATTATTGATTCAGGAATAAAAAAAGTAATAATTGGTTGCCAAGACCCAAATCCTAAAGTTTCAGGAACTGGAATTCAAAAGCTTTTAGAAAATGGAATAGAGACGATTGTGGGTGTTTGTGAAAAAGAAATAATGGACCAAAATAAATTTTTTTTCTTCAAACATCTCAATGAGCGACCATTTATTAGTGTCAAGATAGCAAGTTCAAAAGATGGTAAATCTCATAACAGGAACGGCAGCAGTACTTGGATTACCTGCAAAGAATCTAGAAAAGATGTTCAGTTAGTTAGAGCTTTATATGATGCGATTTTAACTGGTGGTAATACCTTAATCGACGACAATCCAAGGATGAATGCTAGGGTAAATTTTGCTTCAAACAAACTTAAAAAAATATTATTAACAAATAAGGATGACATTAATTTTAGGAATAATTTTTTTATAGATGCCGATGTCGATGTGATCAAAGAAAGAAGTATTAAAAAAATTGTTAAGAAATATGCGACAACAGATATCAACTCTATTCTTGTAGAGGCTGGTCCTAAACTTGTAAATTCATTTTTATCTTCAGGACTTGTGGATGAGCTAATAATATATGAATCTCCAAATGAGCTTGGCTCAGATGGGGTGAATTGGTTTGATGAAGATAACGCTGTTGAAAAGTTTGGTTTTAACTTAGAATCCACGTATAAAATTGAATCAGATATAAAGAAAATTTATAAGAAATGCTAAAACATAACATCACAGACCTCATAGAGGATGTAAAAAAAGGAAAGATGGTAATCATTCTTGATGATGAATCTAGAGAAAATGAAGGTGATTTAGTTTGCGCAGCTGATCTTATAACCCCTGAGATAGTTAACTTTATGGCATCAAAAGGAAAAGGTTTGATTTGCCTACCTATGAGCTCAGAATTGTGTAATAAATACGATTTACAAATGATGACTAAAAAAAATAGAGCAGCTAATAGAACTGCTTTTACAGTCTCGATTGAAGCCGCAGAAGGTATTACAACAGGTATCTCTGCTGCAGATAGAGCCCACACAATCAAAACTGCTGTTAATAAAGATTCGGTAGCGTCTGACATTGTTCAGCCTGGACATATTTTTCCATTAAAAGCTATGGATGGTGGTGTCTTAAGTAGAGCAGGTCATACTGAGGCTGCTTGTGATCTTGCAAAACTTGCTGGCTTTCAATCTGCAGGTGTGATTTGTGAAATCATGAATGATGACGGTACCATGGCCAGAAGAGACGATTTAATTAAATTTGGGACAGAGTACGACATTAAAGTAGGCACTATAGCTGACTTAATAGATTATAGATTGTCATCAGACTCTACAGTTGAAGCCGTTCATGAAAAAGATGTATCAAATGAATTTGGTGATTTTAAATTAATTGTATGGAGAGATACTTTGAATGACGAATACCATTTTTCTTTAACTAAAGGTGATTTATCTAAAGTTAGCTCCCCTCTTGTAAGAGTTCAAACTCAAAGCATATTACAAGATACTTTAGGTATTGAAGAGTTGGGAAAAAACTGGTCAATTCGCAAATCACTCGAAAGAATATCTAAAGAAGAAGTTGGTTTATTTGTTTTAATAAATCATAGGGATGCTAAAAGTTACTGGCTTAATAAGTTGGAAGATAAAGAAATAGAACCAAAAACAAATAGAAGAGTTATTGGAGTAGGTTCTCAGATTTTAAGAGCGTTGGATCTTAAACAGATAACTGTTATTGGCACTCCAACAAAATATAATGCAGTCTCAGGGTTTAATATAGATATTACTGGTTTTGTAAATGAATAAGATATTGATAGTTCATACTTCTTGGTATAACGAATATATAAACACGATGATTCAAGTTGCAGAAGAGGCTTTGGAATTAGCTGGATATTCTGCTGACTTAGCCACGGCACCAGGATCAATTGAATTAGCTGCTTTAGCAAAACATAAATTAGTTAAGAATCCAGATAAATTTTTAGGAGTTCTTTTTTTGGGTATTGTTATAAGGGGCGGGACTTCTCATTATGAGCTAGTAACAAATGAAACCTTTTCATCTATTGGCTCTTTGTCGATGAGCTATCCAAGTATTTCCTTTATAAATAACGTTATATGTGTAGAAAATAAAGAGCAATTAGAAGAAAGAATAATGGTTAATACCAAAAATAATTCAAACGCTCTTTTGAAGCTAATTAATGAAAAATCTAGCTAATTATAAGGTTGAAGTAAGGACAAGAGAATACCTTGTCCAGGCAATCTTTCAAATGTTTTTTAATGATCAGGATTGTACCGACATTATTGATCAATTTAAGGATGAGCATAAAAATAAAAAAGTCGATTTTTACTCTTTTACTCTTTCTTTAAAATCTATTGAAAAAAATAAAGACGCTATCAAAGATGTTTTAGATGATCTGGGTGTTAAGGAATCAAATATGGATCTTATGGATAAAGCCATATTATATTTTGCTTTGAATGAAATGATTTATGGAACTCTTGATAAACCAGTTGTTATTGATGAGGCTTTGAGGCTTTCAAAAAAATTCTCAAATCCTGACTCTTATAAATTCATCAATGCCAATTTAGATAAATTTCTTAAACAAAAGAAATAATATTCTATCTATGGATTGTCTGATCTCTTGATGGGCCGGTTGAAACAAAAGATATAGAACAGCCGACAAAATCTTCTATAAAATTGACATATTCTTGAGCTTTTATAGGAAGGTCTTCAAAAACTGTAGTGCCTACCGTTGATGACTGCCAGCCATCAAAAGTTTTGTATACAGGATTACTATTATCGTAATCAATACAAACATCAATAGAAGCAAATTCATCCATAACATCTAATTTTGTTAAGCATATATCCGTTACAGAATTTGTAAAAACAGCTTTTTTAAGAGCCAGTAAATCTAGCCAACCACATCTTCTTGGTCTGCCTGTTGTTGCTCCAAATTCATGCCCTTTTTCAGCGAGCATCTTTGCATTGTCATCAAATAACTCGGTAAGAAATGGTCCTTCTCCTACTCTTGTACAGTAAGCCTTAGAAATACCTATAATTTTATCTATATACTTTGGTCCAATTCCTAGGCCTGTTGAAACACCGCCAGCAGTTGTACTTGATGAGGTTACAAATGGATAAGTGCCATGGTCTATGTCTAATAAAGTACCTTGAGCACCTTCAAATAATAATGATTTATCAGCCTGCACCCAGTCATATAAAATTCCTTGAGTATCAGTGCAGAAATTATCATATAGATGTTTATAGGAAAGTAATTCAGATATTACTTCTTCTATATCATGAGGCTTTTCTCCATAAAGTTCTACTAAAAGACGATTATGATAGGTAACAAGAAGATTGACTTTTTCTCTTAATATTTTTTCATCTCCAATATCACCAAATCTTACAGCCCTTCTAGAGATCTTATCCTCATAAGATGGTCCTATACCTCTTCCAGTTGTTCCGATTGATTCTTTTTTATCTCGCGTTTTATCAATACTAATATGACTTGGGAGAATTAACGCACATCCAGAGCTAACAAAAAATCTATTAGTAAAATCTACACCAGCCTCTTCGAGACCTTTGATTTCTTTGTCTAAAGCTTCTAATGAGAGGACAACACCATTACCAATAAGGCAATTAACTTTTGGATGAAGAATGCCTGAGGGAGTTAGATGAAGAACAGTTTGATTACCATTAACCTTTATCGTATGACCTGCATTGTGACCGCCCTGAAAGCGACATACAGCATGTACTTTTTCACTTAGAGCATCAA
This sequence comes from uncultured Gammaproteobacteria bacterium, assembly GCA_964613455.1. Taxonomy (GTDB): domain Bacteria; phylum Pseudomonadota; class Gammaproteobacteria; order Magnimaribacterales; family D2472; genus SCGC-AAA076-P13. Next base: position 56,504 of record CAZTGS010000003.1, on the reverse strand, counting down.
CAATTTTACCCTTTCCTTCGTCTCCCCATTGAAGACCAAGAATAAGAGTGTTTGAAGCCATAAAATTTACTAGTTAGAAATTTCTTTGCTGTTTAAATACTTTAAGAAATCTGAATTAGCATCTATTAGCATAACATCAGACTTATTTTCAAACGTTTCAACATAAGCTCTCATACTTCTTGTAAATTCATAGAATTCAGGATTTTGTGAAAAGCCTTCAGCATAAATTCTTGCAGCCTCAGCATCTCCTTCACCTCTTAATAATTCTGCTTTTTTGTATGCATCAGCAAGAATCACCACCTTATCTTTATCAGCAATAGCTCTTATTTCTCTAGCAATCTCTTTTCCTTCAGATCTCAGTTCTTCTGCCAATCTATTTCTTTCAGTTCTCATTCTTTCATAAACTGAGTTACTTAAGTTTGAAGGAAGATCTATTCTCTTGACTCTAAAATCAACTATCTCGACACCCAAGTCAGCAACTGAATCATTTAAAGAGTTAAGCATGATATTCATAAGCTCATCTCTTTCCCCAGAGACAACCTCTTTAACAGTTCTTTTACCAAAATTATTCTTTAAAACAAACTCAGATCTTTGAGCAAGTAAGCTATTCAAGCTATTAAAACTTCCATTGTTAGCTTTGTAAAAGACTAAAACATCAGAAATTCTATATTTAATAAAAGAGTCTACTAATAAATATTTACTTTCAACAGTAAGAATTCTATCAGGCTCTTCATCTAAAGTTTGAATCCTATTGTCATATTTTTTAACTTCTTGAATGATCGGAGTTTTAAAATGAAAGCCAACAGGAATTTCTGTTCTTATCGCCTCACCAAATTGAAATACGATTGCTTCTTCTTTTTCATTGACAATAAAAAAGCTGTTTGCAGCAATTCCAATTAATAAAGCAGCAGCAACGATTGAAAATGTACTTTTATTCATCAGACTCTCCTCTTAAAATTCTTAACTTGTTTTTATCTAAATCCATTAAGTTGCCTTGATTCATCATTTTATCCAGTGGAAGCATCATAAGATTATTTCCACTATCTATATCAATCATAACTTTTGTTGTGCTTGATAAAACTGATTGCATTGCATCGATATACATTCTATCTCTGGTTACTTTAGGCGCTTTTTCATATTCTTCTAATAACTGGGTAAATCTTCCAACTTCTCCTTCTGCATTAGCTACAACTTCTAGCAAATACCCTTCGGCATTTCTAATTCTAGCTTGAGCTTGTCCCCTTGCTTCTGGAACGATTGTTAAAGCATAACGTTCAGCTTCATTTTGAAGTTTTTCTTTGTCTTCTCTAGCGGCAACAACATCATCAAATGAATCTTTTACAGCTGGAGGTGGATCAGTTTTTTCAATATTTACTTGCTGAACAAGCAAGCCAGTCGCATAAGCATCTAATATTTGCTGGAGTCTTATTTGAACTTCTTGAGCAATATTTTCTCTACCCACTGTAAGTGTTTGCTCAAGTGTATTATCACCAACAACGTGTCTTAAGGCACTTTCAATTGCTTGCCTTAGACTTAGTTCAGGATCATTAACATTAAGAACAAAATCTTTTAAATTGGCAATTCTATATTGCGCAGAAACAGTTACATCTACAATGTTTTCATCTTTTGTAAGCATACTGTTTGTCTGAGTATATCTTCTAGTCAAAGATACATTTTCAATATAACGTTCATCTATACCAGCTAATCTGAAATTTAAACCTTCTTGCTGCTCTTCATGAAACACACCAAGTCTTAAGATAACAGCTCTTTCTGATGCATCTAGCTGATAGATGCATTGAGATGCATAAACTATCAAAAATCCAAACAATGCATATAAAAATATTCTAGTAGATGGAATCTTAAATCCTCCATCATCTCCTCCAGATCCTCCAGATCCTTTAGAGGAAGATTTTTTTCCTCCCAATATAGAAGAAAATTTCTTTATTAACTCGTCAAAGTCAGGTGCGTCGTCTTTACCGCCCCATGGATCTTTATTTTGATTATCCCAATTCACAATGATATTACCTCGTTATTTCTTATATTATAAACTGTATCTATGGGCTAAAAGATATATTTAAAGAGAAGTTACCAATCTTTTAATATCTTCTTTGATTATATTCTTAGATTTAATGTCATAAAAATTAATGTCATCCCATGATCTAAGCCATGTTATCTGTCTCTTAGCTAATTGTCTTGTTGCATAAAGTGCTTTATTGAAAAATTCATCAGCATCGTAATCTTTATTAATAAAGCCAATTGCTTGTTTATAATTAACAGATTTTCTAATTGGATGATCTTTGGGAATATCATATTTAGTGAAAAGTTCATTTACTTCATTTACAAGACCGCTTTCAATTATATTTTTTAGACGATCTTCAATTCTAGAATGGAGCAATGATCTGTCCTCTTCATATATGGCATATTGTTTAATGTTAAATTTATCTTTTAATAGATTTTTATTTTTTAGCCCAATTAGAGAACTAAATGGTTTTCCAGTTAACTCTATTACCTCAAGGGCTCTAACTATTCTTTGCTCATCAGATGGTTGAATTTTTTTTGCATAAATTGGATCTTCTTTTAAGAGTTTAGAATAAAGTATTTCAAGCCCTTTTTTATCCTTAATATCTTCCAATTCTTGTCTATAAGTCTGATTGCGATGTGGTAGATCATCCAAACCACTTAAAAGAGATCTAAAGTACATCATCGAACCTCCGACAAAAAGAGGAAGCTTATCTTTTCTATGAATTTCATCTATTAAATCTATTGATTGCTTATAGAAATCAGCAACAGTAAAGATAGAATCAGGCTCTATACAATCAATTAGGTGGTGAGGATGTTTTGAAAGAATATTTGGCTCTGGCTTTGCTGAACCTAAATCACATCCTTTGTATACCATCACAGAGTCAACGCTAATGATTTCTACAGGAAGTGATTTATGTATATCTATTGCAAGCTCAGTTTTACCTGAGGCAGTGGCCCCAAGTATAAATGCGATTGATTTTTTTTTATTAGAAGAAGTTATTATCTTTTCTTAAAGAGCTTCTTCATTAGTTTCACCGGTTCTTATTCTAACGACTTCTTCAATTGGTGATACAAATATCTTACCGTCGCCTATCTTCCCTGTTGATGCTGCTTCGACAATAACATCTTTAACCTGTTCAACTAAATCATCAGATATAGCGATTTCAATTTTAATTTTAGGAAGAAAATCTATTGTATATTCTGAACCTCTGTACAATTCGGTATGTCCTTTTTGTCTACCAAAACCTTTAACTTCAGTCATTGTCATGCCAGTTACACCAATTTTATCTAGTGCAGTTCTGAGCTCTTCTACTTTAAATGGTTTAATTATTGCTGTTACTAATTTCAATTTCCCTCTCCTCTTATAATCTTTAAAATACTTTTATATTGCTTTTCTGTTGATCCTGAATTTTCTTCACAAACCCTTAAAGCCTTTTCAGTCATATCATCTCTTAATTTAATATCATTTAGCAAGGTATTGAGGGGATTAAATATATGTTCATCCTTCTTGAGGTGAATACAGGCATTCTCTTTGGTAAATAAATTTAAAATATCCTCAAAATTCTGCATGTAAGGCCCAACTATAAAAGGACATCTATGGACAGCGGCTTCAATAAAATTATGTCCTCCATATTCTTTAAACAAACTTCCTCCAATAAAAGCTACAGAAGCTAGTGCATAAAGTTTAGGCAACAATCCTGTAGCGCTAATAATTACCACCTCTTGAATATCAAAATCTTTAGGCATTGATTTATAAATAGTTGAATGAAGGCTCAACTTATCAAAATTTTTCTTTATAGATTCTGCTCTTTCTGGATGACGTGGAGCAATTATTAATTTTATATTAGAATTTTGACTCCTAAGCTTTTTATAAGCTTCTATTATTAACTCATCTTCTTTTTTATGAGTACTTGCAGCAAGAATTATTTTTCTTTCAACAAAATTGTCTTTGTATTCTTTAGGGTTAACATCTATATCAAACTTAGTTGACCCAACAATTTTAATTTTTTCTAGCGGTATTCCTAGCCTATTAAATCTATTTTTATGAGCTTCACTTTGAGCGAAAACCATTGATAACTTGCTCATAGTATTTCTTAATAAAAAGTTTACTCGGGCATACCCCTTGAAAGATTTTTCTGACATTCTTCCATTAGCAATAATAATAGGTATTTTTTTTAAATGAGCATTAGAAATCATAGACGGCCATATTTCGGTTTCAAATAAAATTAATGCTGATGGATCAAATGTTTTAAAAAAACCTGAAACAAAAATACTTAGATCCCAAGGAGCATAGACAACCTCCAGTCTTGATCCATACAAGCTTTTTGCTTCTCTTAGCCCAGTCGGAGTTGATACAGTTAGTACTACATCGTGTTCGTTTAAAATATTATCGACTATCTTCTTCGAAGAGATTACTTCTCCTAAACTTACCGCATGAAACCATACGAGTTTTTTAGTTGAATTTTTGTACTTATATAGTCCAAATCTGTTTAAGAAATTTAATCTGTAATCTGAGTCTTTTAAACTTTTTATAATTACTCTAAAAACCATAAATGGCATTAAAAAAAGCAACAGCAAATTATATAAAAACAGATTCATTTTTCATTCATACATATTAATAATGTAATAATACAGCTTAAAAACATATGAACAGAATTTTATTAATACTTCTTGTCGGTTTATGGAGGCTTTTAATGCTTCTTCCTAGGTCTGTTCATTTATATCTTGGTTCGTTGTTGGGGTTTCTTTTCTTTAAATCATCAATGAAAAGAAATGCATACAGCAAAAAAAATATAGATCTATGCTTCCCAGATTTATCAGATACAGAAAGGAACCAGCTACATAAATCAAATATATTATTATCAGGAAGGATTCCGTTTGATTCAGGAATTTCATGGTTTTGGTCAGATAAAAGAATTAATCGTTCTATTTCATACAAGATTAAAGGACTAGAAAAAATAAAAGAAGAACAGGAAAATAAAAATGGCGTTTTACTTTTTTTTAAACATTCACTGCATCTCGAGCTTGATGCCAGGTTAATATCAATGAATGCAGAGATGTATGGTGTTGAGAGAACGCATAACTCTGACTCCTTTGATTCAATCCAGGCCTCTGGGAGAGCAATGAGTATGGCAGGAGCTTGTGACAGAAATAATCCAATAAAATTTATAAGGTGGCTTAAAAAAGGTAAAACTGTTCTATATGCTACTGATCAAGACTATGGCATGAGTCAATCTGAGATTGTTAATTTTTTTGGGGCTCCCTGTGCAACCATATCAGCACCATTAAAAATTATAAGAAGCACAAACTCCAAAGCATATTTTCTAAATACTTTTTTTGAAGATGGGGTTTATGTTCTTGATATTGAAGAGCTAGATACCAGTCAAACACACGATATTGATTTTTCTAAATACTTAAATAAGTTTATGGAAAATAAGATCAAGAAAAATCCAAATGAATATTTATGGCAACATCGAAGATTTAAATCAACACTAGGAAAAGAAAATTTCTATGGATAACTTAATGGAAGATTTTAATTCTATTAAAGGGTTTTTGGCTCATGAGGAAGGTATTTTTCTTTATGACTTAACCAAAAAATATTGCTTGAGTAATTTTGCAGTTGAAATTGGATCTTATTGCGGAAAGTCTGCATGTTATATAGGACAAGGTTGTAAGGAGAATAAAACTTATTTAATTACTATTGATCATCATAGAGGCTCTGAAGAGCAGCAATATGGTGAAGAGTATTTTGATCCAGATGAGTACGACTATGAGAATAAAAGAGTAGACACTATGCCGACTTTACTAAAAAATATTAATAAGTTTAAGTTAAATGAATTCATTAGGCCGATGATAAGTAGTTCACAGTCAGCATCAAGAAAAGTGCATGATAGTATTGATTTAGTATTTATTGATGGTAGCCATACCTTTGAATCAGCCCGAACAGATTACGCTTCATGGAAAAACAAGATACGTAATGGTGGAATTTTAGCAATTCATGATATTTACGATACTGAAGAAGAAGGTGGGCAAGCGCCAAAAGAAATATACGAAAAGGCACTACAAGAAAACTTTATATTAATTGATAGAGTGAATAGTTTAGTCGCTCTTCAAAAGACCGTTTAGATGAAGAAAAATATTTCCATTATCACCTTTTCTATCTTTATAGTTTGATATTGCATGAGCAGCTATTATAAGCGCTGCATTAGTCCAGGTTGATTTCTCTTCAGGCCAAAAAATTTTTAAATCATATTGATAGCCTGTCGGAAAGACTCCTTTAGGATCTTGAAATTGCATTATATTTTTGAAAATTTTATTTGCCGTATCCTCTTCTCCAACAACTAAGGCTGCAATTATACATTCTGAACTTTCTGCAATCGTAACCCAAGGCTCTTCTTCAACGCATTTTACTCCCAAGCCTTCTTTATAGAAATTTTTAAGATTTAATTTGAATTCATTCTTATCTTTTTTTATTCCAGCCAAATAGGGATAATAGAAATCCATAGAAAACCTAGATCTGTCTACGCCATCTCTATCAAATTTTTCATTCCACTTTTTTAAATCTAAATCTATTGAGCTTTCGTTATTTAATGCTTTAAGTGATAAAAAAATAGACATTGTTGCAGTTATAAGAGAATTATCTGAATACCCATTCTTATCTTTTGCCCAAAAATAATAACCATCTTTATCTTTAAAATTTTTTAAATTATCAAAAATATTTTCTAATTTAGATTCGAACTCATCTATCTTAGGTTCATTTCTTCCCATTAGCCTTGCTTGCATAATAGGTAATGCAACGTAAGGAGCGTGGTGACTTTCAAAATGATGCTGAGTAGATTCTTGGTTTTTAAATTCAGGAGAAATTAATCCATCTTTATTAATATTATTAAAAAACCAAGCAAGGCCTTTATCAAATGCATCCCATTCTTTATAAATAGCTAAAGCAATTAAACACTCACAATGATCCCAAGGGTCACATTTTCCTTTTTCATCCCATGGAATTGATCCATCTTCTAATTGATTAAAAATAATCCAATCTTTTGCTGGCTCAAGCTTGATTCTTAGATCTTCCCAATTCATTTCTTTTCAAAGTAGAGTGCTATACTTTTTCCTAAAATAGGATTTAATGATTTATCCAAAAAATCTATCCACTTTGGTTTTTGTAGAATATGTATTTCTAAGAATTTTTTATACCATCCAACAAGTATATTTGTTTCTTGTGACTTCCAAAAAAGACACCTTAACCACCAATATGCAGAGTGAACAGAGTGGAATCTTTCAGATTGAATAAAATTAAAACCCCTTTGAGAAACATCATTGATAAGATTTTTTCTCTTGAAGATTCTTAAATGACCGCCAGGTTGATTTTGATATTCTGTTGATAGTGCCCAACAAATTTTTTCAGGAAATTCAGCAGGGACACTAGCCAAAAATTTACCACCTGGTTTTAAAACTCTATTTATTTCAGATATAGCATCTCTATATTCATGCAAGTGTTCTAAAACCTCAGAACAAACAACTAGATCAAAAGTGCTATCTCCAAATGGAAGGGAATAGGCTGAACCACTCAAAAAAGTAGTTGTTTTATTGCTTAGTGATTCAAAAAGCTCCAAGCCCTCTAATGACTTATCTAATGATTCCAGATGGGGGTCTAGTCCAACACATTGAAGATTTGGAAACTTTTGCATGGCTCCAAATATATGCCTGCCCTCACCACATCCAAGGTCAAGCATTATCCCATTTTCATTATCTAATTTAACTTTATTAAAATTAAAGGTCAGCATTTTTATGATCCTCTATGGTTTTAAAAATTATATTCTCATACTCTTGAGTAATTTTTAACCAATTAAAGTTATCAATTATATGCTGTCTACCCTTTTCAGCAATAAGTTTGTATTGATCATAATTATTAAAAATTTTATTAATAGAGTTAGTTAAAGTTTCGACATCTTTTGGAGGGATAAGAACTGAATACTCTCCTGTAAGCTCTGGAATTGAAGATGTTTTTGCTGCAATTAGAGGAACACCACAACTCATAGCTTCAATAACAGGGTATCCGAAACCTTCATATAAAGAACTGACTATAGAGATTGAACTCTTAGCATACTCTTTAGCAATACCTTCTTTAGTTAGGCCAGTCTTGAATTTAACTTTGTTTTGGATATTTAGTTTTTTTATTAATCTTGAGGTATGTCCATCTTCTTTGAGCTGTCCTATAACTACTAATTCTATTTCTGGCAAACTTTTTTGAAGAATTGATAAAGAATTTAAAGTGAAATCTAAACCTTTAAGAGGAACATCAGCACTTGCAGTAGTTATTAATCTATACGGCTTTCTCTCAATATTATTGTAAGGTGAAAAAATATCAGTATCTAAACCATTATTAATTACTGATATTTTGCCTAAATTACAATTAAAATCATTAGCTATATCTTTTTTTGAGTTTTGGGATGGAGTTACAATTCTCTTTATTTGGGGAGCAACTTTTTTTTGCATTTTTAAAAACGAATACCATCTATATCTAGATAATTTATATAAAATTTTAGAGCCTGCTTCGAGTTCATGGCTAAAATCTTTGGTTATTGGGTGGTGAATGATTTCTATTACTGGGAAATCTTTTTGAATTTCTAGCATTCCATAGCTTATAGATTGATTATCGATAACAATGTCATATTGCTTTTCACTAAGAAAGTTTTTAGCTCTTACTCCAAAAGTTCTCATTTCAGGAAAACCTCCAAACAAAGCAGAAGTAAATTCATAAAAATCTATGAGTTTTTTTTTCTTTTTGTTAGTAAATATTTTTACTCTTTCTTTGAATGAAAAAGTTTGAAAAAGATTTAAGCCTGGGAGTTCTATTAAGTTAACCTCATTAGTAAGATTTGGATATGGGGGGCCCGAGATAACATCAACTTCGTGACCCATAATACTTAATGCTTGAGAAATATCATGAACATATACTCCTTGACCGCCACCAAATGGTGCACTTCTGTAGCTAAGAATTGCGATTTTAAGTTTAGGCAAGATAATAAAGTTACTTAACTAAGCTAAGCCAATCTTTGTATAAATCATTTCGACCATAAATAATATCACTATAAGTATCTTGAAGTTTTTCTGTTACTGGGCCTCTTGACCCGAGACCAATTTTTTTATTATCAATATTAGAAATTGGTGTGATTTCAACAGCAGTTCCTGTAAAAAAAGCCTCATCACTTGCTAGTAAATCTTCATAAGTCAAATTCTTTTCCACTAACTCATACCCGAGGTCCTTAGCTATTTGTATAACAGATTTTCTTGTAATTCCATTTAAGCAATGATCTGTTAATGGAGTGCTTATAACGTTGTCTTTGATAAGAAATATATTTTCACCACTTCCTTCTGAAATATAACCATTTTTGTCTAACAACAATGCCTCATCGGCACCCTTCCTAATTGCCTCATGAAGCGCCATAGTAGAGTTGATATATGTTCCAATAATTTTATACCCAGAATGAAGAGGATTGCTATACTGCTCGTAGGACGATTTAATTATTGAGATTCCAGCTTCTTTGGCTTCAGGGCTCATATAAGAAGGCCATTCCCAAGCAGCAACAGCGACATTAACTGATAAATCTGTTGCTCTTATTCCTAAAGACTCGCTTCCAAGAAATACAATTGGTCTTAAATAACCTTCTTGTAAATTATTTTTTAAAAAAATATCTTTTTGAACTTGATTTAGCTCTTCAGGAGAATAAGGAATAACTATACTTAGTTCCTTTGCTGCTTCGAAAAGCCTATTTGTATGATCTTCCAATCTAAATATTGCAGGTCCATTATCTGTGTTATAGGCTCTTACCCCTTCAAAGCACCCAGTACCATAATGCATGGTGTGAGATAAAATATGCACAGAAGTATCTTCCCATTTTTCATAGGAGCCATTTTTCCAGATAACTTTTGATTCGGTGTTTACAAACATATATACGAGATATAATAACGGTGCATTATTATGACAAACTAAAACAAATAACTAAAGGAAAAAAAATGAATGTAGATGTCTCAATATTTAGGGAATATGATATTAGAGGAACTTATCCCGAACAACTTAATGAAGAAACAATTAAATTAATTGCTTATGCTATTTCAAAAAAATGTCATGAAGAGGGAGTTGATACATTGGCTGTTGGAAGAGATGGACGATTATCTGGTGAATCATTATTAAACGCATTTTGTGAGGGGCTTGCAGATTCAGGAATTAATGTGAACAACATTGGTCTGGTTACCAGCCCTCTTCTTTACTTTGCTGCAAAGAAGGAAAATTCTAAAAGTGGAATAATGATTACAGGGAGTCATAACCCTAAAAATTATAATGGTATAAAAATGGTTGTTGGGGATAAGCCAGTGGCAGGAACAGAAATACTATCACTGATAGAGAATGATAACTCTAGTAAAATTTCTGCAAAGGGAACTATTAAATATAACGATATAAAAAAAGATTATATAGATGAAGTTTATAAAAATATTAATTTAGAAAATCCTCAGAAATTAAAAGTTGTTTTAGATTGTGGTAATGGAGCTGCAGGATGCATCGCACCTGATCTTTTCAAAAAATTAGGGTTTGAGGTCCATGAGCTTTTTAGTGAAGTAGATGGAAATTTCCCTAATCATCATCCGGATCCTGGAAAAGTCGATAACTTAAAAGATCTGATATCAGAAGTTACAAAATTAAATGCCGATGTAGGTTTGGCTTTTGATGGAGACGGGGATAGAGTTGGTCTTGTAACAAATAATGGGGAAGTTGTTTTTCCTGATAAGTTAATGATGTTATTTTCTAAGGATATTCTCTCAAGAGATAAAGGAAAAATAGTTTTTGATGTTAAATGCTCAAATCATCTAGAAAATGTTATATCAGAAAGTGGTGGCGAACCTATAATGTCACCAACTGGTCATTTCCATATTAAAAATGCCATTAAAAAAACTGGAGCTTTGTTAGCTGGTGAAATGAGTGGTCATATATTTTTCAATGATAAGTGGTATGGCTTTGATGATGGGCATTATGCAGCTTTAAGAATTGCAGAAATAATTTTAAATTCAAACTTATCTATTTCTGAATTAGTTGATGGTCTTCCAAAATCGTACTCTACACCTGAATTAAATATAACTGTTACTGATGAAAGTAAGTTTTCTATAATAGAGAGTTTTACTGCCCAATCTTCTCTTGATGGCGAAAAAATAACAATTGATGGTCTAAGAGTAAACTTTAAAAATGGTTGGGGGCTTATCAGAGCATCAAATACTACACCAAAATTAGTTCTAAGATTTGAAGGCGACTCTTTAGAAGAGATGAATAACATAAAAAATAAATTTATTTCTGAACTCTCTCGCATTTGTCCTGAGATTGATATAAATTTAGACTAGTAAATGAAAAGTGATAGAAAAAATATTATCTTACAATCTCTAGCAAGCCTTCTAGAGGAAAAGAATCTATCAAAAGTGACGACCTCTTTGCTTGCAGAAAAATCAAAAATAACTGAGGCTGCGCTTTACAGGCATTTTCCAAGCAAAAGAGCTATATATGCAGAATTATTTTCTTTCTGTGATGAAGCCATTTTTGCAAAATGTGGAGAATTAAAAAAATCTAAATTAAGTCCGAAAGAAAAAACAAAAAATGCATTTTTATTTTTTATGATGTTCGTAGAGAAAAATAAAGGTTTTGCAAGGCTTATCTCTCGAGAAGCTTTATCTGCAGATGAACAAAATGTATCTGATTCGGTAAATCAATTTTTTGAAAGATTCGAATTATCTATTAAGCAAATGTTATCTGAAGATCAAGATAATCTAATAACACAACCTGGAATATCAGCGCAACTTATAGTCACATGCATTGAAGGTAATGTAGGAAGATATATTAGGTCTAAATTTAAGGACTCTCCAAGCACATATATAGATAATATATGGGAGCTACTATCTTTAAATATATTTAAGTCTTAATTTTTTATATTTTCATCTAAAAATAATTCAAAATAAGTATTTGAATCTCTAGAGTCATCTATTTTTCCTGTTTTACTATTAACTCTAATAAACGAAATGCCTTCGGGAATATTCTTTTGCTTAACATCTAATTCAGGAAGTGCATCACTCATATACCCAAGCCAAATAGGAAGGGCTATGGTTGAACCAAATTCATTTTCACCTAAGGATGAAAAGTTATCTTTTCCTACCCAGACAGTAGTAACAAGGTCCTCATGAAAACCAGAGAACCAGGTACTTACAGCATCATTAGTGGTTCCAGTCTTGCCTGCAATATCATTTCTGTTTAAAAATGATGACTTTCTTCCCGCAGATCCTCTCTTCATGAATTGTTGGAGATTATCTTTTAATAGAAATGCTATTCTCTCATCAATCACTTTTTCTTTTTTATACTGAGGTTTTAACAAAAAGTAGGGTCTTTTTATATCCATCTCAAGTGTATTTAGCCAAGGAAAACCTTTTAAGTTCTTGTTATCATCTGAGTCTAAATAGCTATCATGATCATAAATGACATTTCCATCTCTATCTTCTATTCTGCTTACATAATATGGATCTATTAAATATCCACCATTTGCAATGACACTAAAACCTCTTGCCATTTCAACAGGCGAAAAATTTCCTGACCCAAGAGCCAATGAGAGATCTGAAGGCAGCCTTGATTCTTCGAATCCAAAATTTTTAATATGGCTTTTTGCCTTTCCTATACCTAATTCTCTAAGCAACTTTATAGATACGATATTGATTGATTGAATTAGGGCTTCTCTTAACGAAGTGGGTCCATAAAACTTTCCAGTATAATTTTGAGGCTTCCAGACACTTTCAAGATTCGTATCTTCAAATGCTATAGGAGCATCATTAATTAATGATGATAAGTTATAACCATTAACTAAAGCTGATGAATATATAAAGGGTTTGAAGCTAGAGCCTGATTGAGGGTATGAAAGTCTAACTCTATCAAAATTACTCTTATTAAAATTAAATCCACCTAAATATGCTTTAACTGCAGCTGAATTTGGGTCAATCGAGATTAAAGATGATTCAACCTCTGGTATTTGATCTAGAGACAAGAAGCCATCTTCTTTTTTTAGATATATAAAATCCCCTTCTGTTAAAAAATCATCGAATGAGTCTGGTTCAGGACCCTTCTTATCTATACCTAGATATTTGCGAGCCCAATTATATTCTGAAGACCAGCTAATTGAATCAATATCAAAACTATCATTTAGAAAATAAATCTGATCATCTTTAATACTCAAAACTATTGCTTTTACATGAGACTCGTAAAAAGGGAACATACTAAATATTTTATTTAGCCTTATACTAATTAGGTCCTCATCATCTAATAACTCTTCGCTTATAACATCAGAATAAATAAATTCAGAATTAAAGTTTCTTAGCTGCTCTAACTCGTTATCATTAAATATTTCTATGAAATTTTGAGCTTCTTTCCATCCGTGTCTTTTATTATATTTAAAAAGTTCTTTTGTGAGATGAACTTGTGCACTTAATTGATGTCCTGAATCAATTGTTGTAAAAACAGACCAGCCATTTTTGTATGCTTCTAAGCCATATCTTTTAATAATGTCTTGTCTTGCTAGTTCAGCAATATATTTTCCATCTACATCATATAAATTTATATTTTTAGCTACTTTTAAAGGTAAGGCTTTTGCTTGATCAAATTCCTCTGAAGAGATAAGCCTAAGTTTATGCATTCTGAAAAGAATCCAATCCCTTCTCTGCTTTGTCCTTAGTGGAGCCTTTATTGCATTTATTCTTGAGGGTGACTGTGCCATTGCTGCAATAGTTGCAGACTCAGCTAAATTAAGCTCTAAGCTTCCTTTATTAAAATATGTATTTGATGCAGCTTCGATGCCATAGGATCTATTTCCAAAAAAATTTCTGTTTATATAGAGTTCAAATATTTCTTCTTTAGTTAATTTACTTTCCAGTTCAAGAGCAAGAAATATCTCTTTTATTTTTCTAACAACTGTCTGGTCTCTTGTTAAAAGGTATCCTCTTACTACTTGCATTGAAATAGTTCCACCTCCTCCAAAACATCCTCTTGGACCAATACATCTAATCACTGATCTAGCTAATCCTGTATAGCTGATACCTTGGTGCCTAAAAAAAGAATCATCTTCTGCAGCAAGAAAAGCATTTTTAATATCTTTTGGGATCTCTTTAAATTTTAGAGGTCTCCTCTTGATTTCTCCATACTCACCAATTAAAACTCCATCCTCTGTATAAATCTTCAATGGCATTTGAAGTGCGCCTTCATCTACAAGAGATATTTCAGGCAAATTAGGTTTTAAAATAGAATAAGAAAGAAGGATCGTTAAAGCTGTGGCTAAGCACCCTAATATAGAGAGCCAGAATAAGATTTTAATTACTTTCAACATGACTTTATTTGAGATTTTAATATTCTACAATACATCTTTTGATACCAAAAAAACTATTTTATACCGTTCGATGGTAAAATTATCCCAATCTTTAGAAAAATCTAATATATATGAACATATTTATTGTAGGCCCTATGGGCTCAGGAAAATCAACAGTTGGGAAAATAATCTCAGGTGAGTTATTCCTTAACTTTTTTGATACAGATGCAGAAATACAAACAAGAACAGGAGCTTCTATAGATTGGATTTTTGATTTAGAAGGTGAGGAAGGATTTAGGAAGAGAGAAAGTAAAATTTTAGAAGAGATGGTTCAACAAAATTCTATAGTACTTTCTACAGGTGGTGGAATTATTTTGTCAGAGTCTAATAGAGAGATGCTTTCATCAAGAGGAACTGTTTTCTATCTAGCGACACCAATTGAAGTTCAACTTGAAAGAACATCAAAAGATAAAGATAGGCCTCTATTAAAAGATGGTGATCCTGGAGAAATTCTTAAGAATCTTCATGAAGCCAGGGAAAGCTTATATGAGGAAGTTGCTGATTACATTGTAAATACTGAAAATAAGTCAAGCCAAGATGTTTCTTCTGAAATCATTAAATTAGTTAAAAATTATGGCTAGTACTATAAAAGTTGGCAAAGGCGCATCCAAATATGATGTGATTATTGCAAAAAATGCATTAACCAAAAGAAATCTTCTTAGGCATTTAAAATTTAAAAATAAAATTTTAATAATTACAGATTCTGGTGTACCTAAAAAATATCTTAGCGAACTAAAAGCAATTTTAAAAAATACCAAGAAAGTATTTGTTCATTGCTTAAAAGAAGGAGAGAAATCTAAGTCCTTTTCTTCATATATTGAAATACAAGAAAAACTAGCTGATCTTAAGTTTGATAGATCAGACTCAATGATTGCACTTGGAGGAGGTGTTGTCGGTGACATCACTGGCTTCTCAGCAGCAACATTTCTTAGAGGGATTGATTTCATTCAAATACCTACAACTTTGTTAGCACAGGTGGACTCATCTGTTGGTGGCAAAACAGCAATAAATATAAAACAAGGAAAGAATCTTATTGGTTCATTTTATAACCCTAGTCTAGTATTGATTAGCTCATGTTTTTTAGAGACTTTGTCTGATAAAGAATTTAAATCTGGATTAGGAGAAGTTATTAAATATGCTTTTATTGGTAATAAAAATCTTTATAGAATGCTTCAAAATAATTCAGAGAAAGTCTTAAAAAAAGATTTAAAAGTACTTGAAAATATTATTGAGGAATCTATAAAAACAAAATCTAAAGTAGTTACAAAAGATGAAAAAGAAAATGGTATTAGAGCAATATTAAATTTTGGGCATACTTTTGGTCATGCAATAGAGGCTCAAAATAAATATAAAAATATAACTCATGGGGCAGCAATAACTCTAGGAATGATAATAGCTGCCAGAATTTCTTATTACGAGGGTCATATTAAAAGCTATCAGTTGGATAATATGATTAACCTAACTGAGTCTATTGGTCTCGATGTGGATTATAAAAAATATAAATATAATGATCTAAAGGGCTTTATACTTAATGACAAGAAAGTTTCAAAAGGAAAATTAAATTTAGTTCTTATTAATATGAAGGGTCAGGCATTTAAGACTGACAAATTTAATATTAAAAATTTAAAGAGAGCCTTTGATTAAGCTGCATTAGCAGTTGTAGCTTTAAGTAAATCTTTAATGTTTGAAGCTGCTGGAACTACTAGCCAAAAATATCTTTCAAATCTATCAAAATCTTCAATAAGAGCTTTGGCTTTAAAGCTATTTGTTTGCTCATAATGCCTCTTGATAATTTCTTTAAGATGCTTTCTGTGAGATTGCATATTCTCAGTTGTGATTCTTTCCAAATTTACCAAGCCTCTATTACAGTTATCAAAAAAAGTCATATCTTCATCGAGAACATAAGCAAAACCGCCAGTCATACCAGCTCCAAAGTTTGCTCCAACCGAGCCAAGAACTGTGACTTGCCCGCCGGTCATATATTCGCAACAATGATCCCCAGCACCTTCTATTACTGCATTTGCTCCAGAGTTTCTAACTGCAAATCTTTCTCCAGCTCTGCCTGAAATATATACCTCGCCTCCTGTTGCTCCATATAGACATGTATTTCCAACAAGGGATGTATTTCTATCAGAAATAGCATATTCACTATTGTTTTTAATAACAATTCTGCCTCCATTCATTCCTTTTCCAACATAATCATTAGCATCACCTTCTAAGGTAAGCATTACTCCATTTGCATTCCAACATCCAAAGCTTTGACCGGCTGAACCAGTAAAATTAAGATTAATAGGATTTACTAATCCTTTTTCGCCATACATATTGGCAACATAACCAGATATCAATGCTCCTATTGATCTATCAACATTAGATATTTTAAATTCTTCAGTTATTGTTTCTTGATTGTTTATTGAAGATTTAACCTTAGAAAGAATTTCTCTAGCAAGAGTGCCTTTGTCCCATGGCTTGTTTTGTTTTGAAGTGCAAAAAAATGATTCATTAATTTCATTGTTTTTGTATAGTAGATCACTCAAGTCTATTGATTGATATTGACGATCTAACTCTTTAATTTTTTCAAGGTATTGGGTTTGTCCAATAATATCTTCAAGTCTCTCTACTCCCATATTGCTTAAATGTTCACGAACATCATTTGCAATAAACTTGAAGTAATTCATTACTTTTTCTTTTTCTCCAACAAAATGATGCTTTATTAAATCTTCTCTTTGAGTAGCGACTCCAGTTGCACAGTTATTTAAATGGCATATACGAAGATATTTACAACCCATGGCAATCATAGGACCTGTTCCAAAGCCAAATGATTCAGCTCCTAAAATTGCTGCTTTAATAACATCTAAACCTGTTTTCATTCCTCCGTCTGCTTGGAGTCTAATTTTATGTCTTAAGCCGCTTTCTCTGAGACTTTGATGGGCCTCAGCAAGACCAAGTTCCCATGGAGAACCAGCATATCTGATAGAAGTTAGTGGGCTTGCTCCAGTTCCTCCATCATGACCAGAAATAGTTATCAAATCAGCGTAAGCTTTAGCAACTCCGGACGCTATAGTTCCGACTCCTGGTTCTGATACTAACTTTACGGATACTAAAGCCTTTGGATTCACTTCTTTTAAGTCGTATATAAGCTGAGCCAGATCTTCAATTGAATATATATCATGGTGAGGTGGTGGTGATATAAGAGTTACGCCTGGGGTTGAATATCTTAATTTAGCAATTAATTGATTAACCTTACCTCCTGGCAATTGTCCTCCTTCCCCTGGCTTAGCTCCTTGAGCAATTTTTATTTGAAGCACTTCTGCATTTACCAAGTAATGAGGTGTAACTCCAAACCTACCAGATGCAATTTGCTTAATTTTAGACATTTTTGATGTGCCATATCTTTCAACAGCTTCACCGCCCTCCCCAGAATTAGAGCGTCCCCCTAAAGCATTCATAGCTTCTGCAAGAGTTTCATGCGCTTTTGGAGATAATGCACCCAGGCTCATGCCTGCTGAATCAAACCTTTTTAATATTTTTTTCTCAGATTCAACATCAGATATATTAATTTTATTTTTTTGAGTATTAACCTTTAATAAGTCTCTTAGCATTGCCGGAGGTCTTGTATCAACTAAATTTGAATACTCGCCATAAGTTTCTTTTAAACCCGATGTTACTGCTTCTTGTAATTTTTTAACTATCTCTGGGTTATAAGTATGGTATTCGCCTCCGTGAATATACTTTAATAAGCCGCCAACATTCATATCAGCAAGATTAGACCTTGAATAATCATCTAAAGCTCGAAGTTCAATATCAAGATCCTTAAGGCTTCTTCCATTCACTCTACTTGTTGTATTTGTGAAACATAAGTCAACAATATCTTTGCCCAATCCTACGATTTCAAAAAGTTGAGATCCTCGATAACTTGAAATAGTTGAAATTCCCATTTTTGATATAATTTTTAAAAGCCCTTTATTTACTCCCTTTCTATATCTAGAGCAGTTCTCATGAGGGTCTCCTTTTAATTCATTTCTTTTGGTTAAATCAAGGATGGTTTGATAAGCTAAAGATGGATATACGGCAGTAGCTCCGAACCCAATAAGACATGCTATTTGATGAGTGTCTCTAGCAGAGGAAGCACTTATTATTATATTTGCATCTGAGCGAATTCCAAGCTTAACCAGATTTTGATGAACCGAGCCAACTGCTAATAAAGCATTTATAGGAAGCTGTCCTTCTTTGGGTAAATTCTCAACGAGATGAATAATAGAGGATCCATTTTTTACTTTTTTAACTACATCTTTTTGTAATTGAATAATCGCATTTTCTAGTGTCATTTTTCTGCTGAATGAGAGCTGTATTTCTTCAGATTTAAAATAAGGGTTAGTAATTATTGAATTTAGTTTTCTATGAGAGAGAACTGGTGAGGTTGTTACTAATCTTTTTGCATGCTCTGAAGATTCTTCAAAGATATTTAATTCTGGGCCATAACATGTCTCAAGTGTCATTACGGCAGCTTCTCTTAAGGAATCGATAGGTGGATTGGTTACTTGAGCAAACTGCTGTCTAAAATAATCATACATTTGTCTGTGCATTTTACTCATTACTGCTAAAGCAGTATCGTCACCCATGGAGCCAGTGCCTTCTTGAGAATCAATCGCTAATGGTTTAATTACTGATGATCTTTCCTCTTTAAAAAGTAAAAATAATTTCGTAGCTGTTAAGAAATTTTTTGAGTCCATCTGTTTTAGACCCGGGCCTTCATATGAATCTAAGTTAGATTCTATATATAAAGCATTCTGTTTTAGCCATTCTCTATAAGGATGTTTATCTTTAAGCTTATTATCTAAAGAAATCTCATTAAATATTTCACCCTTTGAAGTATCTATAGCTAGTATTCCACCTGGCTGCACTCTTCCTTTTCTAACAATATTAGCCTCATCGACTGGATTGACTCCAGTTTCAGATGCAATAGTAATAATATTATTTTTATCTAATTGGTATCTTGCTGGCCTTAAGCCATTTCTATCAAGAGTACATACAGCCCATCTTCCATCAGCCATAACTATCCCAGCTGGACCATCCCAAGGCTCCATATGCATTGAGTTATATTCATGGAAACTTCTTACATCTGGATTTAGAGTTTGCGTATTCTGCCAAGCAGGCGGTAAAACCATTCTAATTGTTCTGAATAAATCAATTCCACCTTTCACTAAAAGCTCAATCATATTGTCTAATGAAGATGAGTCAGATCCAGTTTCATTAACAAGTTGTTTAAATTGTTGAATTTTTGGAATATGAGGAGTTATAAATTTTGATGATCTGGCTTTAACCCAATTTCTATTTCCTCTAATAGCATTAATTTCACCATTATGAGCGAGAAGTCTAAATGGCTGAGCTAAATGCCATCTTGGACTAGTATTTGTTGAAAATCTCTGGTGAAAAACACAAGTAGATGCTCTAAAGTTGTCTTGATTTAAGTCTATATAAAATTCTTTTATAGCATTAGGTAACATCAAACCTTTATAAACTATTGTTTTTGATGACATGCTACAAAAATAGAGCTTCTCATCATCCATAAAAATTTCTTCAATGAATTTACGTGCCTGTATCAGACTTGTTTCAAAACTATCTTGGTTAGAAGATTCATTAATCGACTTAATGAACAATTGATAAATGTTTGGAATACAATCCAAGGCTATTTTCCCTAATATATCTCTATTAACTGGGACATTTCTATGAGTTATTAATTGGAGGTTTTCTGATTTAAGCAGCTTGTTTATTTTCGGTAAGATTGTTAAAACATCACCACTAAAGAAAAGCTGACCAATGGCAAAGTGCTCACCTAAATCAATATTTTGTTCTTGAGAGATAACATCATTAAAATATTTTTTATCGATATCAAACAACAGTCCGCAGCCATCACCTGTTTTTCCATCAGAACCTACACCGCCTCTATGAGTCATACTAATAAGCGCATTTATTGAATTAATGATTACCTGATTGGATTTAACTCCATTGATATTTGCAACTAAGCCAAATCCGCAGTTGTCTCTGAAATCTTCTTTCTTATATAGTCCGGGCATAATTATTTAATAAATGTGAAAATCAACTATATCACAAAATATATCTTTTGTTTTTAAAAAGTGTCATACTCTGTCATACGCACATTTTACATTTATGAAAAACAAGAATAAGCAATATAAAATTGAGAAAGGAGTTTTGCTTTTTACTCAACCACGATCACCCTATTTTTATGGAAAATTGCGTGTTAATGGAAAATATATTACTCAATCATTTGCCCCTATAGATAACTTTGAGAATGCTAAAAAAAAGCTATACCAATGGCGTGAAGAAGTTTTTAGTATGGAAAAAAATAATTTTTTATTAGCTGATACTAAAAAATCATTAAATTTTAGGGATGAATATGTAGCTCATGAGACACTTGAAAATAATTTTCAATTTCTTGAAGTGGAAAGATTTGATCCAGCAAAAAAATCTGCTGAGGAAAGGAAAATTAGCTTTGTTGAAATTTATGGAGAATACAATCAAGTTCAAGCATCAAACCAAGCTCATAGATGTTTGGATTGTGGAAATCCATATTGTGAGTGGAAATGTCCAGTGCATAACTTCATACCTGATTGGTTAAAGTTAGTAAATGAAGGAAATATTATAGAAGCTGCTGAGTTATGTCACTCTACTAATAGTCTTCCTGAGGTCTGTGGACGTGTTTGTCCTCAAGATAGATTATGTGAGGGAGCATGTACTTTGAATGATGGTTTTGGTGCAGTTACGATTGGATCAACTGAAAAGTATATTACAGAAAAGGCATTTGAAATGGGCTGGAAGCCTGATATGTCTAATAGGACATGGACTGACAAAAAAGTAGCAATTATTGGTGCGGGGCCAGCTGGTATAGCTTGTGCTGATGTGCTGACGAGATCAGGTGTTCATAGCCATGTATATGATAAAAATGAAGAAATTGGTGGACTGTTGACATTTGGTATACCTGAATTCAAATTAGAAAAATCTGTTATCAAAAGAAGAAGGAAGATATTAGAGGAGATGGGTGTAGAGTTTAATCTTGGAAAAGAGATTGGCAAAGATCTTCCTTTTAAAAAGCTCTATGATGATTATGATGCAGTCTTTTTAGCAATGGGAACTTATACATCACTTGAGGGCGGTTTCCAGGGTGAAAAACTACCAGGTGTCTACAAGGCAATTGACTACCTAATTTCAAGCACTAAAAAACTTCTTAAACTCCAAACTAAAAAAGAAGAATTTATAAATCTAAAAGGTAAAAACGTAATTGTTTTAGGTGGCGGGGATACTGCTATGGACTGTAACAGGACTGCAATTAGACAAGGGGCTAAATCTGTTAAATGCCTTTATAGAAGAGATGAAGAGAATATGCCTGGTTCGAAAAGGGAAGTTCAAAATGCCAAAGAAGAAGGCGTTCAATTCGAATTTAATATCCAACCAATAGATATAAATGGAGCTGATGATGTTCAAGGTGTAAAAATTGTTAAAACTCAACTAGGTGAGCCTGATCAGAATGGAAGAAGAGTTCCAATACCTATCCCAGGATCAGAAGCCGTATATGAAGCTGATGCAGTAATAATTGCATTTGGATTCAGAGCTAGTCCATCAAATTGGTTTAATGATTTTGAAATCAATACCCATAAAAATGGCCTAGTTATTGCTGAGGAACATCAAGAATTTCAATTTCAAACGTCAAATAAAAAAATATTTTCAGGCGGGGATATGGTTAGAGGTTCAGATTTAGTAGTTACTGCTATATGGGAAGGACGAGAGGCTGCTAAAAGTATAATAAAATACGTTTCATGATAGAAAAAAACTCAATATTTCTTAAAGCTCTTAATAAAGAGAATTTAATAACACCACCTATATGGTACATGCGACAAGCTGGAAGATATATGCCTGAATATAGGGCCGTTAGGAAAAACTTTAAGAATTTTTTGGATATGTGTAAAAATCCCGAGGTATGTTGTGAGCTTGCAATGCAGCCAATCGATGCATTTAATTTAGATACAGCTATTTTATTTTCAGATATTCTTACAATTCCGGATGCTATGGGTCTAGGTGTAAAGTTTCTTGAGGGCGAGGGTCCTGTTTTTGATAATCCAATAAAGACATCTAAAGATATTATTAATATTGCTCCGTTCGATCCAAATAGTCTCTCATATGTATATGAAGCTGTAAGTAATATTAGAGGTTCCTTGCCAAGCAATATTCCATTGATTGGTTTTTGTGGAAGTCCTTGGACGCTCGCAGCCTATTCAATAGAAGGAGGGTCATCAAAAGATTTTAATTTAACTAAAAATTTTATTAGTAATAATGAAGAAGAAACTCATCTTTTTTTAACGAAGTTAACTGATGCATGTTTTTTATATTTACGAAAACAGATAGAGGCTGGAGCTAATGTTATTCAAATTTTTGATTCATGGGCAAATCTTTTGAGTACAGATGATTATGAAAAATATTCACTATCCTATATCTCTTCTCTCATATCAGCTTTAAAGAGTGATGCGGTAACATCACAAATACCAATAATATTATTTGCAAGAGAACCCAAAAAAGAATTAACCACGCTGATTGATTCTGGTGCAGATTGCTTGAGCCTTTATTGGAATGAAACTGATACTGACCTAAATATTTTTAGAGGCAAAGTAGCACTTCAAGGAAATCTTAATCCAAAAATTCTTCTGGAATCAAATAATTTAATAAAACAAGAAACATTTAAAATATTAGATAAATATAAGGACTATCCTGGCTATATTTTTAACCTTGGTCATGGAATTACTCCAGATATCAGCCCTGATAAGATCAGGTATCTTACAGATTTAGTTAGAAGCAGATAATTACTCTTTTTTTTCTTCAGACCATAGCCTTATAAGGCCTTCTTGGGTGCAAGATGCGACTAAATTTCCTTCTTTGGTATACATAGAGCCTCTTGTAAAGCCTCTAGAATTACCGGAAATTGGGCTATCAATAGAGTATAAAAACCAGTCATTAAAATTAAGTTTTCTATGAAACCACATGGCATGATCCAAACTCGCCATTTGTAAATTCTTATGAAGAAAATTAATTCCATGCGGATTATTAGCGGCTGCTAAAAGTCCCATATCAGAAATATATAAAAGAAATGCCTGTTGAATTCGCTCATCTTCCGGAAGGGTTCCCTCAGGTCTTATCCATATGTTTCTATAAGGAGGTGCTTTTTGTGGATTAGAGTAGTCTTGAATTTCAACGGGCCTCATCTCAACTTCTCTTTTTCTTAAAAACATAGGTAAATTTTCTTTGGGTATATTCATGGCATTAGCCATGTCTTTTCTGATTTCTAATTCATTTTTTAAATCTTCCGGTCCAGGGGTTTCAGGCATTTCGATTTGATGCTCTAAGCCCTCTTCTGTTTTTTGAAAAGAAACAGAGCAATTAAAGATAGCCTCTCCATCTTGAATCGCCTTTACTGTCCTTGTAGAGAAACTTTTTCCATCTCTTATTCTGTCTACAGTAAATATTATTGGTTTGTCCATTTGTCCAGGTCTTAAGAAATAAGAATGAAATGAATGAGCATAATGATCTTTTTCAATGGTTTTATATGCTGCTATCAAGGTTTGAGCCATGACTTGACCTCCAAAAACTCTTGCCCAGCCAACATTTTTTCCAGTCCAGCTAAATATATCTCTATCTATTTTGTTTAATGAAAAAAGTTCCAAACAATTCTCAAGAAGATTATTTTTTTCATCCATTAGTTATACATGCCTCAATAAATGTATTTTGATAAGTGATTTTACTCCTAGCCATCTTACATTGTTATTAAA
Organism: uncultured Gammaproteobacteria bacterium; assembly: GCA_964613455.1. GTDB lineage: Bacteria > Pseudomonadota > Gammaproteobacteria > Magnimaribacterales > D2472 > SCGC-AAA076-P13. Next base: position 32,209 of record CAZTGS010000003.1, on the reverse strand, counting down.
AAAACTAGAACTTTCATATCTCAAAAAGTATGATGTGCACCTAATAATAAATAATAGTAAAAAAATGACAATCAACAGCAAAATTGAATTACCAACAAAGCCTAATCAAAAGTTTGACGTTTCAAAGACATTTAATATTGATTCAAAGATGGCTGTAAAAGGTTTTAAAGAAAAAACTGAATGGGTTCCAGAGATAGATGAAAGCTATGTTTTTGATAAAGAAACTACACTTTCTATTCTTGCTGGTTTTGAACACAACAGAAGGGTTATGGTTCAAGGGCTTCATGGGACTGGAAAATCAACTCATATTGAACAAGTTGCTTCAAGATTAAATTGGCCGTGCGTAAGAATTAATCTTGATAGTCATATCAGTAGAATTGATCTGCTTGGTAAAGATGCTATTAAGTTGAGTGATGGTAAACAAATAACTGAATTTCAAGAAGGTCTTCTACCTTGGTCTATTCAAAACCCAGTTGCATTGGTGTTCGATGAATATGATGCAGGGCGTCCAGATGTTATGTTTGTTATCCAAAGAATTTTAGAAGTAGAAGGTAAATTAACCCTTTTAGATCAAAATAAAGTCATTAGTCCACATCAATCATTTAGGCTCTTTGCAACCACCAATACCGTTGGCTTGGGAGATGTAACTGGTCTATATCATGGAACTCAGCAGATAAATCAAGGCCAAATGGATAGATGGCATATTCTTTCTACATTAAATTATCTTGACCCTAATCAAGAATACAAAGTTGTTACTTCAAAGATAGGTAGCATCAAGAATGATAAAAATAAAGAAATATTGAAAAATATGATTAAGCTTGCAAATTTAACAAGAAATGGATTTGCGAATGGTGATATATCAATTTTAATGTCTCCAAGAACTGTAATTTCTTGGGCTCAGAACTTTAAAATATTTAAAGATATTGCTGATTCTTTTAAGTTAACCTTTCTTAATAAATGTGATGATATGGAAAAACCTATCATTAATGAATATTTTCAAAGATGTTTTGATATTGAAATTGACAGCGATAGTCCTAAGGGTTAATTAAAAAATAATGGGTTGGATAAAGAATAGAGAAAAGCTGCATGAAGCTGCAATATCTTCTATTAAAGCTATCTCTAAAAACAAGGATCTAACCTCTAAGAGCGGAATACCCCAACGACCACCGAGTTTAAATCAGGCAACGATTTCATCCACACCTAGATCAAGCAAAGATCTATCTTCTTGGAGAGGAGAGTCTGATTTTCAGGCTTTTTGGCATCTTTATCATAAAAAAATGCCTGAAATACCCTTAACTCTTCCAGCAAGAATTACTTTCAATGAGCTAGAGATGTCTAGAGTTGAGATATTAGGTTCTAATAACTATAAGGGCTCTAAAAAAAATATTATTGAGTATTTAGACACTAAAAGTATAAATATGGATGATAAAAAATCTCCAAATTTTTTAGCACTTTGTTCAAATTTATGGCTTAAAGAGATTCTAGGTTTTAAGTTGGGCCCTTCTGCAAAAAAATTATTAGAAAATTTTGATAAAAAATATATATCAATAGATTTAGAGTCTATTAAAAGTAGGTTTATTGCTAATATCGATAATCAAGAAATTTTTGAAAAGGTAGCTCTAGATTTTTTAAAGAAGCTCAAATTATTAAAATCAAAGAATGAGTTTGAAAATCCTGAAGACGATGAGCCTTTTGATTCACCAGGAAGTACTAATGAAATAGAACAGGGGGAAATAGAAGACTCTCAGGAGAGCGAAAATGGAGATCCAGATGCTACTTTAGAGGATATGAGTCTTGAAATGGATGATGTTATGCAAGAAGCATCTTCTCTATCGGATGGAGCTTCCATAGACGAAGAAATTGAAGCCCTCTCCTACCCTCAGAATGATTTTAATGCTGCACCCAAAAAAGATTATTCTATATTTACTTCTGAATTTGATGAAATAATTGACGCGAAAGACCTAACAACTCCTGACGAGGCAATTCGATTAAGGAGTCAGCTAGATAATTTGATAAAACCTTACCAAACTACCATAGGAAAGCTTGCCAATAGATTGCAAAGACTATTGCTTGCAAAACAAAATACTAGTTGGAATTTTAATCTTGATGAGGGAATGTTAGATACTGCAAGGTTGCACAGGGTCATAGCAGAGCCAGGTCATCCTTTAAGCTACAAACAAGAAACGGAAACAAATTTTAAAGATACTGTTGTGACTCTATTAATTGATAACTCTGGATCAATGAGAGGTAGATCAATAAGTTTGGCTGCTATATGCACTGATATTATTGGTAGCACTCTTGAGAGATGCCAAATAAAAACAGAAATATTAGGCTTCACAACAAAAAATTGGAAAGGAGGAGACTCTAAACAACTTTGGATTAGTAATGGGAGTTATTCGAGCCCAGGGAGGCTTAATGATATTAGGCATATTATCTATAAAAGTGCAGACAATAGTTGGAGACGAGCTAGAAAATATTTTGGTGCAATGTTAAGAGAAGGTTTACTTAAAGAAAATATCGATGGGGAAGCTTTAGCTTGGTCTCATGAAAGATTAATTAAAAGGAATGAAGAAAGAAAAATTATGATAGTTATTTCTGATGGTGCTCCAGTAGATGACAGCACTCTTTCTGCAAATAGAGAGGACTATCTAGACAATCATCTTAAACAAATGATTTCAGCAATTGAAAATGAAAGTCCTGTGGAACTTCAAGCTATTGGGATTGGACACGATGTTACAAAATATTATAAAAACGCAATAACCATTCATAGAGCTGAAGAATTAGGCGAGGCTCTCTTAGAAGAGTTAACAAAGCTTTTCAAGAACTAGTATTTGTTATAAAATATATTTAGTTAATGTGTTCACTGCATACATTAACTAACGATTTATAACAAAAAGTAGGAAAACATGAAAATTAAAAAGCAAGATGGGCCACCAGAAGATTTACTGTATTTTGATGATGAAGTTGATTTAACAAACTCTCAAGTAGAAGATGTTGTTGAGATCTTTCATACTCCATTAACGGGTGCATATAATTGGGATTACACAATACAAGATAATAGAATTAAAAAACTTTATGAACTTGGTAAAGAGCTTAATTGGAATGGTTCTATTGATCTAAATTGGGATTACACACATCCAGCTGATGAGAAATTAGTTGAACCAGATGAAGATTTACCTCATGAAACTCTTGAGGCATACCAAAGCCTTTCTGAAGAGGACAAAATACTTTTTGATCGTCATTCAACTGCGGAACTAATGAGTCAGTTTCTTCATGGTGAACAAGGAGCTCTTTTGGTAGCTTCTCAATTAGCTAGTTGCGCTCCAACTTATAATGCAAAATTATATGCAGCATCTCAAACTTTTGATGAAGCGAGACATGTTGAAGTATTCAATAGATATCTCCAAGATAAAATAGGTATCCATTACCCAATAAATCCATCATTAAAGCTTCTCTTAGATAAGATTTTAACCGACGAAAGATGGGATCTAAAATTTATTGGAATGCAGATTATTATAGAAGGCCTTGCTTTAGCAGCTTTTCAGATGCTTAAAGCAATAACAAAAGATCCTCTTCTAAAACAATTACTTCATTATGTAGTAAGAGATGAAGCCAGACATGTGACCTTTGGTATTAACTACCTAGAAGACTACATTAAGACTCTAACTCCAGAGGAGATAGAAGAAAGAGCTGAATTTGCATATGAAGCATGTGTTATTTCAAGAGAAAGACTAATTAATACTAAAGCAGAACAAAGGTTCTTAAAAATGTCTGAAGAAGAAGCTAGAGAATTTCAAATGAATACTAAAACATTTGAAATGTTTAGAAATTTCTTATTCTCTAGGGTGATACCTAACCTTTCAAGAATTGGCCTTCTTACTGATAAAGTAAGACCTAAATTTGAAGCGCTTGGTTTGCTTGAATACGAGCATGCTCCAGATGATTTTGAATGTGATTGGGCTGAATTAAAAAAACCATTAGAAAGCTTTGAAGATATTCCTGAAGCAATTTAAAAAGTTCTTTTTTATCTTTGCACTTAGCTTTAATTGCTATGGTGCCTTAACAATTATTGCCCCCTCTGAAGATCCATATTCAGAGATACAAACTGCTTTAATTCTGGCACAACCAGGAGATATAGTTCGTCTCAGCGAGGGCAGATACGAGCTTGAAGATAGCTTGTCCATTGATGTAGACGGCATAATCTTTGAGGGAGAAGGTATTAATAAATCAGTTCTTTCTTTTAAAAATCAACAGTCCGGAGCCCAAGGTCTTTCTATAACTTCTGACAAAGTTATTCTTAGAGACTTTGCAGTTGAAGATGCTAAGGGTGATGCTATTAAGGTCAAAGGCGTCAATGGAATAAGTTTCATTAGAATTAGAACTGAGTGGACTGGGGGTCCAAAGGCCACTAATGGTGCATATGGTCTTTATCCAGTTGAATCAAAAAATGTTCTTATTGATTCTTGTGTGGCAATTGGTGCATCTGATGCTGGTATTTATGTTGGTCAGTCTGAAAATATTATTGTTAAAAATTCCACTGCAGAATTCAATGTAGCTGGAATTGAGATCGAAAACTCTTATTATGCAGATGTCTTTGATAACTACGCTGCTAATAATACAGGCGGCATCCTAATATTTGATTTACCTGATATTCCTCAACAAGGGGGACATCATGTCAGAGTCTTTAGAAATAAATCTGTAAACAACAATACAGATAATTTTGCTCCTGAAGGTAATATTGTTGGTGAAGTTCCTCGCGGGAGTGGAATTATTATCCAGGCTAGTTCTAATGTAGAAGTCTTTGATAATGATATTGGAGATAATGACACTATTAATATAGCTATAGTCACCTATGGTTCTGAAACAGAAGATCAAAATTATTACCCTCACCCAAAAGCAATACAAATTCATGGCAATCGATTTGGTAAGACTGGATATAATCCAGATCTTGAAACTGGTGAGCTAGCAAAAATCTTATTCGAAATAACTGGTGGTGATATGCCAGATATATTTTGGGATGGCATTGTCCCTCTCAACCAAATAATATTTGGTCAGCCTGATGAAGATAAAATTGTTTTAGGGGACAATGGGGATGCTTCATTTTTAACAATAAATCCAATTAAATATTTGCTACCATTTTTTGATCCTGTTGATCGAGATTATGAGAAATTTAGAAGTGAAATAACTCCCCTTCCTCCAGTGAAGTTTAGTGAATCACTTTAAAAAAATATTACTCATAACATTTTTTACTTTTTTTAGTTTTGATGCAGTTTTTGCTGGTGTTAATAATTCTTATGTTGGTGGTGATCAGTTAGCTAAAAAACTCTCAGACTATGAATTCTTTGAAGATCTTACATCTCAAACTCCTACAAAAGGAGTTCTTCCTTACGAATTAATTAGTCCTCTTTTCTCTGATTATGCAGATAAGTTAAGGTTCATATATATGCCTTCAAGCGGTTTTGCAGAATATATACCTCATAAAGTTTTTGATTTTCCAGAAGGCACAGTTTTAATTAAGACTTTTGCTTATTTAAATGAGCATCCAGAGTCTAATTTAGATAAGCAGTTATTAGAAACAAGACTTTTAATAAAAAGAGATGAAAAATGGGTGAATGTTAGTTACGTTTGGAATAAGGAACAAAATGATGCATTTCTTAGCATTGCTGGGAAAACAATTACAACTCAATTCGTAAATAATGAAGGTGATATTCAAGATGTCAGATATAGAGTTCCTAATATAAATCAATGCAAAGAATGTCATCAATCTGGAAAAAGTATTAAGCCTATTGGACCAAAAGCAAGAAATCTAGATAAAGACTATGCTTATGATGATGGGGTTATGAATCAGCTAATGAAATGGCATGAACAGGGCTGGATTGAAAAAGATATTAAAGTTAGGGCTATGACTGATTGGTCTATTAAAACCATGTCTCTTAATAGCAGAGCTAGATCTTATTTAGATATTAACTGTGGCCATTGTCATATCGAAGGAGGTTCAGCAGATACAACTGGCCTCTATCTTGATTTTAATGAAGATAGAAAGATTCATTTAGGTGTCTATAAAAAACCAATAGCAGCAGGAAGAGCTAGTAACAATTTAAGTTACTCAATTGTTCCTGGTGATCCAGAAAGTTCGATACTTCTCTATAGAATGAAATCTCTTGATCCAGGAATAATGATGCCAGAATCTGGAAGAGCTCTTGAACATAAAGAGGCTACAGAATTAATAACTAAGTGGATTAAAAATCTGTAAATAGGTTTAAATTTGTCTTTATGACCATACCTTATTAATATATAACTCTTTTATATGGAGACACATTATGAGATCTAGACATTCAGCACTTAATACTTTTGGCAGGTCATCAAATCCAGCTTTTACAAAGGGGTTCGAAGATAATGTTGGAGATTTACCTTTAAGTGAAAGAATGACACTTGATGGAACTGTAAATAAAACAGGTATTTTATTATCTCTGTGTTTTGGAGGAGCTTTTATTGGGTGGAATAATCCAGGTTTAGTTATGCCTGCCCTTTTGATTGGTTTTGTCCTTGCGATGGTCACAATTTTTAGAAGCAAAGAAAAAGCTGGTACAACCGCTCCTCTGTATGCATTGGTTCAAGGTGTTGCTTTGGGAGGGATTACATTGATGTATGAGAATATGTTTGATGGGATTGCCATTCAGGCTATAGGCTTAACATTTGGCATTCTTGCATCTTTGTTACTTTGTTATAAAAGTGGCTTAATAAAACCAACAGAAAATTTTAGATTGATGATTGGTGCTGGTATTGGCGGAATATTTATTCTTTATATGGTCAGTTTTATAATGAGTTTTTTTGGAGGGGGCATTAGCCTCTTATCTCCAACTAATGGATCATTAATGAGCATTGGTTTATCTTTTGGTATCGTATGCTTTGCATCATTATCATTGGTTCTTGATTTTGATTTTATTGAAGATGGAGCCGAGAAAGGTCTACCAAAATATATGGAATGGTATGGGGCATTTTCTTTAATGGTTACATTGATCTGGCTTTACTTAGAAATATTAAGATTGTTATCTAAGATGAGAAGTAGATAAAACTGTGAACACTATTATTTTTGGCGGCTTAGCCATACTGTCTCTATTTGTTTTTTTTAATTTAGGTAAGGTAAAAGCTTCTAAAAACCAAACTGAACGAAGTAATAGAATTAATAGGTTTGGCCAAGTAGAACCAGATAATATTATCGAAGGTGAATCTCAAGAAATAAAGGAAGATAAAAATGAAGAATAAAAAAAATAACACGATAATCTTTTCCTTTCTGATTTCCGCTTCATTTGTATTTTCAGATCCAATAATTATTCAACCAGGAGCGCCTGGAGAAGCTTCTAAAATTCTGGATCCGCAAGCTGCATCAAACATTGCAGATACTTCATATATAAAAGCTGATGTAAAGTTTCTTCAAGGAATGATCATTCATCATCAACAAGCAATCTTAATGTCCTCTATGGCAGATAAAAGAACAAATAATGAAACAATTGTTGATTTAGCTAAAAGAATAGATGTCTCACAAGAAGATGAAATAAATTTTATGGAAAGCTGGCTTTATGACCGTGGTGAGAATAAAAAAGATATGCCTCATCATCATATGCATATGGATATGGGTATGGGTATGGCTGGAATGGCAACTCCAAAACAATTAGAAGACCTTAAAAACACCAAAGCTACTGATTTTGACCGATTATTTCTTCAGCTCATGATTGCTCATCATGATGGGGCTTTAAAAATGGTAGAAGAGTTAAAAGAATTTTCTGGTTCTGCCTATGATCCAATATTAAGTGAGTTTGTGTCGGATTTAGTTAATGATCAAGGTGTAGAAATTGAGAGAATGAACACTATTGCTGTAAACCTCTCAGATGACCCTAGATCTGGACTAACTCCAGGCTTATATATTGCAGATGAAGCTATTATGAATTTAGAATTAGTGACTTCTCTTAAAAAACCAATTGGATTTTTTGATCCAAATAACCCTGAAGGAAAACGTCCAGAAGATCCAGGAAAGGAAAAAGATGAAGATGAGGAGATTTCAGTTTTAGAAGCATCAAGATCACTTCTTTCGCCAATGCTGAGTTTTTCCAATACAGATATGGCTTTCCAAGATGATTTGTTGGTGACGGGAAGCTATCACGGATTTAATATGTATAAGATTAAAGACGATGGTATTCCAGATTTAATATCCTCAGTTGTATGTCCTGGAGGTCAGGGAGACGTTTCTATAGTTGGTGATTTATTAATCATGTCGGTTGAACAGGTTCGCGGCCGCGTTGATTGCGGTAGAGAGGGAGTTGGTAAAGATGCAAGCCCAGAACGTTTTCGTGGAATTAGAATATTTGATATTTCTGATCAAAGTCGCCCAAAACAAGTAGGAATAGTTCAAACTTGTAGAGGATCCCACACTCATTCTGTAGTTTCTGGTCCATCAGTTGATGGAAAGATTATTATCTATAATTCAGGTACTTCTAGTGTAAGAGATGAAGAAGAACTAGAGCAATGTGTTGGTAATATACCTGGTGATGAAAGAACAGCTCTTTTTAGAATAGATATAATTGAAATACCGATATCAGATCCATCAAAATCAAGAATAGTGAGCAGTCCTGCAGTATTTGCAGATCTTGAAACAGGTTCTCTTGCTGGACTTTGGAGAGGTGGTGATCATGGTGATGAAACCCAAGAAACTAAACGTACTGATCAATGTCATGATATTACAGTATTCCCTTCAGCAAATATTGCTGCAGGTGCATGTTCAGGAAATGGAATTCTTTTTGATATAACTGATCCATATAATCCAAAAAGACTAGACGTCGTTACAGATGAAGGTTTTGCTTACTGGCATTCTGCAACATTTAATAATGATGGAACTAAGATAATATTTACTGATGAATGGGGTGGCGGAGGTCGTGCGAGATGCCGAGCCTGGGACCCTCTTAATTGGGGTGCTGATGCTATATATGACATAGTTGATAATAAATTAGAGTTTAGGAGTCACTATAAAATGCCTGCTCCTCAACTAGAAACAGAAAACTGTGTTGCGCATAATGGATCAATTATTCCAGTCCCAAATCGTGATATTTTTGTTCAAGCTTGGTATCAAGGCGGTATATCGGTTATAGATTTTACTGACTCTTCTGACCCTAAAGAGATTGCTTATTTTGATCGCGGTCCAATAGATAAAGATATATTAGTTACTGGAGGATATTGGTCTTCTTACTTTTATGAAGGCTATATATACGGAACAGAAATTGTTCGCGGTCTTGATGTTTTTAGACTTACACCAAGTCAATATCTTACTGAAAATGAAATTGATGCAGCCTCTAAAGCATATCCAGAATCAGGAAGTAGGATATTTAATCCTCAACAACAGATACCAATGTCCTGGCCTGACAATGCTTCTGAGTAACTAGATATTTTATGTGCTATTGCATATTTACATGCTAATCCTTAAAATCTAAAGTCCACGGAGGAAAAATGATCGAAGAAGCTGCAGCTGTTGTTACAGATAAGTCCGCAATTATCACATTTGCTGTGCCCGTCTTCTTTTTAATGATTATTATTGAGTACTGTTATGGCAGATATGTAGGTAAAGATACTTATAGGCTCAATGATACATTTACCAGTATCTCTCTAGGCATGATAAGTAGGTATCCCACTATGTTAAACCTTGGAGTGCAAAGTTTAATTTTTGTATACATTGGTAAATACATGAACGTGGGTCTTTTATCTATGAAAAATCCACTGACATGGATTATTGCTTTTCTTTTGTACGATCTTTCTTATTACTGGATGCATAGATTACATCATGAAATTAAGATTCTTTGGGCAACTCATAGCGTTCATCATCATGGCGAAGATTATAATCTTGCAACAGCTTTAAGACAGACTAGCACCGGTTGGCTTTGGAAATGGATTTTTTATATGCCTATGATTATGCTTGGCGTTCCAGGTGAAGTTTTTGTAACGGTAGCTGGCATAAACTTAGTTTACCAATTCTGGGTTCATACAGAGCATATAGGTCATTTAGGATTCTTAGAGAAGATATTTATTACGCCTATGAATCATGGAATTCATCACGCAAAAAATAAAGAATACATAGATGCAAATTATGGTGGTGTTTTCATTATTTGGGATCGTATGTTTGGAACATATACAGCAAGAATGCCTGATGTTACTCCTGTGTATGGAACCGTGAGTGCTTTAAAGAGTTTTAATCCTATTTGGGCCAATATTCAGGTTTACTCAACGATGATTAAAGACACAATAAAAACAGAAAAAATGAGTGATAAATTTAAAATTTGGTATTCAAAAACATATTGGAGACCTGAAGACTGCATAGAAGTGAAAGACCCTAAAGAATTTTATGTGAAATACAATCCAATCATATCTTTAGATATAAAAGTTTTTGCTTTTTTCCAAATGTTATTTACAACCATTGTCTCAGGCTCTGTTTTGTTCTTTCTTGCTCAGTACTCTTATAATGAAATCATTGTATTTGGTATAGCTATTACACTTTTGAGTAGTCTTACAGCGTCTTTATTACAAGGTAATTCATATATGTATGCAGTTATTCTTGGTTTATCTATTTTTGGTGTTCTTGGGATAGAATATCTTGGATTTTTAAATACTAATATACTCTCAACACAGTTATTAATGAGTCAGCTTTTTGTAAATATTGGAGTTGTGAGTTTATTGTTTATCTATCAAGCCTATCAAGCCTTGAATCCTCTAAAAGATAAAAGAGTTTTATAAAATCTAGTTATTAGTTTCTTTGGCTGGGACTCCAGCTACTGTTGTATTGCTGTTGACATCTTTTAGAACCAAGCTTCCGGCTGCGACTATTGACCCTTCTCCTATAGTAATATTTCCAAGAATAGTACTCGCAGCAAATATAGAAGCACCCTTTTTTATATTAGGATGTCTTTTACCAGAGTCAAATCCTTTACCGCCCAAGGTCACGCCTTGATATATAGATACCTCTGTTTCTATTTCAGCTGTTTCGCCGATTACTACTCCGGTTGCATGATCTATCATAACGCCGCCAGCAATTTTAGCTGCTGGATGGATATCTAAACCAAAAACCTCAGATGCTCTATTTTGAAAAAATAACGCCATAGTGTGTCTTTCGTTGTTCCATAAACAATGAGCAGCTCTATAGGTTGCTAATCCTAAAAAACCTTTATAAAAAAGTAATGGGGTAGAAACAAAATTACATGCAGGATCACTATCCTTGAAAAATCTTAAATCGGCTTCTAATGAAACTTCTATATCATCACAATCTCTATACACATCTAAAATAAATTCCTTAATATCCATTGCTGATAATGCATCGCTATGAAGTTTTGAAGCTAGGATAGATGCAACAGCAGCAAGTAAATCTTTTTGCGATAATATTAGAGAATGTAAGAATGATCCAAGAGTAGGCTCAGCATCTATTCTAAGACCTATCTCATGTCGAATTTCTTTCCAAAGCTCTCTATCCATAGTAATGATTATAAACTTTTTTGGAGTTAATAAGGATTAGGATAGCTTTAGTGCCATCCTAATCAGGATATTAAGATATGTCGAAACGATCTGCATTCATGACTTTGTTCCAAGCTGAAATAAAGTCATTAACAAATTTATCTTTAGCGTCATTCGAAGCATAAACTTCAGCTAAAGCTCTTAATTGAGAATTAGAACCAAAAACAAGATCTGCTCTCGAAGCAGTTCTAACCTTTTCACCAGAAACCCTATCAAAACCTTCATAAGAATTACCAGTTCCATTTGGTTTCCATTCAACTTTCATATCTAAAAGAGTATTAAAATGATCATTGGTAAGAGTATTTGAATTATCAGAATAAAGGCCATAACCGTTTGAGCTAATGCCTAATGATCTCATACCACCAAGCAGTACCGTCATTTCAGGAGCTGTTAAGCTAAGTAACTGGGCCTTATCTAACATCATTTCCTCAGGAGTTACATTAATACCTGATTTATGAAAATTTCTAAACCCATCTGAATGAGGCTCTAAAACTGAAAATGATTCCACATCGGTCTGTTCTTGCGAGGCATCACCCCTTCCAGCCATAAAAGGAACTTTAACCCCTGTTGCCATTTCAATGCCAACGTTTCCAGCCAATATAATAATGTCAGCAATTGATGCGCCTGTTTCATTTGATACCTCTTCATATATAGCTAAGACCTTTTGAAGTTGAGTTGGCTTGTTAACTTCCCAATCTTTTTGAGGAGCTAATCTAATTCGTGATCCATTAGCACCACCTCTCATATCTGAGGCTCTGTATGTTGATGCACTTGCCCATGCAGTTTCTACCATTTCTTGAATTGATAAATCACATTCTTTAATTTTCTGAGCAACAACATCTGTATCATAATCTGTTGAACCTAATGGCACAGGATCCATCCAAATTCTTTCTTCTTTTGGAACTTCAGGACCCATATATCTAGTTTTTGGACCCATATCTCTGTGAAGTAACTTAAACCAGGCTTCAGCAAAAGCATCTGCAAATTCTTCTGGATTTTCATGAAAATGCTTAGAGATTTTTTTATATTCTGGGTCTTCTCTAAGTGCAATATCAGCAGTAGTCATCATAGTAGGAACTCTTATTGAAGAATCTTCAGCATCAGGAGCTAAGTCCTCATCTTTTACATCTACTGCATGCCAAACTTTAGCACCTGCTGGTGTGTCAACAAGTTCCCACTCATAACCGAATAATAGATCAAAATATCCGTTATCCCATTGAGTTGGATTAGCAGTCCAAGCTCCTTCAAATCCACTAGTAATAGTATCTCTTCCTTTGCCCGAAGCATAAGAGCTCATCCACCCTAATCCCATCTTTTCAAGAGCACCACCTTCTGGCTCTACTCCAACGCTTTCTTCTGGCCCAGCTCCATGACCTTTACCAAATGTATGTCCGCCAGCAACTAATGCTACGGTTTCATAATCGTTCATTGCCATTCTGCCAAACGTTGTTCTTACATCATGTGCACTTGCAAGAGGGTCTGGATTTCCATCTGGGCCTTGAGGGTTTACATATATTAATCCCATTTGAACTGCGCCAAGAGGCATGTCTAAGGACTCTCTATCGTCATTGCTTTCGTATCTATTATTTTCAAGCCATTCTTTTTCTAATCCCCAATGGATATCTTCCTCAGGAGCCCATATATCAGGTCGCCCGCCGCTGAAGCCAAATGTTTTACCACCCATTGATTCGATTGCTACATTACCAGCAAGAATTAATAAGTCAGCCCAGCTAATTTGTTTTCCATACTTTTGTTTAATTGGCCAAAGCAATCTTCTAGCCTTATCTAAGTTTCCGTTATCAGGCCAACTATTAAGTGGTGCAAATCTTTGAGCACCGGTTCCACCACCACCTCGTCCATCTGTGCTTCTATAGGTTCCGGCTGCATGCCAAGTCATTCTTATAAAAAAAGGTCCATAATGACCATAATCTGCAGGCCACCAATCCTGAGAATCTGTCATTAATGCATTCAAGTCTTCTTTGAGTGCGTCATAATTGATTTTGGAGAACTCTTCTTGGTAATCAAACTCATCTTCCATAGGATTCGATTTACTATCATGTTGATGAAGAATATTAAGGTTTAAATTATTAGGCCACCAATCACGAACCGACGTACTGCTAGCTTTATTTGTTGTTGCGGCCCCATGCATTACAGGACATTTTCCTTCACTTTCATTACTCATTTGTGGTTTTCCTCCTACGAACAAACACTTTTAAATTCTTTTGATATATAAATATAACAAAAAAAATACATAAATAAACATATCAAATTTATATATGTTTATTTCAAAAAATGGTGGAGCTACGCGGGATCGAACCGCGGACCCCCTGCTTGCAAAGCAGGTGCTCTCCCAGCTGAGCTATAGCCCCATTATGGATAGTGATTGTACTTTATTACAAATAAATTTGCATACTTCTAATTAGAAATTATTAAAAAAATTAAAAAAAAGGCGAGTACTACTACTCGCCTTTTTAAGTTCTAAATTAAATTAGAATTTATATGCAAAACCAACTTTCATTGTTGCCGGTTTTTGAGATCTAGCACCATCTTTAGGTGCTCTTGCAACAATATCTTCGCTATCAAGAACATTCTCCATAACCATATAAACATCCATGTTCTCGTTTAAAGTTTTTCTTAGATTTAAGTCCAGGAAACTATGAGCATCGATAGTCTGATATGTTCCACATGCTGCTGTTGAACATGAGCTTCCGTTATCAACCAATCTCATATTACCGCTAAGACCGTTATCAGTAACAAAACCAATAATTAGAGCCATTGATGAGCTTGGAATATAAGGTACATCATCACCAGCTGCAACAGTTCCCCAATAATCTCCATTATCAAAACTAGTTCCAAAAGTAGCATCAGTGTTGGTATAAGTTAATGCAACAGGATAAGAAACTCCCTCGCCTTCGAACATCCATGATCCTGAAACCTCAAGACCTGACACATCAACTGCGCCACCATCAAAAATATCGCCAGCATCACAGTCTCCACCAGAAGAATTTTTGCATTCTCCTTTTAAGTTTGCATAGTCACTTGAGAAACGCATAACTTCAAGACTAGTAGTACCTTTAGAGTATCTAACACCAATTTCCATATTATCAGCTTCTTCTGCATCACCACCAAAAATTGGTGACATTCCTTCATGGAATCCAGCAACAAGCTTTACATTTTCATTCATGTCATATGTTGCACCAAATCCTGTAGTTGTATAATCGCCTGTCTTAGCTTTTGGGTACCCTGAAGCAAGAACAGTTCTAGTTGGAACGCCATCATCCCATCTATTTTCTACTTGGTCATATTCTTCAGATCTGTGCCCTATAGTGACTGCTAAGTCGCCCATAGTAATAGTATCTTCAATATAAAATGAAGTGGCTTCTGAAACTCTCAGTCTATTATTTGATCCTGAATAACCAGAACTACATGCGTATAAAGCTGTATTGGTTCCAGTTGCTGATTGATCAAAACATTCGTATGACTGATATCTGCTTTCTGAATCTTCCATATCTCTATAACCTACAGTTAAAGCATGATTACCTATTTCTGTCGAAACTTTAAATTGCATACCTTCATTTGTATAGAATCTATTGTTGTGCTTAAGCTTTACGGTTACAGCCAACGTTCCGTCAAGAATAGCTTGTGCATTTGCATTACCAGAATTAGCAGCAGATATAACATTGTTAATACCATTACTTATACCGTGAGCTTTTGTATTATTAGCTTTGTCTACTTTAAACCAATCTCTGTGATAGTCATTACTCCATGAGGTAGCAACAATATCAAAATTATCAAAATCACCAACATACGTTAATGAAGTTTGATCCCCATCATTGTTCATTACGTCGTACTGAGTCATGCCGTATCTTTGTCTTGGGTTAGATAGGAAACTTGATTGTGAAAGGCCTACATATGACTGTTCAGATGTTTCTTCAACTTCGGTATATTTAAAAGTTAATGAATGCATTCCTGATTCATACCTAGCTTTCAGCATTACATCAGATTTATCAAAACCTGTATCACCGCCAACATTTGCAATTGAATCAAAACCGTCACTAGCGTGCTCATGAATTTCAAGCAAGCCGCCTAGATTACCTTGAGTAGAACCAGCATACATATGAGTTCTTGTCATACCATTCTGACCTAGTTCTTGAACAAATTTTCCTGAAAGGGTTTCCGGTATCGGCGTACTTATTAAATTAATAGCTCCACCAATAGTGCTTGGTCCTTGGCTAATTGCAGCAGGCCCTTTTAGAACTTCAACTGAATTAATCCTTCCTGTTGTAGGGAAGTAATAAGCTGAAGATGAAGTATATGGTGCTGGAGCCACTAAAACGCCGTCTTCCATAATTGTTACTTTAGCTGATCTATCAATTGATGTTCCTCTGATAGAAATGTTTGGTCTGAGACCATAGCCGTCTTCAGTTCTAAAGAAAACTCCAGGAACTGCTGATAATATCTTATGTATATCAGTATCCATTGCCTTCTTAAGATCTTCGTTAGTGATAACAGCTCCAGAACCTGGCAGTTCTTTTGCGTCATCTTTAGTTCCGATTATTGTTACTGATTCTATATCAGAAGCATCTTCAGCATTTAAAGTAAATGCTAATGAAGAAACAACTAAAGCACCAATAAGCAACAAGGCGGATTTGTCTTCAACTATTCTAGTTAATAAATTACTCATTTTTTACCTCTTATAAAATTATGGTTCTTGAAAGCCGCTAATGTCTTCGCCTTTTGTCTTTTTGATTTTCGTAGGAGGAAATCACAAAAAAACTGCACACTTTCAGGGGATAAAAATATCAGCGACCTTCAAGAATGTAAATGATAATGATTCTCATTTGCAAATACAACCCTTTTGTATAAAATAAATGAATTAATTAAAAACATTCTAATGATCAAAAAAATACCAATCAAAACTCTTCTTTCAATGACGCTTTTTGCATCCATAACTTTAATATCAGAAGAAATGATTATTGGTAAAGAAAAAATAATGCCTGGAATAATCCTAATTTTTGAAGCGGCTCCAAAAGATATTATCCTGCCTGAAGGTTCTTATTTATCAGAAAAGGAAACTAATATACATATAGAGATGTTAGCTAATTGGTCTTCGGACGCTCCAGAGGGATCTCCTGAAGGCGGTTTTGTACCCTATTTAAAGACATCTGTGACTATAAAAAACAGTTCGGGCATAAAACTTAAAGTTGATCTAACGCCTCATTTGAATCTTACAGATAACTTACATTATGCCCAGAATATAAAACTCCCAGGAAGTATTAATGATACATATGAAGTTATATTTGAAATTTCTCCGCCCGAAAATAACTTGGGGATACATTTTGATTGGAACCAGGCTATAGGAAAATATACAAATACTAATAAGTTTGTATACAGGGATTTGAATTTTAAAAATATAGCTTTAGCTACTAGAAGATAAATTAGTTACTTATTTCCTCTAATCGCAAAGAATAACCCTAGTACTATTAAAAACATCTGCTCGCTTGTAACAAATTTAGTACTTAAGCTTGTAAACCAATCTGCATGAGCTATGTATAAGGCACAGGACATAATAATAACTACAAGCATTCCAGATAGTCTAGTTATAAGATGCCCAAGCTGAGAAGCGAACAAACCTATAACACCACCTAGAATAATTCCAATACCTGCCCCCATCTCACCAAGGACAACTAAGTTTACCCATAATTCTGGCATTGGGATAAAGATACTCTCAAACCAAGTAACCATTCTATGTTGTTCTTCCATCATAAATGGAGCTGGAAGCTTTCCGTATCCATGAAAGAAAAACGCTATTCCTAGAGCAAGCCTTGGCAGCCATGGAACAACTTCCATAAGTGGTTTTGAGAGTGAGTCTAGTCTGTTATTTAGTTTATTCATTTTAAAAAGTTATTATGTTTGTAAAATTATATCTTTGTCTTCGCAAAGAGCAAATCCATTTATCCCAATAAGATTATCTAATTCATCTTGACCGATATGGATATGTGCATAGATTTGGCCAGTAGGAGAAATTTTCTCTTCATTCACACAACCCATTCTGAACAATTGGGCTCTTATTTTTCCTAAAGAAGCCTCTAAAGAAATCCATCCTCTATAAATACCATTAAATAAGTCCGTATTTATAATTTCTCTTAATTCATCTATTCCTGTATTTTTTTCAGCTGATATCCAAACTTCATTACTCTTTTTATTTGATTTTTTATGATTAACTCCCTTTATATCAGATTTATTATTTACTCTAATTTGAGGAATAGACTGCAGGCCTAGTTCTTCTAATATTTTATTAACCTCTTTTTCTTTCTGTCTATGATCAATATCAGATATATCGACAATATGAAGAAGCAGGTCAGCAGACTTAAGTTCATCAAGGGTAGCTTTGAAAGATTCAATTAATTGTGTAGGAAGTTCAGATATAAATCCAACCGTATCAGAAAATAGAATAGGGCCAAGCTCTGGATCTATATTTTTTCTTGTAACTGAATCTAAAGTTGCAAAAAGCTTATCTGCGGCAAGTTTTTTACTATTAGTTAGCAGATTAAAGAGAGTTGTCTTGCCAGCATTCGTATATCCAACAAGGGCAACAAGCTTGTTTCTACTTTTTTTTCTTGAATAACTATTTAATTGCTTCTGCTTATGAGCTTTGTCTAGCCTACTTTTCAACATCTTGATTCTATGGCCAATTAAACGCCTATCTGTTTCAAGCTGAGTTTCACCAGGCCCTCTTAAGCCAATACCACCCTTCTGTCTTTCCAAATGGGTCCAACCTCTTATGAGCCTTGTAGAAAGATGATTTAACTGGGCTAGCTCGACTTGGAGCTTACCAATATGAGTAGTTGCTCTTGATGCAAAGATATCTAAAATTAATTCTGTTTTATCGATCACTCTAACTTTTAATTTTAATTCTAGGTTTCTTGCCTGTGATGCAGAAAGTTGATGATTAACAATAACAAGCTCAGCACAAGTAGTTTCAACTAAGGTATGGATTTCATCTAATTTACCTTTATTGATAAAGTGACTAATCGAAGGTGCCCTCTGCTTGCTAGAGCTTTCTCCAACTATTGTTGCCCCAGCAGATTTAACTAAGTCGTAAAACTCTTCGTATATATTTTCTAATTCTTGACCTGTTCTTAAAGATTCAATATCTAAGAAAATAATTAAGGTTTTTGGGATCTGTGTTTTTTCAACAATCATATGATAAACATTATTGTAGAGATTTTATAAAAATTTGTTACTATTAATTTATGTCATTAAAAATTCTTTCAGGAGGATATTTATAGATAAAGGCGAACGAGCAAAGAAATCAGCGTTTGCTAGTATAAAGAGAAGAGCTGTAAGAGAAATTAAGAAAAAAAAGCTTAATAAAATTTACAGAGAATTACGAAAAGCTCAAAAAAAATAAAGTAACTCTTTAAACTAAGCATCTTTTGAAATACTCTAGTGAGTAATAAGGATTCTTTAAATAAAAAATATGAATAAAATCTTGAATATGATTGCAGAAAAAATAGATAATTATGTACCTATAGGTATCGTATTGCTTACTTTACTTGTTGCTGGCTTAGTTTAAATACTTTTTTTAAAACTTCTTTCTTTGAGATTCGCATTTTCCTGATGCATAAATCTCTACCTTTGGATTTTTATTTTTAGACCCATCCTTTTTAGTTAGCCAGATATCCCCAGATACTTTTCCCTTCCCTGTAAACCAATTAAAAGTATTAGAAATTCTATATACATCAATTTCATACTCAGGGAATAGCGGGTGAATATCTCCAGGCTCCATAGAATGAGTTACTGTTATTCCTGTGTTAGATTTTTCTGAACTCCATTCTGCCTCTGGATTTATCCAAGCAAGAGAAGGATCAAAAGTATGAGTTAAAGACTTAAAGATCTCTTTATCACTATCAATTTCCCAGTATTGAACTACATATAATTTGTCTTTTTGCCAGTCCTCTTCAGCAAAATTAGTTTTTGCTCTTTGTAATAAGAATAAGGATTGCTGAGTTTGTCTTGCAAGATTTTTGAAAAGCTCTATGCCTTCAGAGAGGTAAGTCTTTTTTATATCCTTATAAGTGACCGAGTAATTTCCATCTAATTCACATAATATTTTTGAGTTCTCACTAAGTAAAGGGAAAGAAAGAATTATAAGAAGAAGAAAGCGCATTAGTGTATTTTACTTTAATCTGTAGTTAAATTTTATAGTTGGAGTGAGATTATTGATTTTTAATTTAAACTAAATGATAATCAAATTACAATCAAATAATAGGAAAAAACTGTGAAAAAACTATCATCTTTAATCTTTCTAACGCTAATCTCATTCGGTGCAAGTGCGCATGAGGGAGGTATGTTGGGCATACATGTTCACTCTGATGCTTTTTTAGGATTTTCATTGGCTTTAGCATTCTTGTTAGCCTCATATGTTTCATTGCAATTAATTTCAACTAAGGAGAAGTAGTATGTTTAATATAGAAAAGGTAAGTGCTCATTGTGATATACCTTGTGGTGTATACGATCCCGGCGCAGCTCAATACGCAGCATTAAGTGTAATTAGATTTATTGATCTTATAAATGAAATGTCAGATTCAACAATGTCTAATAAAGATGACTTAGCTAAATTTACAAGACTAGTTCAGCAAAAAGAAGAGCATTCTATAATTGCTAAGAATGAGATAGCAGTTATTTGGGGTGACTATTTTAAAGTGCCACAAATAGAGAAGTATCCCAGTGTTCATGATTTAGTTCACTCGATAATGATGGATGGTTCTAAATGCAAACAAGGCCTACATAGAGAGGACGGCCTAAGCCTGCTTGCAAAAATTAATGAATTTGCTGAAATGTTTTGGGCAACAAAAGAGATTGAAACAGAAAAGAAAATTTCTCCATATGCACCAAATCTTGAGGTCGTTGTTCCGGTTCTTAAGTCTGCTTAAAATCTTTAAAGTGTCGGGAGTGAGTATGCTCCCGACATTTAAACCTAACAGTTATGTAATTTGTTTTAAGACATCAAAGATAGATGTAGATGACGTTGTCGTCTTGGATATCGATAATTTTGGCAAAGTATTGAAAAGGGTTAAAACTAAATCCAATAATCTAATAACGCTTGAAGGAGATAATAAAAGTTATGACTCTCCTGTGTATGAAGAGTCATATGATATTTCAGAAACCCTTGGTAAGGTAATTTTTAAGTTCTAAGCTTTGTCGCCGTATTCTTGCATATGCTCTGCAGTTCTTTCATTGTTGCCATACATAAAATGATTTGACATATTTTCTCTGTACTTGCTTGCTGGGACCTTTAATCCTGTAGCTTCTGCAACTTCACGAATATGCATTGGTGTAGCTCCACAACAAACGCCAAGATAATTAATACCCAATTCAAAAGATTCTTTAGCAAAAGCATGTATCTCATACCTATTACAATATAGAGGATCCAACGCAGTTGGAAATGTTCTTCCATGGGGTGCTGGACAAGAGCATCCATTATCATCAGGTAGGTTAAAGAATGTAGGATTGGCCTCTGTTGTTCTAAATGGAAGTGGTAAAGCAGCCATATGACATTTTAATACTTTTCTAAGTTCTCTTAGGTAAGGCATCATAGTATCTGGACCTCTAAAGCAATTCATACCAACAACATCAGCCCCTCTTTGCTCAAGTTCTTTACATACATCCATGATTGAGACTCCATCTCTCATGACATTTTCAGCCATAGGGGCAATCGTTATAACAGATGGTAATCCAGCCTTTTGAATAATATCTAAAGCCATATATGCCTCTTCAGCATAGTAAAAAGTTTCGCCAACTAATAAGTCAGCTCCTTCATCAACTGACCACTCAACCATTTCACTAAACATTCTCTCAACTTCAGCATGTGTTTCTTTATTACCTTGTTCCCAAATATTTGAGTTTGAGATGTTTCCTGCCATTAGATTAGCCTCGCCTCCACCAATTGGATTATCAGCAACTTTTTTTGCAATTTTTAATGCAGCTCTGTTTAAAGGCTCAAGAAGATCTTCCTTACCAATAACTCTCATTTTTTCTCTATGAGCGTTGTAAGTAAAAGCCTCAACAACATCAGAACCCGCATGTTGAAAATCTTTATGGAGATTTTCTAATGCTTCTGGGTGTTCTAATGACACCATTGGTACAAACTCACCAGCAGAGAGATAACCTCTTTTTTCGATTTCAAATAAGAACCCCTCAGCACAAATAACTGGTCCCTCATTTAGTCTTTCAATTAATTGTCTTTTCATTTTATATACTCCAATAAAATTCATTACTTTTTATACAAAAAAATAATGATATATAGTTGAATCCTGGGAATTATTTCCGTTTTAGCACTTTCTTTTAGTTCGCGGCAATCAGATCAAATCACGAAATTGTATTGAATACAATTTGATGAAAATTGTAAAGGATTTTTTATAATAATTATGTGTTAATTAGTTCAAAAATTGTATTTAAAGATTTAATATTACAAAGTGTCCAAATCAGAAAAAATTATCAGCGATCTAAGTCTTATAGAAAAAATTACTTTATTAAGTGGTTTTAATTCTTGGTATACCAATAAGATTGATAATAAAAAAATTCCAACCATTAAAATGTCAGATGGTCCTAATGGAGTTCGGGGTGACTCAACATCTGGAAAATCTTCAGCCTGCTTCCCTTGTGCTATATCTATTGGATCTACTTGGGACGAAGTTCTTATTAATGAATTAGGGGTTGCTTTAGGAGAAGAGGCAAGAGTTAAAAATGTTGATGTTCTTCTGGGTCCTACTATTAATATACATAGGCATCCTCTAGGCGGAAGACATTTTGAAAGTTTTTCAGAAGACCCTTTTCTCACTGGAAGGATTGCAATTAACTATGTTCAAGGCGTTCAATCGCAAGATGTTGCTGCGTGCTTAAAACACTTTATTGGGAATGATACTGAATACGAAAGACATTTAGTTAGTTCAAATATTGATGAAAAAACATTAAGAGAAATTTATTTATTACCTTTTGAAATGGGAGTTAAAGAAGGTAATGCTCAAGTAGTGATGAGCGCCTATAACAAATTGAATAATATTTATTGTAGTTCTCATAAAGAATTACTTATTGATATTTTAAAAAACGAGTGGGGTTTTGATGGTTATGTAGTAAGTGATTGGGGTGCTGCATTGGAGACCGTTGAAAATGCTAATGGCGGCTTGGACCTTGAAATGCCAGGTCCAGGAAACGTTTGGGGCGATCATTTATTTAAAAAAGTAAATGAAGGTGAGGTAGAAGAAAGTTTGATTAACGACAAGGTTAGGAGAATATTGAATATTGCTGAATTCTCTAAAAGGTTTGAGAATCCTTCTTTGAGGCTAGAAGAGGAAAGTAACAAAGAATCTCATAGAAAGCTTTTACGAAAAGCGGCAACAGATGGAATGGTGTTACTTAAAAATAATAATCTTTTGCCGTTAAAGCAAAATATTAATAAATTAGCAATTATTGGGCCTAATGCCAAAGAGGCTCAGATTATAGGTGGAGGAAGTGCTAGCCTGAAACCGTATTATCAGATTCACCCATTAAAGGCTTTTGAAGAAAGGCTCGGCGCCAATATACAAATAACTTATGGAAAAGGATGTAATACCTATAAATTTCTTCCAGCACTTAATGAAGAGCTTATGAGCAAAACTATATCTGGTAAGAATGGTTTCTTGGTTGAATATTTTGAAGGCTCTAATCTTGATGAAAATTTACTTACAAAGGAATACCTCGTTGGAAATAAATTTTGGGTGTTTGAGGGTTTCGCTAAAGAAGTAATAGCTAAATTAGAAAGGCCAGATATTTTAGTAAGGTTTTCTTGTGAGTATTCACCTGATATTTCTGGTACTCATGAATTTGAAATTTTTGGAATTGGTAAATGTAGACTTTTCATTAATGGAAATGAGGTCATAGATAATTGGACAGATACTTCACCTGGAGAAGCATTTTTTGCTTTTAGCTCAAAATCAAAAAAATGCTCAACAGATTTTGTAAAAGGTGAAACTTATTACATAGAGGCTACTTATAAGTTTGAAGGGAATTTTCCTGCGATATATATAGGATGTAAGACCC
The DNA here is from genome assembly GCA_964613455.1 of uncultured Gammaproteobacteria bacterium. Taxonomy (GTDB): domain Bacteria; phylum Pseudomonadota; class Gammaproteobacteria; order Magnimaribacterales; family D2472; genus SCGC-AAA076-P13. The sequence continues at coordinate 8,578 of CAZTGS010000003.1, read as the reverse complement.
CGGAAAGAGCAAATCTATTTGAGGAAGCGTTAACACTTGCATCTGAGGCTGATCAAGTTGTTTTAATAGTTGGGACTAATTCTGATTGGGAAACCGAAGGTAACGATAGGGCTGAATTTAGTCTGCCTGCTAATCAAGACGCTTTAATTGAGGCAATTTTAGAAGTAAATCCAAATACAACAGTCGTGCTCAATACTGGATCTCCAGTAGAAATGCCATGGATTGATCAAGCTAATGCTGTTATTCAAACTTGGTTTGCTGGTCAAGAATTTGGTAATGCTCTTGTTGATATTTTATCAGGCGCTGTTAACCCTTCTGGAAAACTACCTACTTCATTCCCAAAAAATATTGAAGATACTCCGGCATATGCATTTTATCCAGGTAAAGATTTACAAATGAATTATGAGGAAAAGCTACTCGTAGGATACAAATGGTATGAAGCAAAAAATATTCAACCCCTATTCCCTTTTGGTCACGGTCTTTCGTATACCAATTTTGAATATAAAGACCTTAAAGTCGAAATAAGAGATAACCATGAAGTATCTTGTAAGTTTCATGTAAAAAATACAGGAAGCTATATAGGAGCAGAAACGGCTCAATGCTATGTAGGATTTTTACAAAAAGAAGAGAGTGATCCTATGAAAACTTTGCAAGGCTTTAAAAAAACAAATATGAGTCCCAATGAGATGGTTGAGGTAGAAATAGTTTTGAATTCAAGAAGTTTTTCATCCTGGAATATTGAAAAAGAAGATTGGGAGATACGACCTGGGTCATATCAAATCATGATTGGAAGTTCATCAAACAAAATTCTTCTTCAAGATGAGATTAATTTATAGATAATTCATTTAATTCTTTTTCGCTTAATTCAATTTGAGTTGCTTCAATAGAACTGTTAGTTTCAAAAATAGTTCTAGGACCAATTAAGGGAAATATTAAAGGTGATTTATGAAGCACGTATGCTAATGCTATTTGGATAGGTTGAAGATTTCTTTTATCAGCTATTTCAAAACATTTTGCCCTTCTTTTAAGATTTTTTTCGTCATGCCAAACTCTAATTTCTTCCTCCATAGAAGGGTTAGAGAAATGCTGATTTGATGTGACTTCTTTTTTCTTAATAAAGAATCCTCTAGCTTGGCTAGACCAAGGGAATAACATGATGTCATTTTTAACAATATAGTTAATATATTCACTATTGATGCCAACGCAGCCTGGCCAAACTGGATCTACCATCTGAGCAAGACTAAAGTTATTACTTAAAACTGAAAAAGATTCCTTCTGATTCGTTTGAGCATAATCTCTTGCTTCTGAAAAACGTTTAAGCTCCCAATTAGATGCTCCTATAAGGTTGATAAGCCCTTCATCTCTTATTTCATTTAAGGCATCAATAAATTCAGATACTGGTATTTCATTGTTATCTCTGTGGAGACAAAAAATATCCAGCTTTTGAATATTTAATCGTTCTAAAGATTCTAGAATTTGAGGCCTGATATATTGAGGTTCGCATTGAGGAGTGTGAGCAGCTTTACCTAATACAATTACTTCATCCTCGACCTGTCTTGAGTTTATCCAATCTCCTAAATACTTATCGCCCTTCCCGTTATTATAAATAAATGCTGTATCAAAAATTCTTCCTCCAGAACCATAAAAATGATCAAACATAGTAAATGCATGCAAGCTAGAAGTTTGGTTGTCACAACCCAATGCAAGCCTTGATGCAGTTTTATCTATGCCAACTAAAGAAGCTTTCTTAAATGCAGGTTCTTGAAGTTGATAAAATCTTGACTTAGGAATCGGCGACTGCTTAAGAGACTTTAAAGGACAATCAATATTAAGTTCTTGCCTCCATTGATCTAGCCAAAACATATTGCTTTGTGTATCCGAGTGAGAAATAAAAGCTGATTCAAGTTTTTGTTCATGAATACAATTAGAAGCATGATCAATTTCTCTTGTGAATAACCCAACGGTGTCTAGATAGGGGACTGCTTTAATAAGCTTTCCTGAGTCATATATTTGTATTGAGGATTGTCCGTCCTGAAATTGACCGCAATGCCATGGCTGTTCAGCGATTAACTCTAAACTCCCACTTGAGATTCTTAAATTATTTACATACTCCTCATCTATGGCACAACTGATATTTGCTTCAATATTATTTGAGAACACTAAGTGAGCCTTTGATTGAAGATCCACTCCAGTCTCATCGATTCTTCCGGTTGCTGAAATACTTAAGGGATCTGCAAAAGGTAAATTTTGTAATTTTCCTGCTAATAATTTACTCATGGATAATGGATAGCATCCAACATCTAGAATTGCACCGCCACCAAGCAATGGATTTCTTAAACGATGCTCTTTAGGCAATTCAGCTGAAAACCCAAAAGAGCTTTCAATTAATAAAGGTTGGCTTAAGCCTTTAAAAATATCTAAGTTATTTAGAATATTAGATGTTTGAGGATGAACGCGATACATATAAGCTTCCATCAAAAAAACTTTTGCATCTTTTGCCATATTAATCAAAACCATACTTTCTAAATGATTCATCGTAAGGGGTTTTTCACAAAGAATATGTTTATGATTTTTAATAGCCTCTAATGTGTAGAAATAATGAGAGCTATGAGGGGTGGCTATATAGACAGCTTCAATATCTTCTTCAGTAAGAAAGAGTTCAAGATTTTTATAAGCTTGAGTATTAAATTTAGTTGCGAATGCAGCTACCTTTTTTTCGTTCCTGCCAAAAATTCCTATTAAATCTGAGCTTTCACAATACTTTATTGAATGAGCAAATGCATCAGCGATACTTCCAGAGCCAATGATACCCCATTTTATTTTATCCATATGTTAATTTTCTATCCTCAATATCTCTGATAAGTTTTTGATGGAATGCTTTATCAATAGGATAAAAATACACCAAGATAAGACTTATCAATACCCCTGCAAAAGGTATCAAGGTCATAATTAATTTTAATCCTTTTAAGGTTTCATTTGACTGAACTTGATTTGGTTCAAAACCAATATTTGTAAGAACTATTCCCAAAGTCAGAGCAGCTAGAGCTATGGCTCCTTTTTGAGCAAAAGTCATGAAACCATATAAAGAAGATTCTGTTCTTATACCAGTTTTCCATTCCCCATATTCAATGGTATCCGGGAGCATGGACCAAAATAAAATTCCTGTTGCTCCATTGCCAATTCCAATTACGGCCAAAATAATAAGTAATTCACTTAAAGTTGTTATTGGATATAAGTAAAAAACCATAAAACCAATTAATAAAAATACCATTGCTATCAACCAAGAATTTTTCTTTCCTATTTTTAAGGCTGCATATGCCCAAAAAGGGATTGCTAGGAATGAACTGGCACCACTTACGCCTAAAACTAAACCTTGGTATTCATGAAGATCTAAAGAATATTTAACGAAATATATTAAGTTGTTATTAAACATTAAGGACGTTGAAACTAAAATTAATATGGAGCTAAAGACAATCCAAAAAGGATAATTGTTAGCAACAGATTGAGATATCTTTTTAAAACTAGGTAAGTCTTCTGCCTTGAATTCAAAGCTTCTTTCTTTTACAAAAAAGATGGTTATGGCTAAAACACAAATTGCAGCTGAGCCGGCAATTAAGCCTAAGAATACAAATCCAAGAGACTCTTCCCCTCCCCCAAAAAATAAAACGATTGGGAAGCCAAGAGCTGAAATAGTTAAGGTCCCAAAAGAAGCTCCTAACATCCTTGCAGTTGTAAGTTTTGTTCTTTCATCACTATCATCGGTAATTCGAGCTGTAAGAGATGAATAAGGAACGCTAACAATAGTGAAACATGTTCTATGAAAAAGATTAACAATTAATAAAAAAGAAAATAAAAGAGTTCCTTCAAGAGGCGGAACCCAAAAAAGTAAAACGAAAGATAAAGCTAAAGGAATAGAGCCGTAATAGATATAAGGCCTATAACTGCCCATTTTAGTTCTAGTCCTCTCAGCCATATATCCCATAAAAGGATCTGTTATTGCATCCCACGCAATTCCTAATGCATAGATCCAACCAGCTAATAAAGGAGAGATACCAACTACATCTGTATAGAAATATAATAGGTAGAGGCCAACTCCACTCCAATAAAGACAAATAGCATAGTCCCCTACTCCGTAAGCAGCTCTAATTTTATTGCTAACAATATTAGTATTCATAAATACTACAACTGTATTTTTGTATCAAGAAAGTACATGTTTTAAATATACATTGCATGCTAAAAATATGTAAGACTAGTCCTATGAATTACCATGAGGATTATGCAGAAGGGAATGGCGTCAAGATTGCATATCGTGACTATGGGCCAGAAGGAGCGGAACCGATTCTATTAACTCACGGACTTGGAGCTCAATTGGTTCATTGGCCACCACATTTAATAGAATTTTTAATAGCAAATAATTATCGACCTATTACCTACGACAATAGGGATGCTGGTTTATCAACAAGGTTTCTTGGAAAGCCTTCTTTCGTTTTCGGTTATCTTCGCTATTACTTAAGACTACCAATGAAATCTGAATATACTCTAAAGGACATGTCTAAAGATGGTATCGCGGTATTGGATAAATTAAATATCGATAAAGCACATATTCTAGGAACCTCTATGGGCGGAATGATTAGTCAGATTATTTGCTCTATGTTTCCTAATAGAGTGAAATCATTTACCTTAATTGCATCAACTGCATCTGTTCCCGGGCCCTTTAACGGTCCTTCTAAAGAAGTTAAGGAAGTAATGATGCAAAGATCAAAATCAAACAACCCTACTCTTGAGGACATGTATCAAAGAGAGCTCCGGTGGGTTTCCTTGATTGGCATGGAAGGACGCGATATAGATACAAAGGAATTTCGAGAAGACTTCGTTACTAATTACTATCGAGGTAGAGATAGAGTTGATGGGTTTGGCTATGCTCGTCAGCTTTTAGCAATACTTGCATCTAAGAACAGGATTAAAAAAATTAAAGCGATAAAAGTGCCGACTCTTATTATTCACGGAGATAAGGATCCTGTTATAGAAGTTAAGAATGCTTACACAATGAATAAACTTATACCGTCAAGTAAGTTAATCACCATTCCCAATATGAGACATTTGATAGAAGAAGAAATATTAGATCAATTCAAAGAAGAGATGCTAATTCATTTGAATGAATCTAAGTTATAAATAAATCAAGCGCCCTACCTATTTGGTATAAAGCTTACCCTCTACTATAGTGGCCTCAATATTAATATCTTTTATCTTCAGAGGATCTACAGATAATGGATTTTCAGAAAGAATTGTAAAATTAGCATATTTACCAGGACTAATGGATCCATAATCATCTTCAATTCCTAAAGTATAGGCAGAGTTTAAAGTCACTCCTTTAAGCGCTGTAAGCGGAGAAATTCTTTGATTTGGGCCAGCAACTTCTTCTGCATAATTAACTCTATTTACTGCTGCATCCATTAAAGTTAAAGGTGACGCAGGAGCCATTGGCATGTCTGAATGTAAAGATAATCGAATGCCTGCTGCATCAACATCTCCCAATCTGACCATTTCTTGTGATCGTTCGTATCCAACTCCTTTTCTGCTATATAAATCTGATAATACTGAAACGTAGTATGGATTTGCGCTAACTATAACCCCTAGATCTTTCATCCTTTGAATTTGATCAAATGCAGAATAACCAAAATGGACAATGGTAGTCCTATGATCATCTCGAGGATTGCGCTTCATATTTTCTTCTAAAACATTTAAAAGCCTATCAAGGCCTCCGTCACCGTTTTGATGAACATGGATTTGATAACCAGCATCCCAGTAAAGTTTAAAAGTTTCAGTAAAAACTCTATCTTCCATAAGCCATGCGCCTTGATGACCATCGAGATAACCATCTCTTAGAACCATATTTTGAGAATACATAGCACCGTCTGTAAAAAGCTTTATGTGATTTGGAAGAAACTGAACCTTACCAGCTCCCCAAGATAAATGATCCTTAGTTGTTTCTAAAAGATTGGAGAGATCTGCATGCTCTAACATATAGAGAGCGCTTGGAATAAAAAGGGATCTAAAGGGAGTTTCCGCATCTCCAAAAACATAATTTTTTGCTTGTTGAATTTTTGGGTTATACATTACTCCTGGATTTGCAATCAAAGTTATGCCATTTTCTTGAATATACTTTTCTGTAATTTGAAGCCCAGCAATTATTCTTTGAGGTGCCGCAAGATACTGCATGACTTTAGGCATTACTGCAATTAAGCCCCTTTCTGAGAAATGACCTTCTTCAAGGCTGGCAAATTTCTTCTCTTCTTTATTTAAGTATTTTAAATCTTCTTCGGTAATATTAAATAAAGCCAAAGCTTTTGAATTCATAATAAATTCATGAAAGGAGCGATGAATTATTAATATCGGCCTATCTTTTGAGATTAAATCTAGATCTTGCCTTGTTAGTTTTCCATGAAAGTAATGATGAAAACCCCAGCTTACAAGTGCTTCGTTCTCGTCACTTATATTTTTTTCGATATTAGAAATTCTTGCTAAGTACCCTTCTCTATTTCTAATGCCTAAACTTTTTTTATGAGGTACATTCCAGTCATCTATAGCAACTATTTCGGAATTCATCGTTATGGCAGCAAGCAATGGATGAATATGATGTTCTATAAAACCTGGAACGACAATACTATCTTGATGAGAGTTGTCGACCCTGATAGTTGGGAATTCTTTGATTAAATTTTCTATTGGCCCGACAGCATGAATTTTATTTCCTTTTATAAAAATAGCATTCGCATTTTGATATTTTGTATCTAAAGTGATTACATCTTTTGCAATAACTATTCGATCAGTTGATTCTGAAGAAAATATATTAAATGAAAATAAAGCTGTTAGAAGGATAAGATTTTTCATCCTTCAATTCTGCCATAGGAATAGTAAAAGTCTAACTCTCTTTCAAATGATAGGCTTGAGAAGTATTTATAAAAGGTAAAAGAAGCATGTTAATAACTGAATAAATGAGAACACTGATAGCAATTTGTGTCAGGGATACTTCAAGATAGGCATAAATTCCAATCACTAAACATAAAGCTATCCTTGCCACCTCTAGTTTTATTCCCCCTCTACCATCAAACCACATAGATGTGCAGAACATAGTAAATGTCATCATGCTTATTGTTATCCATAGCTGAACATAATTTAAGTACCCACTTTCAATAAAAACAAGGAAAATATAGGTTATAAATAAATACTGGAACAAAGCGTATAATTTATGGCGTTTGCTAATGACAGGATCGTACTTTGTAAAAGTTTGGGCATTAAATGTATCTTTTTCTACTTTTTCAGGAAAGCTCTCAGGCGACCAGCTTGTTCTAGCAAAAGGAGCATAGAGCTTGTCTTTCCAATCTTTTGATAGCCACATTTCTTTGATTATTTTTGAGTAGACATGAAGGTTAGCCCAAATTGGATTGAACGTATTTAATGTGCTTCTAATACCATAGATACAAGCTTCATTTTCATCTTCTACTTTGTGTGTTCCAAACATTCTATCCCAAATAATAAAAACGCCACCGTAATTTTTATCAATATATTGCTCGTTTTGAGCATGATGCACTCGGTGATTTGAAGCAGTTACAAAATAGTTCTCATACCAGCCAAGTTTTGGAATATGTTCGCTATGAACCCAGAACTGATAAATAAGATTTAACGAAGCGACGCTTACAAAAACATATGAAGGCACACCAATAAGAAACATCGGGATATAAAAGACCCAGCTTACTAATGCTCCTGTACCTGTTTGTCTTAAGGCAGTACTTAAATTGTAATCCTCACTTTGATGATGCGCTGCATGAGAAGCCCAAAAAATCTGTCTTTCGTGACTAATGCGATGAAACCAATAATAAAAAAAGTCATAAATAATGAATGCAAAAATCCATGTAAAGGCAGATGTTGGATCCAGCCTCCATAATGCAAAGTGAGTCTCTGCCATATAAAAAACATAGCCGGCTGCACCAATAATGATTAGTTTATTTGCAGTACGAAGTGTTCCCATAAATAAGTTGCTAATAGCATCATTCAATCTATAGGTATTTTTCTTTATTGCTATTCCATAAACCAGCTCTACTAGCAATGCTAGTAAGAAAAAAGGAACAGCTAGAGTTATGTAATCCATAATTTATTTTAATTGATTTTAAATAGTAAATGGGAGGACTTTAATCCTCCCATTTATATGATAGCTCTAATCTTTAAGAATTTATAGGCAGAAAGCTATTATTAGCTCTTAGCTACCCTGTCCTTTAGTCAGCAAAGTCTAATCCTTTTGCTGATTGAACTTCACGTTTATTAGGATTCACTGATTCTCTAAAGGGCACATCTACAATTTCACCATCCACTGGAACACCGGGTGATTCAGAAAATTCATCAGGCAATCTAACAAGTAATTTGGTTCCAATCTCTGATGAAGTCCACGGCACCCATGCAAGAGCAATATTTGTGCCTAATTCTGGAGACCACCAAGGAGAAGTAACATAACCCATATCATTTCCATCAGGATCAGCTACCAACCAAAAATCAGGAGCATAGTCTGTTATCTCTTTTCCACCCA
>CAZTGS010000002.1:0-107676 GCA_964613455.1 uncultured Gammaproteobacteria bacterium | reverse complement strand
TAGTATCAACAGGAAGAAATTTCTTAGCTTCAAAACTATTCGATAAAATACATAACATTGGTGGTGTAGACGGATGGGGTAACGCTTGTGTTCTAGATTCCACTGATTTAATAGATGGCAATCCAGCTAATGGTGAAGCAGTTGATACTTATGGTTGGTATGCTTATTCAGCTTCTTACAATCAGCCTAACTGTTACAACTGGGACTGGTACTTAAATGCGCAAACCTCTGAAGAGATTGAAAGTTTAAGAGTTCCTAATGTTGAGCCTGCTGATGCGTTTTCTGAATTATTCCAGGCAACTGTAACAGGTGAAATAATGCAACTTCCATATGGACCTCTTGCATTTGCTGCTGTTGTAGAGCATCAAACTAAAGGTTATGACGTTAAATTAAGTCAAGCAAACAAAGATGGATTACTTTGGGGAATTGGCGGAGTTGACGGTGGTGGTGAAAGAGACAGAACAGCTTTTGGTATTGAGTTCAATATTCCACTTTCAGATACATTAATGATTAATGTTTCAGGCAGACAGGATGAGTATGATGATACTAAAGTTAATGTTGATAGAAGAACCTTAGGTGCTTCTTTTGAATGGAGACCAACAGATAATTTCTTAATGAGAGGATCTTGGTCTGAGTCATTTAAAGCTCCAGATCTTCCATATTCTTTCGTTGGTGAAAGAAGATTCTTTGCTGATGAAATTGATTACGCTCAGTGTTATGCAGATGGAAACTTTGGTGGCACAGGTGCACTTTGTGGTGGTATTTATAGTATTGCTAATATAGACGGAGTCACTACTGGTAACTTGAATCTTAAAGAAGAAGAGGGAGATTCTTTCTCACTAGGTATGGTTTGGGAGCCAATTGATAGACTGGCTTTAACATTAGATATGTTCCATATTAAACTAGGTGATATCGTTTCAACCAAATCTCTAACTACTATTGTAAGAGATGAGGCTGTATGTAGAGCGAGAGCTTCTGGAGATACTTCTTTAACAGCATTCCCAGACTATCCTGATTCATACTGTCAGCAAGTTTACTCTTCAATCATAAGGGGTGGTAAAGAGCTGATTCCAAATAGTCCTACTTCAATAGCTGCTGGCTCTATAACAAGCTTACTTGAAACTCCAGTTAATATTGCTGGTCAAGAATTCTTAGGTATAGATTCATCAATCGGTTATAGCTGGGTTACTGATTCTGCTGGTGACTTTAGAATTTCAGCAAATATTTCTAATCAAATAGATTTAAAATATGCTGAAGATATTGGTGATCCTTTATTAAGTTATATGAATAATATCTATACGCCAAGATCAAGATCGTCAATGAGATTCTCATGGAGTCGAGGTGATTGGGGTGCTAGCATGTCAACACTTAGGGTTGGACATATGGAAGGTTACGATGGAACAAAAAGTCCTTACTTCGATACCAACGTAGCACTTTCTTATGATATAACTCAGGATTCTTACATTGGTCTAACTATCACAAACGTATTTGATTCTATTCCAGATTCAGATTCAGCTTATGATACTGGAAGTTCATTCTATCCGTATGGGTTTAACTCATTCAGGTATCCAAGATTTGGACCTCAAGCTTATTTATCTTATCAAGTAAGATTCTAAGCTAGAAATAAACATTGAAAGGGAGGCGTAAGCCTCCTTTTTATCTTAAAATTACATATTATGAAATATTACATATTACCTGCCATTACTATTTTAGTTTTTTCAAATTCTTTCTTTGCACAAGAGGCAGTTGAAGATAAAAACTTAATCAAAGAGTCGCTCTCTATATCAACAAACAGCATAGAAAAATCTGGCTTAACACAAGATCAAATTATAAATCTTGACGAGCAGACAAGAATTCTTCTAGCAGAATTTCAATCCACTTCTAAAGAATACGAATCTTTAAAACTATATAACGACCAAGTTCAAAAAATAATTAATTCTCAGCTTAATGAGATTGAAAACATTATTCTTAAAATTGACGAACTTGATCAAACGAATCAAAGAATAGTTCCTTTAATGCTCAAAATGATTGACGGCCTAGAGAATTTTATTCAATTAGACTTACCATTTTTAATGACAGAAAGAAAAGATAGAGTTATTAATCTTAAAACAACAATGGACAGAGGCGATATATCAACTTCTGAAAAGTTTAGATTAATTACTGAGGCATATAAGACAGAGCTAGAATACGGAAGAACTATCGAAGCATATAGAGATAATATTGTTATAGATGATGTTGAAACAAGTGCGGACTTTCTTCGCATTGGGAGAATAGCTCTAACGTATCTTACCGTAGATGGGAGTAAAGGTGGTTATTGGGATACAAGCACTTCTTCATGGGAAAAATCTACTTCAGCCATTAAAAGGTCTACAGCTGACGCCTTGAAGGTTGCTACAAAACAAGCCCCGCCGGCGTTAATAAAAATACCAGTTTACAGAGATGAAAATGAATAAACAATTATACTTACTACCCTTTTTAGTTTTCTGTCTTTCAGCATTCTTATCTGCGCAAGATACTACAGAAGAGCAAATAGTTGCTCCTGTTATTACCGATCTAGATCTGTTGGTTGAATCAGTTAAAAATACAGCTTCAATAAGAGCTAAAGAAGATAAAACTAGATTAACTAAATTTTTATCTGATAAGAATCGACAACAGTATCTTTTAAATCAGATGAAGGCTAATTTAAAAAAAGAAGAAGTTCGTAGCGTCAGGTTAACCGATGAATACGAAGCTAATGACAAAAAGCTATCAGAGCTAGAAGAACAACTCACATTAAAGCTTGGTTCCTTCGGTGAGCTTTTTGGTATTGTTAGACAGACTGCTGGAGAGTCAAAAGGGCAGTTCATGCTTTCCTTAACAAATATAGAATTTCCAGAACGTATAGAGTTTCTAGGAGACCTTGCTGAGCGAAAAAGCCTTGACTTACCAACTACAGAAGAACTTGAGAGACTTTGGTATGAAATACTAAATGAACTTAATCAGAGTGGTAAAGTTAAGTCTTACAACACGGATATTTTATCTAAATCTGGAGAATTAGTTAACGAAGATGTTTTAAGAATAGGTGTTTTCAATTCTGTTTCTAATGGTAATTATCTCAATCTTGTCAGTGAACAAAACTCCTTGGAGTTTCTAGCAAAACAACCTGATGGCTCCATTAAAAGAGCTGCAAAAAGATTACAGAATAAAGATGTAAGTTATAGAGAAGTTTTCATAGATCCAACGAGAGGCTCCTTGTTAACAAAACTAATTGATAGAGCTGGTTTCTTTGAAAGAATAAATCAAGGTGGTTTTGTTGGGTATATAATCCTTATTATTCTTGCCTTAGGTTCGGTTATGGGTATTATTCAATTTCAATTTTTATATAAAGAATCAAAATCAATTGAAAATGAATTACAGTCAGGTGACTTCTCCAATGATTCTATCCTAGGTAAGCTTCACAATATTTTCTCTAGTCATGCTGGAGATAATCCTGAAGAACTAGAAGCGCAATTAGAAGATGTGTTGGCAAAAGCAACTCCTCCTTTAGAAAAAAACTTAAGTATTATTAAGCTCCTAGCTGCTGTAGCTCCATTACTTGGATTACTTGGAACAGTTGTTGGAATGATAGAGACTTTCCAAGCAATAACTTTATTTGGTACTGGCGATCCTAAATTAATGGCTGGTGGTATTTCACAAGCACTCGTTACTACGATGCTTGGTTTGATAGCTGCAGTTCCTTTATTGTTTATCCATAATCTCTTGGACTCAAGAAGTAGATCGATATCTCAGATATATGAAGAGCAAGCTATTGGATACGTAGCTTCAACATCAATTAAAAAGTAATGTTTTACTATATCGCTCTTCCGTTTACTTCTATCTTAGATTTCTTTGATAGAGGCGGTCCTGTGATAGTGGTCTTATTTTTATTAGCCATAATAATGACGACTCTACTTATAGAAAGAGTCCTTTTTTATTTTTCTGATTTACAGGGGCTTTCAAAAAATGCCATGGATGATATATCAGATTCTAAAACTGATAATAAATGGCTTTTTAATAAAATAAAATTAAAGAATATATCTATTATTAATTTAAAGGCTAATAGAAATATTCTTTTAATACAGGGGTTAATTGCATTATGTCCTTTGTTGGGTCTTCTAGGTACAGTTACTGGCATGATTGAAGTTTTTGATATTATGGCAATAACAGGTACTGGAAATGCAAGGGCTATGGCTGGTGGAATCGCTAGAGCAACCTTGCCAACTATGACTGGCTTATTTGTTTCCATTGTAGGTTTATTTCTCTTAACAGGTATCAAATCATCAATAGATAAGGCCATTCTTGGCATAAAGTACGAAATTGAAGCAATTAAATCATGATTAAAAGAAGAAATAGAGATAGAGATGAATCCACAATAGATATCACGCCTATGCTTGATATTGTTTTTATAATGTTAATATTTTTTATAGTAACAACATCGTTTGTTAAAGAGACTGGTGTTGAGGTTAATAGACCCAATGCAGCAACGGCTGTAAGAGATGAAAGGGGCAATATATTAATTGCAATAACTGCTAATGATGAAATATGGATTGATAAGAGAAGAATTGATTTAAGATCAGTTAGAGCCAATGTTGAAAGATTAAAAGCTGAAAATCCAGAAGGTTCAGTTATTATTCAGGCTGATAAAGCTTCAAAGACAGGCTTTTTAGTTGAGACTATGGATCAAGTAAGACTTGCAGGAGTTCAAAATGTTTCAATCGCTGCTTCAAACGATTGATCTAAAAAATAAAAAGACTATCGCCATTCTTGGTGGAGTTTTCAGTACTTTTTTTATATTTCTAATTATTTATGTAATTATTCTGCCTAGTGGTAAAGCTTTTAATTCTGTAAAGGATTCGAGTGTTGTTGATTTTGTTAGGTTAAGAAAAAACGATTATCTTAATGAAAGAGAAAGAGCATTACCTGATAAACCACCTCCACCCAAAAAGCCACCACCGCCTAAGCTAGAGACTCCTGATATTGTGCAACCAACTACAGCCAATTTAGATATAAAGTTTCCGGATATCAAAACTCCTGTAGATTTGAAAGGAGCAATGCTAAAAGGTTCAAATTCTGTTGCATCGAATAGCGCTCTAATACCTCTTGTAAGAATAGCTCCTCGTTATCCTAGAGAAGCATTACTTTCAGGAAAAACAGGTTTTGTTACAATCAAATTAACTGTAGATGAAGATGGTAAAGTTATAGATGCAGTTATTAGTGAGTCAAGACCTCCTAGAGTTTTCGATAGAGCAGCTATACAAGCTGTATTAAGATGGAAATTTAAGCCACGTGTTGTTGGTGGAGTTGCAGTACAACAGGTTGGATCAACTACTATAGAGTTTAATTTATGATCAAAAATATATTTTTTACATTCATTCTTTTTTTGAGTATTTCTGCTACTTCTCAGGAAGCTATTCAGCAATGGGTTTATAACATGCTTGAAAGAGCTCAAATAAATGTTGATAAAGGAAATCTTGAGGAAGCTGAAAAAACATATAAATACCATGCAGATGATTCAGCATCAAACAAATCTTATGATCATTTTGTTATTCTCAGAACCTATGCTTATTTTCTACTTTCACAAGATCGAAATGAAGAGGCATTGTCCTATTTAAAAATAGCTGATAAGAAAGATAGAATGCCTGATTATGATGTTTTTATGCTCAAGTATGTATTGGGACAAGTTCTTTATGTAAATGGAGAGAGAGACGCAGCTAAAAAATCATTTCTCGAATGGGTTAAGTTAGGGACAGATAAGAATTTCGATTTAAGGCCAGAAGGCTATGCAACTCTTGCCACTATTTATGCTCAAGATGCAGAATGGGATGATGCACTAATATACATAACATTGGCGCTTGAAAATACATCTATATTCATGGAAAACTGGGCACAGTTGAAGTTCTCTATTCACGCAGAAAAAAAACAGTACATGCTTGCTCTAGAAGTTGCACAGGATTTAGTCAGATTTAAGCCTAAAAACAAAGCTTACATTGAGCAAATGGCAGGCGTATATAACGTAATTAGATTTGAAGAAGAGTCACTTGCATCGCTAGAGTTTAAGCTCCAACAAAATCTTTTAACTAAATCATCTGAGTATGTTAATTTAGCAAATTTTTATCTGTATAAGAAACTACCTATAGACGCATCAAAGGTTATAGAAAAGGGCTTGAAATTAGAAGTATTGGATAACGATATTAAAAATAATGAACTGCTAAGTAACGCCTTTATTATTGCTAAAGATTTTAAAAATGCCATCAGGGCACTAATTAATGTTACAAAAATATCTGATGACTCTAAGTATGACTACAGAATAGGACAAATCTATCTTCAAAACTCAGAATACAGTAACGCAATTAAATTCTTTAAAATTGCTAGAAATAAAGGATGGGAGTCTAAGCCAGGCTCATTAGAGTTACTAATAGGAATATGCTTTATTGAGTTAGACGATTTTGATAGTGCCAGAGTTGAGTTAGCAAAAGCTTCAAATTTTGGTAAAGAAGAAGAGGTAGATCCATGGGTAAGTTATATGGATTCTACTGAAAGTCTTCGAGCAGCCTCAAGCTAAGGAACTTCTTTTAAACAATTTGGTCTATTTCAATATGGTATATAAAATTTTTTTAATTTCCTCTCGTATATAATTAAACATAATGATCATTAGCACTAAACAACTCATACGTTCCTTTGAAGTGGGATCGGAAAAAGTTTACGCATTAAAAGGTATTAACCTTCAGGTAGATGCAGGAGAGTTTATTTCTATAATGGGACCATCTGGTTCTGGCAAGACTACCTTGATGAATATTATTGGCTGTCTAGATACACCAACAAGTGGTGAATATTATCTAAACAATCAATTAGTTAATAATCTTAACGAAGATGAGCTTGCAAGAATAAGAAATAAAGAAATTGGGTTTGTTTTTCAATCATTTCATTTGCTAGCTAAAAACTCAGCATTAAACAATGTTATGTTGCCATTAAAATATGCAGGAACAGAGAGAGAAGAGGCAGAGCAAAGAGCTAGAGATGTATTAGAACAAGTAGACTTAACTGATAGAATTCATCACGGACCTTCAGAGTTATCCGGTGGACAGCAACAAAGGGTTGCTATCGCTCGAGCTCTAGTTAACAGACCAAGTATCTTATTTGCTGATGAACCTACTGGTAATTTAGATTCAAAAACCGGTGAAGATGTTATGAATTTATTTAAAGAGCTTAATAATGAAGGGCAAACTATAATATTAATTACACACGAGGAAGATATTGCAAATCAATCAAAACGAATCATTAATATTCGCGATGGTTTAATTGAATCGGATAAAAAAACTTAATAACTATGAAAAAATTTACTCAAAAAAAACAAATTTTAAGAACTATTTCATTATTTTCAGTGATGGCTATTTTTTTAGCTTCATGCGGATCTGGTGATAGTTCTTCTGATGAAACAACTTTTTACAAAAAGGAATCAGTTTCACCAAAAAAACTTGAAGTAACTATAGAGGCCTCTGGAGTAATAGAAGCAATATCTTCTGTTGAAATAAAATCTAAAGCCTCTGGGGAAGTCCTGTATTTAGGTGCTGAAGTGGGAGACTTTGTTGAAAAAGGATCTATGTTGAGCCAAATAGACCAAAGAACTCCACAAAACAATTTGGATCAGGCTAAAGCAGACCTAGAAGCTCAAAAAGTAAGACTGCTTAATGCCGAAGCTCAATATGAAAGACAAAAGAGTCTTCATGAAAGCGGTAATATTTCTGATAAAAGTTATGAAGATATTCAAGAAAGTTTCTCTCAAGCTAAGTCAACTCTTGTTAGAGCTGAAGTAAACTATGAAAATACAAAGATAGCTTTGGATGATACTGTTGTTCGATCTCCAGTAAGCGGGACAGTAATTTCTAGAACTGTTGAAGTTGGGCAGGTAATATCCTCACCAACTTCTGCTGTTGGCGGCGGCACGATCTTAATGACTATGGCTGATTTATCAAAAGTAAGAGTAAGAGCTCTTGTTGATGAAATTGATGTTGGTAAAGTTGCTATAGGTCAAAAAGTATCTATTAAAGTTTCTGCATATAGAGATCAAGAATTTATTGGAATAGTTTCTAAAATTGAACCAAAGGCAAGAGTTGAGCAAAACGTTACGACCTTTCCTGTCTTGATTGATATTAACAATGATTCAAACCTTCTTCTTCTTGGAATGAATACAGACGTAGTTATTGAAATTTTGAATAAAGATGTCTCCCTTACGGCACCATCAATGTCATTGAGAACCAGAAAAGATATTTATTCTGCAGCTTCGCTAATGCAAATGGAAAAATCAGATGTCGATACTTTTTTAGTGAACAAAATGCCTGGTGAAAACTTTAATAAATTTATTGTTATAAAAGATTCAAAAAGTGGTCCAGATTTAACATGGGTTGAAATAGGAATATCAGACTTATCAAATGTGGAAATTATCAATGGTTTGGATATGGGAGATGTAATTTATATTCTTCCTAGTATGAGCCTTATTGAATATCAGAAGCGTTTCAAAGAAAGAGTAAATGCAAGTTTTAGCTTTGGTGCTTAAGAATATTTAATGCTATTTAAAGAATCCATAATTTCAGCAATTATCGCAATTAGATCTAATGCTATGAGATCTTTCTTAACTTCTCTCGCAATCATTATAGGAACTGCTTCTGTGATAGCTGTTATTGGTATAGGCTCAAGTGCTAATGCCGCTTTAGAAGAACAGATTGATGACCTAGGAGGAAGAACTTTAAGCGTTCAACCTAGTCAGAGAAGAAGTGGCGCAGTTACTCTTGGAGTAAACCCATTGGTAATAAAAGATGCAGAAGCTTTAGCAAAAAATAAAGATCATGACTGGAAGATATCTCCAACTATGACAGCTTACAGACAAATTAAATTTAAAAACTCAAATATGAGAGCTAGGGTTGGAGGCTATCTTCCTATTCATTTTAATGTCAGAGGCTATGATTTAGAACATGGCAGACTATTTGACGAAAATGATAATCTTGGACGAAAGAAAGTTATTGTTATTGGCTCCAAGGTCCCTAAAGAACTTAAAACTTCTGTAAAAAATATTCTTAATAAAGATATAACGCTTGGCGGAGTTACATATAAAGTCATAGGTATTTTAGAAGAGGAAGGTTCAACAGGTTGGCAAAATCCTGATGAAGAAGTCTACATACCAATATTAACAGCAGCACAAAGAGTTTTTGGAACAGATAGACTTGACAGCATCAATGTTGGAATAGCAAACGACACGAACGTAGATTACGTGATGATGACTATAGAACAGATATTAAGGCAGAAGCATGACATAGGTCCTGGACAAGATAATGACTTTAGGATCAATGATTATAGTCAATTTTCAGATCTTAGAAGACAAGCTACAGGTATCTTTACTGCTTTAATCGCAGGAATTGCATCTATCAGTCTCCTTGTAGGAGGTATTGGTGTTATGAATATAATGTTGGTGTCAGTTACAGAAAGAACACGTGAAATTGGTCTTAGGAAGGCTCTTGGGGCCACTCAAAGAGCAATAATGATGCAATTCATAGTAGAAGCTGTTTTGTTATGCACTATAGGAGGTCTTATTGGAGTAACTCTTGGAACATTGTTGCTGTTAGCATTTACAGCTTTTAACGATTGGATCTTTACTATGCCGATAAGTGCAATGATTGGCTCGATTACATTTTCAGCAATAGTTGGTTTATTTTTTGGGATTTGGCCTGCTAGAAAAGCTGCAAAATTAGATCCAGCAACATCGTTAAGATACGAGTAATTCCTCATAAATTTTTAAAACTTCTTTATTTTTTGTAGGCAAAGAATATTCCTCGCTAACATACTTAAAAATAGCATCTTGGTTCATGAAATCATTACCTACATTTGCTTGTATTAAACTTTTTAGTGATTCTAAATTATCAGGAATAGCTAGCAACTCATTGGGCAAAATATCTGACATATGACCAACATTAGTTGAGATAACAGGAATCTTTAAATGCAATGCTTCAAGAGCTACTCTAGGGCCACCTTCATTTCGAGAGGATATGATTAATATCGATGCATTTTTATAATGTTCAATCAAATTTTTAAAGTTGATCTCATCAATAATTGTTATTTTATTTTCTAAAGAATTAGACTTTATCAATCCTAAAAGATTACTTTTTTCGTTACCACTTCCAACAATAACAAGATTACTCTCAATCCCAACCCAGGATTGAATTAATAAATCAAAACCTTTAACTTTTTCTAATCGGCCTACTGCTAATGCATATTTTTTATTTAATTCAAGTTGATCTGGTAGAGAAGGGGACCACCAGTTCTTAACTACTACAGATTCTATATTGAGAGATTCTTTTGCTAAATTACTTACAGCAATAATTTTGTCAGCTTTTTCATACATTGATATATTATTTTTAATACCATGAATGCTGGCGACATGCTTAACCTTTATAAATCTTTTAATATTATTTATAACGGTAGCGGTTTTAGATCCGTGCGTATGAACTATATCTGGGCTAATAGATTTAATTTTTGAGTAAAGTCTAAAAAGACCAATCAAAGATCTTCTATTGAAATTTTCTATAGAAACAACATTTTTAATTCCAAATTTTGAGGCTATAGATTTATTACAAAGAATAGTTACATCGCAATCTCTTTGTTGCATTAAAGAAAGCTCATCGACATGCTGCTCAATACCAGCAAATACATCACTGAGAACAAGGTGTATTATTTTCATATTTTAATCTTTTGAATTAATTTATAGGCCAGCTTTTCGACCTCTGCAAACACTTCATGATGTTCGTTTTGTGGCTGCATTTTGATTTTTACTAGGCCATCTACCATTTTAGAGTATTCGAGATAGCCAACTTGCTTATTCACTAGCAGTTGGTTTATTTGGCTAATAACTTTATTTTTTCTTAAATATTTCATATTAAACAAAAAGGTTTTACCTTTAGTTGAAAGACTCTCATAGACCATATTTATACTATCCTGGGTAACTACTTTTATCGATGCCTTTTTAATGACTTCATTAAAACCCTCTTTCTCAAGTGAGATAGTACTTGAACTATTAGATAGTAGACTAAGTTTTTTTAACATTCTCGCTGGAGTTCGTCTTGATGAGAAAATATGCCATTTTTTGTCTGGATAAAGAGCTGTTACGTATTCTATTTGCTGAATTAATTTATTTTCATTAAAAATATAATGTTTGTTCTTTCCACCAATACCTATTAAACCAACTCCCTCATCGATATCATCATCGTAAACATTAGCAAGAGACCCCTCAAAATAGATAACATTATCATTTACGGGTAACTTATATGAATCATGCAAGGGTGCACAAATAATATCGAAATCTTTTTTAAAGAAGCCTGGAACTAAAACACTTATTGAAAGAACATCTTTATTAAAATATTTTTTGAGATTTTTTTTAACTTCTAGAATTCTTGTGTGAACACCTGTTCCAGCTCCAATAACAATATCTAAACTCATCTTACGATACTTAAAGTATTGATAACCACCTATTTCAGAACCAAATGCACCATTTGTATAATAACCAAGCACATCATCAAGACGCCCCCATGATGAAACTTTATACTCTTCCTCAATAATTTTTATATTTTCAGTTTTACAGATTTCATCAAGCAAAGCTTTTACTTGCTTTTCATGGCCTATTTTCCCATCTTTAATCCATAAAATATTCATAACTTGTTATATTGAGCATGTTAACTCTATCAATTTATAACATATACAAAGTAATGCAAGAAAACCTTAGACAGATAGCCATAGCACTTATTTCTCAATACGGAGAGGAAGCCTCAACAATAGCCATGCTAAGAGCCGCAGAGTATGCGGCTAGCTTAAATACAGTTGAATGGCTTAAGTGGGAAGAAATAATAAAATTAATTGAAAATATGGACAGCGATAACATTTTAGACAGCTAGTTGCTTATTTTTAATAAAATAAGCTAATCTATGGTGTATGAAAAATTTCCCAGATAAAAAAAAACTTATTAATAATTTACTTGCAGGTATTGGAGCTTGTTTATGTATAAGTTCATTAGCTTATTTAAATTTTTCTGATTATGGAGATATCTGGCTCATTCCTCCTTTTGGAGCAAGCATGGTTCTAGTTATGGCTGTTCATGAGAGCCCACTAGCACAACCTAAAAATATAATTCTTGGTCATGTTTTATCTGCTTTAAGTGGAGTGCTTATTTATTCACTTATGGGCGCATCATTTATATCTATTGGAGTCGCAGTTGGTTTGGCTGTATTTGTTATGGCCAGCTTTAATATTATTCATCCACCCGCTGGAGCTAATCCTATTATTGCAATTCTTGGTGGTAAAGGACTTTCTTTTATTTTAATGCCGGTAGCAGTAGGGGCAATTTTCATAGTTCTCTTTTCAATAGCTTATAACAGGCTAGTAATGAGAAGAAACTACCCCTAATTCTTTTTTAAATAGAGCCATACAATGATCTTCACCTTATAATGTGAACATTATGAGCAATGCTATTGAATCAAAAATTATCAATCAACTTAACTCAAGCTTTAAATTAAGTTCTTTAAAAATTGTTAATGAGAGTTTTATGCACAATGTCCCAGAAGGTGCTGAAAGTCACTTTAAAATAGTCATAGTCAGCAATCAATTTAAAGAGCAGAAGATGATGCAAAGACATAAGGCGATATACAAAGCTTTAAGTGAAATAATGAGCAGTATCCATGCTTTATCAATTCATGCATTTGACGAAAAAGAATTTGATGAGAATCCTCTAATCTTAGACTCACCTCAGTGCGCAAATAAATAGTAATGAAAAATTTTATTAAAAAATATGCTGAATTTGTTATTAATAAACCTGCAATAGTTCTAGTATTTGTATTTATTTTTACAGTCATTGGCTCATTAGGAATAACTAACTTTAAACTTGATGCATCATCAGATGCTTTAGTCCTCGAAGGAGATCAAGCTCTTAAAACTTATAGAGAGAATGAAGAGGAGTTTGGCGATTCCAGCTTCCTTATAGTTACATATGAACCATATAGTGAACTATTCAGTGAGGAATCTTTGGACACTCTTTCAAAAATTGAAAATGATCTAAAGTTAATAGATGGAGTTGAGTCGGTTCTATCCTTGATGGATGCTCCAATATTTTTCCAACCAAAAGTTGGTCTTACTGAAGTTTCTGATAATCTAAAGGATCTTAATTCTGAGGGAATAGATCTAGAATTAGCTAAAGAAGAAATTATAAATAATCCAATTTATAAAGAATTAATTATTAGCAGCGATGGTTCTATAACAGCCATGCAGATAGTTCTTAAAGCAAACGAAGAGTACAACAATCTTATAAGTGAAAGGTATGAAATCTTAGACTCACTTTTATCTAAAGAGCCCGATACAAATCAAAATAGACTATTTCTTCAAGATCGTTTAAATAAAATTAATTCTAGAATAAGTGAGCTCAACGATAACGAGTCTCAATTTAATTCTTTATTGGTATCAAATATTAGATCTGTTTTAGATAAATACAGAGATGATGCAACTCTATACTTGGGCGGCCCCACGATGATCACCTCTGATATGATGGATTTTATTAGATCGGATCTAATAATTTTCGGCTCAGCAGTGGCTTTAATTTTTGCTTTAATGCTATATATTTTTTTTGGAAATGTATGGTTTGTTATTCTTCCAATATCAAATGCATTCTTAACTACTTTTGTTACAGCAGGATTTTTAGGATATATGGACTGGAAGATAAGCGTAGTTTCATCTAATTTTGTAGCATTATTATTAATCTTAACAATCTCATTAACCGTTCATGTTCTTGTAAAAATTAATGAATTAAAAAAAGTTACTAATGATTACAAATCATCTTTAATAGATGCTGTTGATCAGATGTTTCTTCCCTGTTTCTTTGCAGCCTTAACAACTGCTGTGGCTTTCCTATCGTTATTGTTAGGGGATCTAAAGCCTGTAATAGAGTTTGGAAAGATGATGGCTTTTGGTATTTTTATAGCATTCCTTTTCACCTTCTCATTTCTACCAAGTACCGTTTCATTATTAAAAGAGCCTATA
This sequence comes from uncultured Gammaproteobacteria bacterium, assembly GCA_964613455.1. GTDB lineage: Bacteria > Pseudomonadota > Gammaproteobacteria > Magnimaribacterales > D2472 > SCGC-AAA076-P13. The sequence goes on along the minus strand of CAZTGS010000002.1, from coordinate 93,591 downwards.
ACAAAAGATCGCCTGTCTCTTCATAAAATTACTAATGGCATTCTTGCTTTCTCAAAGAGAAATACGTCAAAGATTTATGGGCTATTTATGATTTCTTTTATTATTCTTTTATTTGGCACCTCAAAATTAGAAGTTGAAAATAGATTTATTGACTACTTTGATAAAGATACTGAGATTTATCAAGGGATGCTAGAAATTGATAAAAACCTTGGTGGTACCGCTACTTTAGATATTATTATTAAAGAACCAGTAACTACCATTACTGAGGATCTCATTATTGATGATTTCTTTGATGACTCATTATTTGATGATGATTCTAGTTCAGCATCAGGTTATTGGTGGAACATTTATACATTAAAGCAATTAGAAGAAATTCATGACTATTTAGATTCTTTACCAGAAGTTGGAAAGGTTCTTAGTGTTGCTAGTGGTATTAAATTAGCCAGACAAATTAATGATGGTAAAGATTTAAATGATTTAGAACTAGCTCTTTTAAGATCAGTACTCCCTGAAGATATTCGAGAAACGCTTCTATATTCTTATATCAATAAAGACGATTCAATAGTAAGAATTTCTACAAGAGTTAATGAATCAGCTTCGAATTTAAATAGAAAAGATTTGCTTGAAAAAATTGATTATGATCTTCAAAATAAATTTAATTTATCGAAAGATCAATACGAGCTTACAGGCTTAGCAGTCTTATACAACAATATGCTTCAATCTCTATTTCAATCTCAAATAGGCTCTCTGTCACTTGTTTTTGCTGTCATTGCCTTAATGCTTCTCATGATATTTAAATCTTTTAAAATTATGTTTATTGGACTTGTGCCCAATATTTTCGTAGCTTTTTCAGTTATAGGACTGCTTGGTTTATTAAAAATTCCCTTAGACATTATGACGATTACAGTTGCTGCAATAAGTGTTGGGATGGCCGTTGATAATACTATTCATTATATCTATAGATATAAAAAAGAAATTAAGCTTACTGGTTCTTCAGAGCAGGCTTTATTAAATGCACATACCACCACTGGAAGAGCAATTTTCTACACAGCTGCAACTATCGCTGCTGGTTTTTCAATACTAGCCTTGTCCAATTTCTTTCCTACAAGATTATTTGGCGTATTTACCGCTTTAGCGATGTTGATTGCTTTCATCTCATCACTATCTCTTTTACCAAATTTATTAGTTAAATTTAAAGTTTTCCAATAGTATTAGATTATGGGTCCATTAAAAGGTATTAAAGTTCTTGAATTTTCAGGTATTGGGCCAGGTCCATACTGTGGAATGCTGTTAGCTGACCTTGGAGCAGACGTTATTCGAGTAAGTAGGGATAATCAGAAGGGCCTTGAAAATAAATTCGATATTCATAACAGATCAAAGAAGTCTATTACAGCAAATCTAAAAAACCCTGAAGTTGTTGAAGAAATTCTTAAATTAATTAAAGAAATGGATGTTGTTTTTGAGGGTTTTAGGCCTGGAGTAATGGAAAAACTTGGTCTAGGTCCTGAAGAATGCTTAAAACTCAATGAATCGCTGGTATATGGAAGAATGACTGGCTGGGGTCAAGACGGACCCATGGCTTCTCAAGCTGGTCATGATATTAATTACATTAGTCTTTCTGGAGCATTAAATTCTCTCGGTAGAAAAGATTCAAACCCTCAAGCACCATTAAATCTTGTTGGTGATTATGGCGGTGGGGGCATGCATCTTGCAGTAGGTATATTATCTGCAGTAATAAATTCAATGAAAACAGGCAAAGGTCAAATTGTTGATTCAGCAATGGTTGATGGAAGCCTTTCTTTAATGAGCTTCTTTTATTCGTTAAAAGAAATGGGACACTGGCAAGATCATAGAGAATCTAATCTGCTCGATGGTGCTGCTCATTTCTATGATACTTACGAATGTTCAGATAAAAAATTTATAGCAATTGGCTCAATAGAGCCCCAATTTTACTCAATACTTCTTAAAAAACTAGAAATTAATGATTCTAAATTTGACAATCAAATGGATAAATCAATTTGGCCAGAATTAAAAAATATTATTAGTGAAAAAGTAAAACTTAAAACAAGAGATGAATGGGAATTTGCTTTTAAGGATTCTGATGCTTGCGTTACCCCTGTGTTGGATATGGAGGAGGCTCAAACATATGAACACAACGTTTCTAGAAAAGCTTTCGAAAAAGTTGATGGTTTTAATCAGCCTGCACCGTCTCCTAGATTCTCAAAAGATTCTCTTTCAATAAAACATAATTCAAAAGAAGTTGGCGCGGACAATCTAAATGTTTGTAATGAATTTGATCTCAATAAAGATTTATTTATTTAAAAACTCTATTGTATTTTTATAAGTAATATCAGTTAATTCGTTGTTCTCCAAGCCTACTAAAGTAGCTATTTCATTAACTATATGGGGAAGGAAGGATGGCTCGTTTCTATTATTCTTTGGCTTTTTTTCTAAATTTCTTGGAATTAAAAATGGTGAATCTGTTTCAACCATTATTTTATCCAAAGGAATGCTTTTAATGGATTCTCTCAGTTCAATATTTCTCCTTTCATCACAAATCCATCCAGTAAGCCCTATATAAAAACCTAACTCCAGATAATCTTCTAATTCTTTATGAGTTCCAGTAAAACAATGCACAACTGCCTTAGGTATATCATTCTTATATTTCCTAACTAAGCTTATAAAATCCTTATGAGCATCTCTTTGATGCAAATAAAGTGGCTTATCAAATTCGATTGATAGCTTAATTTGTTCTTCAAAAGCATAGATCTGCTCATCATAAGTTGAAAGATTTCTAAAGAAATCAAGACCAGTCTCTCCAATACAAGAGGGGTTGTGAAGTTTTATCATCTCTCTCATTGTTTGAATTTCTTCTTTATTAATCTCATTCGCATGATGTGGGTGAGTTCCTATTGTAAAAAATGAATCTTCAATGTAGTTGGTATATATTTGATGAAGTTTAGGAAAATCACTTAATGATGCAGAAATTATTAAGAATTTAGAAACGTTATTTAATTTAGCTCTTTCAATTACTTCCAAAAGATCGTCATCGAAACGCTCGCTTGAAAAATTACATGCTATATCAAATAAACAACTCATATTAAATATCTATATTTCTAATATTACGAATTATGAACTAAAATTAATCAATCATGAATCAATTTAAACAGTTTCAAAAAGCTTTGATTTTAGAAAAAGTGGATAGTAATAATTTTTTACTTGAACCAGATTCTAACTACTTTGTTGGCAATACCCCCCATGGAGGTTATTTAATGGCCATAATGCATAAAGCATTAGTAACATGCTTACCTCATTCAACAGCCATTAGTTCATCAGTTCAGTACCTAGAGAGAATTGATGCTAAAACAATTCAGATTAATATAGATATTCTTAAAATAAGTAGAGGCAGCTCATCTGGCATTGTTAAGCTTACTCAAGATAATAAGGTTTGTGCAGTCTTCACAGGGACTTGTTCTGATTTTGAACATATGAAAGGTTTTGATGGTCTTCCCTCGAGCCTTCCTGAAATTTTTAATGATTTTTCTGAAGAGAGCTATGTAAAGCTTAACTATGACAAAATTTCTAAAGGATTTACTCCCTCATTCATTCAACAACTAAAATGTAAAGTTCATCCTGACCATGCATGGTGGGATAGAGATACTGATAATAAAGATGCAGAAGCGAGATGTTCTGCATATTTAGAAATGGAAGGAGGATTACCAGATCAGTTTTGTTTATCTTTTTACTCAGATATATTGCCTCCTGTTGTCTCTAATAAATATGGCGCTCTTGGGTGGATTCCAACCATCACACTAACAACTCATATTAGACAAATGCCAACTACAAATATCTTATATGCAGATTTCAAAGCTACTGATATTAACAAAGGCTACTTTGAGCAAGATTGTAATATTTGGGATTTAAATAATAATTTAGTTGCTTCGAGTCGACAACTAACTAGAATACTAAAATCAGAAGAAAAATTATCTTAATTAAATATATATAAGGAACTCTAATGCAGTTTAAAGGAACAAAAAATTATATCTCTACTGAAGATCTCAGTTTAGCAGTTAACGCGGCGATGGCCTTAGAGAGACCTCTATTAATAAAAGGTGAACCTGGAACAGGAAAAACTCTTCTTGCCATAGAAGTTGCCAAGTCATTAGATATGGAATTAATAGAATGGCATATAAAATCAACCACTAAGGCATCTCAGGGATTATATGAATACGATGCTGTAACTAGATTAAGAGATTCACAGCTTGGTGATGAAAGAGTTAAAGATATAGCTAATTACATTAAGAAAGGTAAGTTATGGGAAGCCTTCACATCAGATAAACAAGTTGTTTTATTGATCGATGAAATTGATAAGGCTGATATTGAATTTCCAAATGACTTGCTCCAAGAGATAGATAGAATGGAATTCTTTTGCTATGAAACTGGAGAAACTATCAAGGCAAAACATAGACCTCTTATCATTATGACTTCAAACAATGAGAAAGAGCTGCCTGATGCATTCCTCAGAAGATGCTTTTTCCATTATATCCAATTCCCGGATAGAGAAACTATGAATAGAATTGTTGCTGTTCATTATCCTAAGATAAAAAAGAAATTAGTAAACGAAGCTTTAGAAATATTCTTTGATTTAAGAAAAATACCTGGATTAAAAAAGAAGCCTTCAACATCAGAACTTATAGATTGGTTGAAGTTACTTCTTTCTGATGATATGCCTGATGAAATTCTAAAGAATGCTGATTCTTCAAAAGCAATACCTCCTTTATATGGAGCTTTACTAAAAAATGAACAAGATGTTCAGCTTCTTGAAAGATTGGCATTTATGTCAAGAAGAGAATCGAATAGCAAATAAATGCTAATAAACTTATTCCAAACAATTAGATCAGCTGGAGTGCCTTGTACTCTAAGAGAACTTCTTGATCTTCTCGGTGCTCTTGAGAAGCAAATGGTCTATGCGAATATTGATGATTTTTATTATCTATCAAGAACTATTCTTGTAAAAGATGAGAAGCATTACGATAAGTTTGACAAAGCTTTTGATATTTATTTTAAAGGTATCGAAAAACTTGAAGATATCTTTCAAGCATTAATACCAGAAGACTGGTTACGCAAAGCTTTTGAAAAAGAACTAGACCCTGAAGAATTAAAGAAAATTAAGTCTTTAGGCGGTTTAGAAAAGCTATTAGATGAATTTAAGAAAAGATTAGAAGAGCAACAAAAGAGACATGAGGGTGGGAATAAGTGGGTTGGCACCAACGGAACGTCTCCTTTCGGTCATGGCGGGCAAAATCCTGAAGGCATCAGAATCGGTGGTCCAGGCGGTCAAAATAAAGCAGTTAAAGTTTGGGAGCAAAGACAATTTAGCAATCTCGATGACTCAGTAATAATAGGTATTAGAGATATTAAAATGGCTTTGCGAAGATTAAGAAAGTTTGCAAGGCAGGGCAATGACCTTGAGTTAGATATGGATAATACTATTAAATCTACTGCTAAAAATGCTGGATTTCTAGATATTCATATGGTTCCAGAACGATCTAATACGGTAAAAGTAATCGTTTTATTTGATGTTGGCGGATCAATGGACCCATATATAAAATTATGCGAAGAGCTTTTTTCAGCAATAAAAACTGAATTCAAGCATCTAGAATATTTTTATTTTCATAATTGTATTTACGAATCTATCTGGAAGGATAATAACAGAAGAACTCAGGAAAGATTTTTAGTTCAAGATCTCATTAATAAATACTCATCCGAATACAAAGTAATTGTTGTTGGAGACGCAACTATGGCTCCATACGAAATAACTAATGCTGGCGGCAGCATCGAACACTGGAATGAAGAACCTGGTCATGTCTGGATTAAAAGATTAGCTGCACATTTTGATAATATGGCATGGCTCAATCCTGTTCCAGATGATCATTGGGATTACACTTCATCAATATGTATTTTAAAAGATTTATTCGAAGATAGAATGTATCCACTAACCCTTAAAGGCTTAGAGGACGGAATGTCCAATCTATCAAAATAGGTTCAACATTCTTTAGACTTGCTTGTTATAATCTTAAAAAATTCTTATTTGTAATTATCAAAAAGAAATAACTGATTAAAAAATATGACATATGCACTAGAGGTCACTGATCTTAAAAAAACCTATCCAGGTGGCACTGAAGCCTTAAAAGGTATATCTTTTTCTGTTGAAGAGGGCGATTTTTATGCCTTACTTGGCCCAAATGGGGCAGGAAAATCATCTACTATAGGAATTATAGGATCGTTAGTTACAAAAACATCAGGCAAAGTAAGTATTTTTGGTAACGACACTGATGGAGATGTTGCTCAAGCGAAGATGATGCTCGGTGTTGTTTCTCAAGAAATTAATTTCTCACAATTTGAAAAAGTTATAGATATTGTTGTTACGCAGGCAGGATTTTATGGCATTCCTAAATCAGAAGCAGAGCCTAAAGTTGAAGTTATCCTAAAAAGATTAGGTCTTTGGGATAAGAAAGATGACCAAGCTAGAACTCTATCTGGTGGATATAAAAGAAGGTTAATGATTGCAAAAGCTCTAGTTCATGAACCAAAACTTCTCATTCTTGACGAACCTACTGCAGGAGTAGATATAGAGCTTAGAAGAGAAATGTGGTCTTTCCTTAAAGAAATCAATCAAAACGGAACTACTATCATCTTAACCACTCATTATTTAGAAGAGGCAGAACAGTTATGTAGAAATATAGGAATTATTGATGGAGGTGTCATAGTAGCTAACACTGGAATGAAAGATTTACTTGGATCATTAAATGTTCAAGGTTTTGTTTTTGATTTGGAAGAACCGCTTACCGAAGCACCAAGTATTGATGGTTTTCCTTTAAAATTAGAAGATCCTCTTACCTTAATAGCAGCTGTAAACAAAGAAAGATCTATCAATGCATTATTTTCAGAATTATCTAATCTAGGAATAAAAGTTAAATCTATGAGAAATGAAGCCAATAGACTTGAGGAATTATTTATTGAAATGGTGAAAAAATAATGAAGAATTACAATATACCAGTAGCTTTATGGACCCTGGCTGTCAAAGAAGTAAGACGCTTCCTAAGAATCTGGATTCAAACCCTAGTTCCTCCTGCTGTGACTATGTCACTATATTTTGTTATTTTTGGTTCATTGATTGGTCCACGAATAGGCTCAATGGATGGTTTTGACTATATTCAGTTTATGATTCCTGGTTTGATTATGATGTCGGTGATTACAAACTCTTATAATAATGTTGTCTCATCTTTTTATTCAGTAAAATTCCAAAAATCTATCGAAGAGCTTCTCATATCTCCTATGCCCAATTGGGTCATACTTTTAGGTTTTGTAATAGGCGGGGTATGCAGGGGTGTTCTTATTGGATTTATTGTTTTTGGTGTTAGCTTATTATTCTATCCAGAATTTACAATTGTTAATCCACCTTTAACTCTACTAGTATTATTTTTAACAGCCATTTTATTTTCTTTGATGGGATTTATTAATGCTGTATTTGCCGATAGTTTTGATGATATTTCTATAATACCAACTTTTGTATTAACACCTTTAATTTACTTAGGAGGCGTATTTTACTCAATAAATATTCTTCCAGACGTCTATAGATCTATATCTATGGCTAATCCAATGTTATATGTGGTTAATACCTTTAGAGAAGGAATGCTTGGAGTCAGCGATGTTTCAATTTTATTTTCTCTTGGAATGATATTTGGTTTCATTGGACTGTTAACTGCTGCAAGTTTATATCTACTAAAAAAAGGGACCGGCATTAGGCAATGAGTCAAAAATTTCTTGGAAAGAGTTTTAAAGAATATGCTAATGGAAACTCAGGTTCTTTAGACCGAATTCCAAGAATCATTTCAAAAAAATCTTTCGGACATGATTATTGGAATGCTTATGAATTCTCTTATTTAGATAAGACATCATCTCCAACTTTAAAGGTTCTTGAAATTTTAATACCAAGTAATTCTACTTATACCGTTGAGTCAAAATCACTAAAAATTTATCTAAACTCTTTTTATAAAAAGAAATTTAGTAATGAGTCAGATGTGCTGATAAGAATAAAGAAAGACCTAGATAAACTCACACAGTCAAAGATTAAAATAAAGTTTGTGAATAACTTCCAAGAAGCTCCAGAATGTATTGTATTAAACTCATGTAAATTATTAAGAACTAAAGCGAATAAACCAATTTGTTTTAGAGGCTTTAGATCAGTATGCCCAGTCACTTCTCAACCTGATTATGCAAATATATATATTTTTACTGATGCTTTAATGGATGTTAAATGGTTAAAAAAATATTTAGCTTCATTTAAAGAAAGAGGAGAGTTTCATGAGCAATGCATCCAAGATATCTTTGAAACTATATCTACAAAGTATTCATCTAACAGCCTAGAAGTTGCAGGAAGATTCATGAGAAGAGGTGGAATCGATATAAACCCAATAAGATCTAACAAAAAGAGAATCCAATTTAAAAACTTCAGATTTTTTAATCAATAAAACCTAGCAAATCATCTTTATATAATTTTTATACATATTATGGATAGTTAAAACATATGAAATGATGTAAGTTAATTCTTTTATAAAGAAATTTAAGGAGAAAAATTATGAAAAATTTATTAGTATTATCTCTTATGATATCTTCAGTATTTGTAAGTGCTGAGATTTGGAAAGACTACGAGCCAACTGAAGAACAAGTACAGCTTACTGTTGTTGATGTTCAATCTAATTATCTTGATTACTATCTAGTCAATTTAAATAGAACATGGGTAAGGGCTATGGAAGTTCAAAAAGATCTCGGTCAAATTGTAGATTATGGCGTTTGGACTTCAGATGGAGCCAGCAGCCCTAACGTTTGGCTTACGATCACATATAAGGATATGGCCTCAATGACGCCATCAAAAGAAAAAACTGATGCAGTTGAAGCTGAAATGCAAAAAAGATACGGAGATAACGAAGAAGAGATGGATAAGATATCAAAAGGGTATGAAGAAATTCGTACAATGGTTGATAATCAAAGAATTAATAGAGTTAAATTTAAATAAATCCATTGGTTCGAAAAAATACCCCATTTTTTAGTGGGGTTTTTTTATGGCGGAGAGAGGGGGATTCGAACCCCCGGTGGGGATGAACCCACACAACCTTTCCAAGGTTGCACGATAGACCACTCTGACACCTCTCCAGAAAATCATTATATATTGCCAAGCCATTCCTTGGTGTAATAAATTATGAGATCTATTTTGCTGAATGATCTCATCTAAAAGGGCTCTTTTACTTTTCAGTTACTTCAGAAGTACAAATAAAAGTATTAATTCTTGCTCATGAAAAGAGAAATAGTTATCTTTTAATTATGTATAATTTTTATCTCTATTTTTAATCTATCAATAGTAATAACATAAATGGACTGTTTTGCTGAACATTTTGATTTAAAAGGGCACTTTTACTTCTTAGATACTTCAGATGCGCAGAATAAAAGTATTTATCTTGTAGGAGGGGATTTATATTTTTTATTATGTACAATATTTAGCTCTATTTTTTAGATGTAAATAGTTTTAATATATTGGATGTTTATATTTATATTATGTCAGACAGTAACTATATAAATGAAATATCATCTCTAGTGCATTCCTTGAGATTAGCTGAAAAAGATTTGAATATTTCACATTACAACGAAACTGAAAAAAAAGTTTTTTGGACTATCTTGGTTTCTATATCTAAGTCTGGAAAATGTAATATTACTGATGTTATTAAGAATTCTTTCCTTTCTAGATCAACAGTTTACAAAACAATTACCAAATTTGATGAAGATAATATCGTAAGTATTCATCAGTCTGGTATTGATAAAAGAGAGTTTAATATAACTCTTTCAGCTATCGATAATTAGATTCTTTACTTACTGTATATATATACAGTATAATTATTACAATCAAATTAACTTACAAATAATATGGATAATATAACCAAACAACTTAGTCTAGCGGTCGATGTGGATTCCACCAAGAAAATGTTAGCTTTTCAGTATTTCAATAACGATATAAATGCTTTAACTAATCATTTAAAAGAAATTAACTATCTTGAGCACAAGACTTTTAACTTTATCGAGCCAAAAGCTCAACTCGAATTATCTTTTTAATTCACCTCAAGATAAAAAAAACTTTCTTTACTTTATAGACTGTATATAATTTAAAAAGGTGTCTTATTTATAGATTTTTTAAGGGGATCTATAAATATTTTATTATTTCCCTGAGCATGGAGGTGGTCCTATTAGTATTTACAAAACAACAGGAAACGGAGGGTTCACCTTTTGACAAAAGGTAGATCTTAAGTTTCTGACTAGTTCCTTGGGTTATCTCAAGAACTAGATTTTTTTACTAACCCCCAAATCTGATTTGGGGGTTTTTTATTTTATTCATATGGAAATACGTTATTGGGTTTTATTGACAGCATTAGGCGCCTTATGGGGCAGTGCTTTTATGTTTATTAAAGTAGCTACTCCAGAATTTGGACCAATAGCTTTAGTTAATACAAGATTAATGATTGCTTCATTAATTTTTCTTCCAATTTTACTTAGAAGTAAATACATAATATTGTTAAGGCCAATATGGAAACATGCATTTATCTTAAGTATTACTAATTGCATAATTCCTTTTACATTATTTTCATATGCAAGCTTTGGAGCAAACTCAAATATTCTAGCTATACTTAATGCAACAACAGCTTTTACAACAATGATAATTGCTTATTTCTGGTTAAGTGAAAATGTTTCTATTAAACAATTATTTGGTTTATTAATAGGCTTTACCGGAATTCTTATACTTGTAGATCCCCAATCTGGTGAATCAAATCTTATCTCAAGTCTTTCATGTCTAGTTGCTGCTTCATTTTATTCTTTTTCTACCGTATTCATTCAGAAAAATTCTGCTAAGACTAATAAGTTAGTTCTTATTGGTTGGTCCTTGGTTTTTAGTGCAGTTCTCATGCTGCCTCTAACATTTTTTTATATGCCATCATCCATACCTTCTTTTGAAGCAATTATGTCTGCTGTTTGGCTTGGTGCAATTTCAACTGGTTTCGCCTTTCTTGGATACGTTAGACTGATTGAGAAAGTTGGAGCTGTTAAAACTTCTACAGTTGCCTATTTTCTACCAATTTTTGGTATTATCTGGGGACGCATATTTTTAGATGAAGTTATCTCACTGACTATTCTATTTGGCTGTTTGATCATACTAATTGGAATCTTTCTAGCAACATCTAACAATGCCTATAAGGCAGAAGAATAAATTTGTTAAATTTTTATATTAAAATCTCTAAATCAAACAAATAATTGGTAGAATTGCCACAATATTTACTAAGGAATATATTTTTATGAACAAATTAATTTTAAAAAGTCTTTTATTATCAATGTGTATTTTATCTTTTAATATCTCTTCTCAGGAGGATAATGAATCAGCGCGTGTAGTTGATGAAGTTATTGTTACAGCAACAAAAACTGAAAAAACATTACAAGAAGTTCCAATTGCTGTATCTGTTGTATTGGCTGATGATATTGAAAAAGCCAATCTTAACGATATTTTTGATCTAAAGGCTGTTATACCTTCACTAGATACAAGAAAATATACTACTAATACAGAAGCTGCTTTTTTTATTAGAGGTTTTGGAAATGGCTCTTTTAACCCTGGAATAGAACCTTCTGTTGCTGTATTTGTAGATGGTGTCTATCGATCCTCAATGCAGTCTCAGATTTCAGACTTTCCTGTTCTTGAAAGAATCGAAGTATTAAGAGGTCCTCAAAGTACTTTATTTGGTAAAAATGCCACAGCTGGTGTGATCAACATCGTTACTAAGAAACCTTCTTTCGATAAGTCTGGATATGCAGCTGCTTCGATTGGAAGTAATAATATGAAGAAATTAAAATATTACTCAACAGGCCCATTAAATGAAACTACTGCCTATAGCTTTAGTGCTGGAATTAACAAAGCTGATGGACATTCAGAAAATATTAGAACTGGAAATACTGTAAATACTCGAGATAGGTTTTCACTGAGAGGAGAGCTATTATTTGAACTCTCTGATGATGAATCTATAAGAATTATTTCAGACTATGATGAGTACGATGAAATATGTTGTGCTGTTGGTAGCGCAGCTTATGGTGTTGGAAATCAGATTCAATCAGTTATGGGTGGAGCAATAATTCCAAATAATCCATACACTGAAAAAGTTTTCTATGATTTCGATCCAACCACTGAGGGAGATAACTTTGGCATTTCTGCGCATTACAAGAAAGAAAATGAAGGCACTACTTTTGAAAGTATTAGTTCTTACAGAAACTCATACAATAAAAATATACAAGATGTTGATTTTGATGGTGCACCTATTGTTAATCCAAGTCCTATTTCCAAGGACTTAAAAGCTGTTACTCAAGAGTTTAGATTATATTCAACTGATAATGTGATGACTAATTGGTTAGTTGGTGCATTTTATTATCAAGAAGATATGGATTTCAATGAGTCGATATATTACGGACCAGCATTTAGGCCCTATATAGATGCATTTCTTCCTGCAGGAACAATAAGTGGATTAGCTGCTCTATTTGGTTTGCCTGATTCTTCGCTTATGGGCGCTGGACAAGGCGGCACAGAATCAGCAACTCAAGATAACTCTACGCTATCATTATTCGGTCAGTTAGATATTAATATTACTGATAAAATGAATGCAATAGTTGGTGTGAGCTATATGGAAGATGAAAAAGCTGTTTCATATAATCAGATTAATACTGCAATTTTATCTCAACTTGATTTTATTGGTGCGGGTGCAATGGGGTTAATTGGTGCAGGTATACCGCCAGCTCAAGCTGCCGTATTGGCTCGCGACCCAGCTTTTAACCCTTTAATAGCACTGCAAGCTTTACAGTTATTACCGCAATTCGTAAATTTCCCGAATGCTGCACAAAATGGACAAAGCAAGGATGATAATATCGATTACACACTTAAGTTATCTTATGCCCTGAATGATGCTGTATCTATTTACGCTGGAACATCAACCGGTTTTAAAGCTTCTGCTTGGAATATCTCAAGAAACTCTGCTCCAGATGCATCTGAAGTTGCAGCTTTAGCAGCAGCAGGAACACCTGTTGGTCCAAATACAGTTCTTGGAAGAAGATATGCTGGACCTGAAGAGGCTAAAGTTACCGAATTAGGAGCAAAAATTTATCTACCAACAGGGTATTTAAACATTGCTATTTTTGATCAAACTATCGAAGGGTTCCAATCAAATACATTTATAGGAACAGGCTTTGTTTTAGCAAATGCAGGATCTCAATCTGCAGATGGTTATGAATTTGATTTAGTATTCTCTCCTATTGAAAATATAGACCTTTCAGTAAGTGGAACTTTTATTGATCCAATATATGATTCATTTGTTGGATCAGCAAATGGTGATTTATCAGGAACAGTTCCATCAAACACCCCAGAAGATACTATTTCTACAACAGTTACTTGGAGTTGGAGTATGAATGGCTGGGATGGATATTCAAGACTATCTCATCTTTATTCTAGCGCAACAAAGTTACTTGAAAGTCCAGCAGGCCAGGCACTTATTGAAGCCAATGGAAATGGTTTTAGAAAACAAGATACATTAAGTTTTTCAACTGGAATTGAAAAAGATAATTTTTCAATTAGTTTATACGGAAAAAATATTAACAATGACGAGTATTTATCATCAGCCTTTATAGCAGTTGTCGATTTGTCATCAACGACACATTTTGGTTATCCTAATGATTATGCAACATATGGCTTAAATTTGAAGTACACATTTTAACTAGTCAATCTCAATTAAAAAAGGGGTTTATTCAAACCCCTTTTTTTTAGCCAAAAAAATTGGTGCGCCCGGGAAGATTCGAACTCCCGACCCCTTGGTTCGAAGCCAAGTACTCTATCCAGCTGAGCTACAGGCGCTATTTGTTGAAGTGATTATAAACGTATTTTTTGATAGATTTTATTGTATTTATAATAAATGAATAACTGCTCTATGCTAGAATTAATCATATATTTTCTTGTTTAGGGAACCAATGAAATCTAAAAAAATACTAAAGCTCTTATCAATAATACCAATCTTATATTTATCTTTTCTTCTGGTTATTTATTTAGATGTTTATGAAAAAAGACCAATATTAAGTTTATTTAAATTAACTCAATCAGATTCAGCACTTGAGATTGCTGATTTTTCAGTAGACAAATCAAAGTCTGAAAAGTTACTGCCTGCTCCTAATAAAGATAGAAATGCTTATTACGGGGATACTCACGTTCATACAAAGTATTCATTTGATGCTTATGTATTTGGCATAACGGCTTCACCTGATGATGCATACAATTATGCAAAAGGAGAGGGTATAAAGCATCCTCTTGGCTATGAAATGAAATTGCGAGAGCCTTTGGATTTTTACTCTGTTACTGATCATGGTTTTTATATGGGAATGATTCAAGCGTATGCTGATACATCCTCAGATATATCTAAAAAAGAATTTACTAAACCTTTTCATAACTTAAACAGGCCTGAAAATTTAACGGTTGACTCAGCTGGGGAAAGATCAGATATATTTAGCTCAGTTCTAGGTGCAACAATCATCAAACCTTATCCATCATGGCATCCCAAAGTACTTAAAGCTTGGCTTACAAAGAACACTCAATTAGCACTTCAATCTTTTGATTACACTGTTCATAAATCAGCATGGGCTGATATAGCTAGATCTGCTAACGAGCATAATGATCCTGGTAATTTTACTGCTTTTATTGGTTATGAATTCACTACATCTACCGATACTGAAGGTGGCAATCTTCATAGAAATGTTATTTTTAACTCTTCAAAAGCATCAGTAAGACCTTGGACTAGAATTGATTCACTCAATCCTGAAGACTTATGGTCTTGGCAGGATAGTTTAAGAGATAAAGGTATCGATACAATTTCCATACCTCACAATAGTAATGGTTCAAACGGTCAGATGTTTGAAATGGAAACGTTTAAAGGCGGAGCTATAAATAGAAAATATGCTGCAAAAAGAATGAGAAACGAACCAGTAGTTGAGATCACCCAAGTTAAAGGAACATCAGAAACACATCCTCTATTATCACCAGATGATGAGTGGGCAGACTTTGAAATTATGGATAAAAGGGTTGGAAGTAGGCCTCCTACATACAGCAAGCCTTCGGGTGGGTATGTTAGAGAGGCTTATTTAAATGGACTTACACTTGATTTTAGCAACCAGGGTAATCCATATAAATTTGGCTTAATTGGATCAAGTGATACTCATACTGGTGGCGGGTCATTCGATGAGTCAAATTATTGGTCAAAGGTAGGTCTTCTTGATGGAAATGAGGAAAATAGAGGATCTATTCCTCTTACTCCTAAAAATGTTAAAAGGATGGATGAATACATGGCTGCTTTCAATCAACCTATTAGTACAGTAACTTTAGAACAAGGAGAATATGCAAATACAGGTTTTACTCAATGGGGAGCTTCAGGTTTAGCAGTTGTATGGGCTGAAGAAAATACTAGAGAATCGATTTTTAATGCTTTTAAAAGAAAAGAAACATTTGCTACAACAGGAAGCAGAATTGCTGTCCGTTTTTTTGCTGGATATGACATATCATCAATTGACCTTAATTCTGATTCATTGGTCAGTGAAGCATACGCAAAAGGTGTAACGATGGGAGCTGACTTATTGCATGATGATGGCAAAGCTCCAGACTTTATTGTCTGGGCACAAAGAGATAAAAACGGTGCTCCTTTGCAAAGAGTTCAAATTATTAAGGGATGGATTGATATGAATAGTGGAAATCCCTTAGAGCAAGTATTTGATGTTGCATGTTCAGAGGGGATGGAAATAGACCCTATTACTAATAGATGTCCAGATAACGGAGCAAGGGTAAATATATCTGATTGTTCAATATCTCAAAACATTGGCTCAAGTGAACTAAAGACAACTTGGAATGATCCTGATTTTGATCCGAATGTTAAAGCTTTTTATTACGTTCGTGTTCTTGAAAACCCAACGTGTAGATGGAGTACTTGGGATGCCATTAAAAGAGGTTTCGAACCGCGTGAAGATTTGCATGAGACAATCCAAGAAAGAGCATGGTCATCTCCTATATGGTATGTTCCGAAACAAAGCGATGTAGAGGTAATACCTTTAGGTGGAACTATTTCTTTACGAAATAGCGTAGATTAAAATTTATTTCTGGTTGTTCACGTGAAATATAGAATATCTACTTTTTTTGCCATTGGTTTATTAATATATCTTATTGATATAGGGTTAAATTCTTCGAATAATACAAAAGATATCTATATATCAGATGAAGAGATAACCAGTCTTATATCTGCATGGGAGTCACAGGTTGGAAGGAAGCCGACCTCTGATGAGGTTACTAGAATCATTAATAATCTAATTGAAGAAGAGGTTCTTTATAGAGAAGCACTCGATCTTGGCTTGGATAGAGAAGATAGAATTATTAAAAGAAGACTAGCTCAAAAAATCACTTTTTTAAAACAAGAGTCTTTGCCAGAGAGACCTAGCAATGACGAACTTTTTGAATTTTATGAGGCTAATAAAGAAAACTATTATGTGCAGCCAACATATAGCTTTACTCATCTTTATTTTTCAGATGAAAATAATCCAGAGGTTAGAGCAGAGAGTGCGTATAAGAAAATTCTTAATAATCTAGACGTTGAATCTGATTTATTTTTTTGGGGAAAAAATTTTACGAATACAGATATAAACGAAATTGAGCGTAATTTTGGTAATAATTTTAGTATTAATTTTGATAATATCTCTTTAGATAAATGGCATGGCCCTTTTGAGTCATCTTTTGGCTATCACATTATTATGGTTAAAGACTATAAACCTGGTTTCTATATAGAGCTTGTTGATAGCCTTGATCAAGTAGAGATAGATTTAATCTCAAGGAGCAAGGAGGCGGCTGTTGATGAATTTATTAGCAAAGTTAAATCTGAATATACGGTTATCATTAATCCAAACTTAAAATTTTAGATGAGAAGACTTGTTTTTTTTATTTTGTCATTGGTGTTATTTTTTTCTATAAATATAGAATCTCATGAATTTAATCCTGCACATTTAGTAATAGATCAGAAATCTGCGAATGAAAGTGTTTATGAAGTTTCTTGGATGTATCCATTTAAGAATATTGGTCAAAGGGCCGAGATCGTATTTCCAGAAAGTTGCTCCAGAGCATCTAAAGATCCTTATATTCAAGGCAGATATCTTGTCGAAAAAATATCATTAGATTGTTCATCGTCATTAAAAGGAAACTCAATTGAAGTTATCAATTTAAGTGTTTTAACTGATGCTTTAGTTACTATTCATTTTGATAACAATGAAACTTTCGAAGGATTAATGAATCTACAAAATTCTAGTATTTATATCCCAATTACTTCGCAGGCATATCCAACAGCTTACCTTACTCTTGGTTTTAATCATTTGTTAAACGGCGCCGATCATATTTTATTTATATTAGGGCTTCTTTTTCTTATTACAGGCTTCATTAATGTAATTAAAACAATTACTGCTTTTACCATTGCACATAGTATAACTCTGGGCTTGTCGGTTCTTGGTTTTATTTCATTTTCTCAACAAGCTATTGAAGTTTTAATTGCTCTAACAATTATCTATTTAGCAATTGAAATCATTGAATCTAAAAAATATTCAAAAACACCATGGTTAATGGCTTTTGTATTTGGTTTACTACATGGTCTAGGTTTTGCTGGAGCCTTATCCGATATAGGTATTAGCAATGATCAGATATTATTATCACTAGCATTCTTTAATATTGGTATTGAATTTGGACAAATATTGTTAATCCCAATCCCATTATTTTTAATTTATTTTTTTGAAAAAAAACACTACCTAGATGAGGTAAGGCTATTTGCTAGTGTTTGTATTGGAGGAATGGGTTTTTATTGGTTTATAGACAGGCTAATTGGTATTATTCAATAGTCACCTTAAGAAATTTAATGAATACACGGATTAATATGTTTAAAATTTTTTACTTAATTTTTTTAATTGGATTCTCTTTTAATACTTTTGCTGATACAAAATTAATTGTTCTTGGCTCAGGTACTCCTAATCCTAACCCAGATAGATATGGATCTGCTTATGCAGTGGTGGTTAATGATAGTGCATACATAATAGATTTTGGTCCTGGAGTAGTTAGAAGGATTTCTGCCATGTCACCAACTTGGGGAGGGGACTTCCCTCAGTTAGAACTTGAAAATATTAAACATGCATTTTTAACTCATATTCATTCTGACCACTCAGGTGGTCTATCTGATTTAATATTAAGCCCTTGGGTTTTAGGCAGAGATTCGCCGCTATATCTATTTGGACCTAAAGGATTAAAGGATATGGCTTCAAACATCACTAATGCTTATAAGCTTGATATTGATTATCGATTAAACGGATCACAACCTGCAAATGAGTTTGGATACAAAACTATTGTTGAAGAAATTTCAGAGGGGATTGTATTTAAGGATACTAATATCGAAGTTACTGCTTTTTATAATAATCATGGTGGATTAAAAAACTCGTTTGGCTATTTGTTTGTATCTAAAGATAAAAGAATCCTATTTTCTGGAGATACAGCAGTTAGTACCAATCTAATTTCTTATGCTAATAAAGTTGATATTTTGGTTCATGAGGTTTTTTCATCAGAAGGCTTCAAAACTAAAACAGATGATTGGAAAATTTATCACGAAGCACATCACACATCCTCTATTGATTTAGGATTGCTTGCTGAAAAAATTCAACCCTCAAAATTAGTTTTATCTCACATATTGTTTTGGGGCGCATCCGATGAGTCAGTTATTGACGATGTCAAAGCTAATTTTTCTGGTGATATTATTTTGGCTACTGACCTGATGGTTATAGATTAATTCTTTAATCATTGACCGATTATGTTCTTGTCTGTAACCTCCTCGAACATAGAACAAAGGAATAAATGAAATTTACTGATCTGGATCTATCAGACTCAATATTAAGAGCGCTAGAAGACCAAAAATACGAAAAACCAACACCAATTCAGGCTGAGGTAATACCTACTATATTAAATAATAGCGATGTAATGGCTGCAGCTCAAACTGGCACCGGTAAAACAGCTGGATTTGTTTTACCTATATTGAGTAAGCTTTCAGATCCAAAGAATGCATACAAAGGACATCAATTAAGAGCACTGATTCTTACGCCTACACGTGAGTTAGCTGCCCAAGTAAGAGAAAGTGTTAATACTTATAGCAAATACCTTAGCATTCGCTCTACGGCGGTCTATGGAGGCGCTAGAATACATAATCAACAGCTTAAACTAAGAAAAGGTGTAGATGTTCTTGTCGCTACTCCCGGAAGACTATTAGACTTATATAATCAAAAGTCGGTTAATTTTAAAAATATTGAAATATTTGTTCTAGATGAAGCAGATCAAATGCTTGATATGGGGTTTATTCATGATATTAAAAAAATAATGAAACTGCTTCCAGAAAGAAGACAAAATCTCATGTTTACAGCTACATTCTCAAACTCCTTTAGAGCTCTAGCAAAAGAAGTTGCTGAGAAAGCAATTGAGATATCGGTTACAACAGATAATGAAACCGGTGCAAACATTGAGCATTATGTTCACCCTGTAGATAAATCAAGAAAGGCTGAGCTTTTAATTGAATTAATTGAAACTGAAAATTGGTCTCAAGCATTAGTCTTTACAAGAACAAAGCATGGGGCAGATCGTCTTCAAAAACAGTTAGACAAAGTTGGTATAAAATCTCAGGCTATTCATGGTAATAAGACTCAGAATAATAGAATGAAGGCTCTTGAAGCTTTTAAAAATAACAAAATTAGAATTCTTGTGGCAACAGATGTAGCTGCACGAGGTATCGACATTAAAAAGATGTCGCAGGTAATAAATTTTGATGTCCCAACTGTCGCTAAAGATTACGTTCATAGAATAGGAAGAACAGGACGAGCCGGTGATAAGGGGAAAGCTATAACTTTAGTGAGCATCGATGAGTATCGAATATTACTCGATATTGAAAAACTTCTTAATCAAAAACTAGAACGAGTTGAAATTGCTGGATTTGAGCCAGTTGATGTCGTGCCTTCTAAAGACAATCCGCCAAAATCAAAAAAGAAATTTAATAATCAAGGTGGTTATAGAAAAAGGACACGAAATAGAAAAGGTTAACTGTTAAATTACTAGTATGACAAATCATAATCAATCATATGATGCAATTGTTTTGGGTGGCGGCGCAGCAGGTCTTTTTTGTGCCATTACGGCAGCCAAAAATGGCAACAAGGTTTTAGTTCTTGAAAAATCAAACAAGTTAGGCAAAAAGATATTGATGTCTGGCGGCGGTAGATGTAATTTTACAAACTTTGACGTTAGGCCTGAGAACTTTTTATCTGATAATGAGCATTTTTGTAAATCAGCATTAAGTAGATATTCTGCTCAAGATTTTATAACTCTAGTAGAGTCTTATGACATTGAATATGAAACTAAAAAACACGGACAACTTTTTTGTATAAATTCTGCTAAAGATATTGTTAATATGCTCATTAGTGAATGTGATAAATATAAAGTTGAAATTAAAAAGTTTGCCTCACCAACAGATATAAAATTTATTGATTCAGAATTGGTTTATAAACTAAATGTATCTATCGAAGATAAAGATAGTTCACATCAAATCTCATGTAATTCTAAGTCATTAGTTGTAGCTACAGGGGCACTGTCAGTTCCTTCGTTAGGTGGGAGCGGATATGGATATGAGCTTGCAAAACAGTTTGGGTTGAGCGTATTAGATCTAAGAGCAGGCCTTGTTCCTTTTATGTTTAGTGATTATATGAAGCCTATATGTGAAAGACTTTCTGGCATATCTCTTGGAGTAGAAATTACCAGTAATAAAACTACCTTTAATGAAGATTTATTATTTACGCACAGAGGTCTCAGCGGTCCTGCTGTTTTACAGATATCTAGTTATTGGAATTTGGGAGATGAGATATCTATAAACTTGTTTCCAACCATAAATGCTAGCGATTATATTAAAACTGTAAAATTAAATAATTCAAAATTATTACTTAGATCAATTTTAAATAATCATATGCCTAAAGCTTTGGTTGCGGAATTAGAATTACTTTTTTGGAAAAATACTGCAGAAACTCCAATTGGCGAATGGTCTAACTTTCAAATTGAATATATCGGTAGTAAATTAAATAATTGGTTACTAAAGCCTTCGTCTACGGAGGGTTATAGAACAGCAGAAGTTACATTAGGCGGAGTTGATACAAAGCACATAAGTCAACAAACAATGGAGGTTAATAATCGTAAAGGCCTATATTTCATTGGTGAGGTCCTTGATGTAACCGGGCATCTTGGTGGCTTTAACTTCCAATGGGCCTGGGCCTCAGCTTATGTAGCTGGAATAGATTTATAAAATATTTCTATTGGGCTCAATAGGCCAAATTTATCATAAAGACGAATATTCCTATTGCAAGACATCCGTAAATAACTAAGTGAATCCAATTGCTCATATCTTATAACCTCATAGTAATTTTAATTTATTTTAATAAACTTTAAAAATAAAATCCCAACTTTGCTATGTATATTGGTAAAGTAAGACTATGGATTACTCAGTTTATATAATTGGAAACCTCATATTTATTGCTCTTCTATATTGGGTCGTTAAAGATAATATTAAGTAATCTTTAAATAACAATTTAGGAAGAACCTTTCAAAGTATAGAGCATTCCCATAAGACCCAATGTAAGCAAAGTAATCATTTAATTCCTAAAGTTATTTTCACGAAGGTGAGTGTGATTAATACAAAGGCCTATAATCGCACCCTAAACAACTACCAAGTAAATAAATGCATCGTACATAATTTAATGTCCGATAAAAAATCTTATAAAAATTACCGGTAATATCAGAGATAGAATTAAGATAAGAGCGAATTTAGATTTGGTCATATTGTAATAATACCTAGTATTTATAGATGTAAAACATTTTTTTAAAACTGATTCATTGACTGGCCAGATTGAAAAATTTCCATAATCTTGGAATCAGCCATGTAACTATAAATGCAAATAGCAGGCCGAGTGAGTAGCTAATAAGTAGTCCAGTGATTCCGGTTAAATTATTAGCTGCTTCAAGTTGGGTTATATAAATCATTGTAAAGAAAACCATAGTTATACTTACAATAGAAATAAAAAGTTTTTTTATAGTCTTTAAATTCAAGTGAATGTTTGATGATCCAAGATACCAGCCTGTCATTACACCAAACGACCATACACTAGGTTCATGCCCCTCATGGAATGGATAAGATAGATATGTAATTAGTTGAAACAAAAGAATTATACAAAGCCATGTTATGGAATTAAATTTTTCATATATTTTTTGGTTAATAGCTAAATGCCATAGTAGTAAAATGGTTATCCCAATAGCTAATCCTGAAATTATGTCACCCATGTCATGAACACCCAAATATAGTCTGCTAAAGCATATAAGTGCAATTAGAATTAGAGAGCTTACAGTCGCCCATTTATTTTTTAATTCATAAGCAAGAAGCCCCCATAATGTAACGGCAATTTGGGCATGTCCGCTTGGAAGCCCATATGAAGTTCCAACTTTTGGATCAAGCATAAATTCAATTGCTGGACGAGGATCTTGAAAATAATCCTTTAAGAAACTATTAATTATTCCAGAAATAAATAGCAACATTGCTACCCGCGTAAACCTTGCCGGTGACCAAAAAAAATAACCAAAAGATATAAATAAAACTAAAAATAATGGGTAACCTAATAGAGTTATATTTTCAAAAATAGGAGTTAAATATGGATTGCGAAGTGGCTCAACCCAAGACAAGTCATTCCAAAAATTCATTTGTTACACCTTTTGAAGAAGTTTTATTTTATTTTGATATTATCAAGAAGAATAAATAAATCACAACCTATAAAATTATTAGCTCAACCGAACTTGAACTAACAAGTACAACATCTATAGAGGCCGTCGCTCCCAGGGAGAGGATGTACTTGAAAGAAATGGCAGTTTAAATGTAAAAGCAAAAAGAAGAAAGTTTCTTTTTTCTATATGACTTCTCAATCTCGCATAAAGCTGTAACATGCTGTTATCAAAGGATTTATTTAATGGAATTTTTAGCTAAGATTAGTGATCAATCAGTTCAGGAGTGGATAGAGCAACTTCAAGATGATTGCATAATGCTTCATAGAGACACTAAAGAAACAGTCGAGCTAAATATCAACCAAGCTGCTGATTTCTTTGAATATCTATTAGAGCATTCATCAGAACCACAATACAAACTCATGAGGGCCTTAGGTTTCTATCCTGAAGTTAATCCAGATAGACAAAAAGAAATTCTAATTAAAATCCAAGAACTCTGCGATGAGTGCAGAAAGTATATTAAAGAAATAAAAAAACAAACGTTTAAAGATAAATTAATAAGAGCAACAGCAGAATGGTTATCAAAAGAGGGTGACTCTCTTAAAGAGATTGTTGATAATCTTATAGATGTCGGCCTAGTTGATGATTTAAATAGATACAAACAGGAAAATATCGTCCATGAATGGATTAATAGTATTTAGAATAAAGCTGCAATAACAAGTTTTATACCAGTTATCTTCTGATACACTAGCTTTTTTAAAATTCTCACAATGCTTTCATTTAACAATTTAGAACTAGTTCTTGGCGGTAAAACATTATTTGATGATGTATCGTTAACAATTCATCATCATCAAAAAGTTGGTCTTGTTGGTGCCAATGGAACAGGTAAAACAAGTTTATTTAAAGTAATTAAAAATGAAATAGAAGTTGATCAAAGTTCAGTAAATTACCCGTCAGATTTAAGAATTTCATACCTTGCCCAAGAGGTACCAGGATCTGATGAAATAGCCTTAGATTACGTTTTATCCGGAGATCACAAGTTAATAGAAATTCAAAAAGAGATTGAATTAGCTGAGAAGGATGAGAAATATGAATTACTTGCTGAGCTTTATGAGATATTTGGTTCATTAGATGGTTACTCAGCTAAGTCAAAGGCAGAACAACTTATGGTTGGTTTGGGATTTAAGTCAGAAGATTTTGATAAATCTTTAAAAAATTTCTCAGGAGGGTGGCGCGTTAGATTGAATTTAGCTAAAACATTAATGCAGCCTTCTGATTTAATGTTGCTCGATGAGCCAACAAATCATTTAGATTTAGATGCAATCCTTTGGTTGTCTAACTGGATTAAATCATTTGCAGGCGCCTTAATATTAATTTCTCATGACAGGGATTTTCTTGATGACTGCGTATCATCAATAGCTCACTTGTATCATCAAACTATAGAACTCTATTCTGGAAACTATACTCAATTTGAAATTCTAAGAGCTGCAAAAATGGCAGAAATTCAAAGCAACTTTGTTAAGCAACAAAAAGAAGTTGCACATATGCAAAGTTTTATTAATAGATTTAAGGCCAAAGCTACAAAGGCAAGACAAGCTCAAAGCAGAGTTAAGGCTTTAGAAAAGATGGAGTTAATTGCTCCAGCACACATAGATTCACCATTTAATTTTACTATTACAGAAACTGAGAAAATATCGAATCCTCTTATCTCACTTAGTGAAAGTGATCTCGGGTACGACCTACCTGTTTTATCAAATATTAGTTTAACAATTTGTCCTGGAGATAGAATTGGCTTGCTAGGTCCAAATGGTGCTGGCAAATCTACTTTAATAAAGAGTATTGTTGGTAGTATTCCAGTTATTGAAGGGGAAAGAGCTGTAGGAACAAATTTTAGAGTAGGTTATTTCTCTCAGCATCAGGTAGATGATTTAGATCTATCAATTACAGCATTCACTCACATATATAGACTTGATGAAACTAAGACTGAAAAACAAGTAAGAACATACTTAGGAGGGTTTAATTTTAAGGGGGATAAAGTTAAAGATCCAATACATCTTTTTTCTGGTGGAGAGAAGGCTAGACTGGCTTTTGCAATTATCTCTTATCAAAAACCAAACATTCTTTTAATGGATGAGCCTACCAATCACTTAGATATGGAGATGAGGCATGCCTTAACAATAGCACTTCAAACATTTAAAGGAGCTATTCTACTTATTTCTCATGATAGGCACTTATTAAATAGCTCAGTTGACTCATTCTACTTAGTAGATCACGGCAAGGTTGATCTCTTTAATGGAGATCTTAATGATTATAAAAATTATATTTTAGATATCAGTTCTACTAAGGAAAAAGATTCAAAGAGGAAAGTTAAAAAAGATATTATTGAGCCACAAGATAATACTCAAATTATTAAATCTCTAAATATTGAAATATCTAAACTAGAAAAAAGATTATTAAGATTGAATAATAAATTAGATGAAGCTAACTTAAAACTTGCAGATCCTGAATTATATAAAGACAACGCAACTGATGACTTACAAGACTTGATTAGAAATCAATTAGAGTTATCAAATGAAGTGGATATAGTTGATCAGGAATGGATGGATAAGGTGTCTAAATTAGATTCGCTGACTTAAAAAAATGGCGCGCCCGGAGAGATTCGAACTCCCGACCCCTTGGTTCGTAGCCAAGTACTCTATCCAGCTGAGCTACGGGCGCTTTTTTATAACTTCCGTGCTTCTTCTGGAAGCATGACAGGAATTCCGTCTTTTACAGGATATGCAAGACCGGCTTCCTCTGAAACTAACTCATTAGCTTCTTCATCGTATGATAGAGGTTTTTTAGATACAGGGCATATCAATATATCTAGTAATTTTTTATCTAAAATTGTCATATTTTTGAAGTATACATTAGGATTTATATTCATTATATATGTTATTGTAATTACACATAAATCACTCAACTAATAGGCAATGAATCATTTAAAGTTAATAGCATTAAAAGATTTCCCTTTAATACTTGTGGATGATGATTTATCTTCAATCATCATCGAATCTATAATTAATAATGAGCTTGCTATTGATTCAGGTGATGTAGTTGTAATAGCTCAGAAAGTCGTTTCTAAATCTGAAAATAGATATATCGATTTATCTGATATCACAGCATTAGAAGAAGCCAAGTCTCTAGGCGCTAGATTAAAAAGAGATCCAAGGTTTATGCAGATTATTTTAAATGAATCCAATAAGATTATTAGCACTGATAAAAATGTAATTATTGTTGAGCATAAATTAGGCTTTATTAATATAAACGCAGGTATAGATAAATCTAATATTCCTTCTCACGATACAAGATTTCTACTACTACCTGATAATCCATCTAAAAGTGCAAAACAAATACAATCGTCTATTTCTAAATCTTTTAACAAGGATGTATCAGTAATTATCACAGATTCAATGACTAGGCCTTACAGATCAGGAGTTACTAATTTTGCTCTAGCAAGCTCAAATATTCAAAGCCTAATAGATTTAAAGGGCGAAACTGATATATATGGAAATATATTACAAAGCACAGAAATAGCCGTGGCTGACGAGTTAGCTGCCGCTGCAGGGCTTTTAATGGGTCAAGGTAAAGAAGGCAAACCTATAATAATAATTAAAGGCTTTAATAAAGATAAATACGCAAAAAATGATGCTTTTGATTTAATTGTTAATGAGAAAGATGATTTATATAGATAAATCAAATTTACTTTAAGCTTATAATATATATATGAAACTCAGTGTTAACCTAAACAAAATAGCATTACTAAGAAATGCTAGAGGTGAGGGCAACCCTTCAGTTGAAGATTATGCAAATAAATCATTAGACCTTGGAGCTGATGGTCTAACTTTGCATCCAAGACCTGATCATAGGCATGCAACAAGCGATGATGTGATTTCTATTGCTAATTTATGTAAAAAAAGAAATGTTGAATTTAATATAGAGGGTAATCCCTTTTCAGAACCTTCTGGAGAATTTAAAGGCTTTGTTAATCTTGTTAAGCAGTCACAACCCGATCAAATAACACTTGTACCAGATTTGCCTAATCAGATTACTTCTGATCATGGTTGGGTAAGTGGCAATCATGATGATGATTTGAGCCAGGTCATTCAAACATTAAAAGAAGTCTCAAGCCATTCCCGTATAAGTCTTTTTGTTGATAGTCTAGAAGGCAATAAGCCAAATTATCAAAGTATAGATTATGCTCTGCAGGTAGGAGCGGGGGGTATTGAGATTCACACGGGCTTATTTTCTAAGCTTATTGAACAAGAAAACTTTACAATTATTACTCATCTCAAAGCTTTGATTACTAAAGCTAATGAAAGCAATCTCTTCGTCAACGCAGGGCATGACCTTAATTTAAAGAACCTATCCAAGTTAGCTCAAATAGGAGGGGTCAACGAGGTATCAATAGGTCATGCAATTATTGTAGACGCCTTGAATTATGGCTTTGAAGACACTATAAAGAGATATATAAATATTATTAGAGAATAACTATGAACATTGAAGAAAAATTAAAACAGCAGATTAAAGATAATGAAATTCTTATTTATATGAAAGGAACTCCTTATGAGCCTAGATGTGGTTTTTCAGCTAAAACAGTTCAAGCACTTATTGATTGTGAAGCTAAGTTTTCTTATGTTGATATATTGGAAAATAATGATGTAAGAACAACATTACCATCTATCTCAGATTGGCCAACTTTTCCTCAAGTCTTTATTAAAGGTGAGTTAATAGGTGGAGCTGATATTGTTACTCAGATGCATGAAGCTGGTGAGCTTAAAACAATGATTGATAGCTCATCTGAATAATTCTGAATGGATGGAAATATAATTGAGGGTAAAGCTTTTGGATGTTGGATTTATCAACCAGACATAAGGCTTAATCCAATATGGTCGCTAAGGCTAATTCCTTCCGAAATAGAAATTCATAGATTTAAAAAAAATGGTCATGAATTAAACATAGAAACTCAAGCTGGAAAAAAAATTGGCCTTTCGGTTAGTATTTATAGAAAAGTTAAACACATGGATGATGTCTTAGAACGTCCTTTGTTATTTGATAAAAATAAAAATAGACTAGAGTTATTTGAAGAATTACCTGATGGTTCGAATGTATTAGTCAAATATAACGAATGGGAAGCTATCTCCAAAAAAGATAATAAAATCTATAGAGGTTTAGATTTAATATCATTGATGTTGCTGGATGAAACGCCTTCTATATTTTAAATAAATGAATATTAATAATCAAAGTATTTGGACATTTGGTGATTCAAAAAAGGATAGGAAAGGGAGAACTATTTACTTTATAGGCTATTCAAATGAGACTGATTCTAATGGATATTCAATAGAGCTCTGGGAGCCTGAAATTGAGTATCTTAAAAGAGATAGTAAGGAATAATCTTTTTCTTATTTATTATTAAAATCATTAATTACTTTACAAAAAACCTTAGCAGTTACGTCTGAATCATACGCAGCTGAGTGTGCTTCTTTTGAATCATAGTCAATCTTAAGTGATTCACAAATTCTTGCTAAAACAGTTTGATTTGTTGCTAAAGCCCCAAGCGTGACAGTATCTAAAACAGAGAAAGGGTGAAAGGGAGATTTTTTTATATCATTTCTTTTTACAGCAGCATTTAAAAATGAGCTATCAAAGTGTGCATTATGTCCCACCAATATTGCTCTAGAGCATTCATACTTATTTCTAGCAACATTAATTATTTTAAATAGTTCCTTTAAGGCTTCACTTTCACTTACAGCATTTCTAAGAGGGTGATCTAATTTAATTTTTGTAAATAGAAGTGATTCCTCTTCAACAATAGATCCTTCATATGGTTCAATATGAAATCTATGAGTTTCACCAACAATTAACTGCTCATCTTCTTCTTCAATAAGGGTGATAGCAATTTCTAAAATAGCATTTGTTTCTGAATCAAAGCCACCAGTTTCTAAGTCCATTACAACAGGAAGATATTTCCTAAATCTATCTTTAAGCATTATTAAGAATCTTTATCTATAAAGTCATCTATTTTATCTTCTTGGAGCTTATGCAGTTTTTCAAGATCAGACTTAGCAATATTTATTTGCATTCTTTTGAGATTATTTAATTTATCAAAATCTCTATTTTTAAGTTGAATATTTATAGTCTTACTAATACTTATATTTTGATCTGATAAATTTTTAATCTTTACTCTCTTATTGCCTGAGGCAAGAGTTTCTTTTAAATTAAAAAAAGATTGAGATAACTCACGAGGTTTAGTTAATTCTTTTTGAGAAGATTCAACTATTTCAATACAGTCAACTGGGCAGGGCTCGATACATAACTCACACCCTGTGCAAATATCCTCAATTATTGAATGCATCATATTAGTTCCACCAATAATCGCATCTACAGGACAAGCATCAATACATTTTTTACAACCTATGCATTCCTCTTCTATAATCGAAACCTTCTGATAATCTATAGTTGGACCATAAGCCATATCAACTTTTTTATAAGATTTACCTATAAGTTTATTAAGTTTTTGAAGAGTTTCTTCTCCACCAGGTACACATCTGTCATGAGGTTCACCAGATGCTATTGCTTCTGCATACTGATGACAACCAGGCGTATTACATCGCCCACATTGGATTTGAGGTAATTCTATATGTATTAAATTAATAAGCTCCACTTTACTTATCTTCAATGCCTAACTTTTTATGAAGATTAGCATTCGATGTTGTGTATCCAAATGGCACTCTTTCACCTGGATTAATTCTTTTATAGGCTTCTTGCACTGCAAGAGTGGTTTCATGAAAACCGGATAGAATAAGATCAAGCTTTCCAGGATAATCATTTATATCTCCAACTGCAAAAATTCCATCTCTAGACGTTTGGAAATCTTTAGTATTTACCTTGATTTTTTTATCATTTAACTCTAATTCCCAATCTAATATTGGCCCTAATTTCTTATTTAAACCAAATAGAAAAATAAGTTCGTCAGCCTTATATTTTTCAATTTCATTGGTTTCAAAGTTTTTAAGCGACACTTCTTCAACTTTCTCTGATCCACTTATGTCAGCAATTAAATAAGGTGTTAACAGATTCACTTTCTTTAATTTAACAAGCTCTCTCATTTTTTCTTCTGAGTGAAGGGCTCCTCTAAAAGCATCTCTTCGATGAACAATTGATAAGCTTTTAGCTTGCTCTGCTAATTCTATTGTCCAGTCTAAGGCTGAATCGCCACCACCGAAGATAAAAATATCCTTGTCTTTATATTGCTCCTTTGATTTTACAGAATAATTAACGCCACAATTTAAAAATTTATCTGGATCTTCTATATTAGGAGGTCTTCTAGGTTCAAATGAACCAGCACCAGCTGCTATGAAAATATTTTTAGTATTGAATTCATTACTTTGATTCGTTTTGATGTTCCAAAAATTATTACCGTCGTTACCAATTTCTTTTATTGAATCAACCCTCTCATTAAGTAATAGTTTGTAATCAAAGGGCTTTATTTGTTCTAGCAAGGCATCTACATGCTCTTGGCCAGTCTGAAGAGGCACTCCAGGAATATCATATATAGGCTTTTCTGGGTAAAGTTCTGCACATTGACCTCCTGGCTTATCCAAATTATCTATTAATACACAATTAAGACCAAGCAAGCCTGCTTCAAAGACAGTAAACAAGCCGACTGGACCGGCTCCAATAACAACTATATCTACTTCTTTACTCATTACTTAACTCTTAATCCTGGCTTGGCTCCAGAATCTGGTGATATCAAGTATATTCCCTCATCATCACTTGACGCTAGGACCATTCCCTCTGATAAGCCAAATTTCATTTGTCTCGGTTCTAAATTACTAACTAATATCACCAATTTGTTATTAAGATGTTCTGGATCATACGCTTTTTTTATACCAGCAAAAACTTGTCTTTCTCCAAGATCGCCCACATCTAATTTTAGTTGTATTAGCTTGTCAGCTCCTTCAACATGAGATGCCTCTATTACCTTAGCGACTCTAAGATCAATATCTGCAAATTGATCAATGTTTATATAATTATTTTCTTCATTCATTTCTTCTTCCTCTGGGATTATTATTGGTTCCAGTCTATTAAGTAAAGGATCATATTCATTTATGCTTCCTGTAATTTTTTTATGTGCGTCATTCAATGACGTTTCATTATTATTTAAAAAAGCAAATGCTTTCTTTGTTAGATTTGGGATAATAGGACTAAGGTATATCGATAGTATATTAAAGGCATTAATACCAGTTGTGGCTATAAAGACAGCCTCATCTTGTTCTTTTTTCCAAGGAGTTTGATCATTAATATATTTATTAACAATGTCAGCAACTTCCATAATTTGTCTTATGGCTTTTGAGTAATTTCTTGATTCATAATTCTGAATAATGGCATCTTTTTTTGAGTGAACCTGAAGTATCAATTCTTCATCAAATGTCTCGGATAACTTATTGTTATTTTTTTTGATAAAAGATGAGCATCTACTGGCTATATTTAAATACTTACCCACAAGGTCAGAATTAATCCTTTGAACATAATCTTCAAAATTAAGATCTATATCTTCAACCTTGTCATTCAATTTAGCAGCAAAATAATAACGTAACGTTTCAGGGTCACAGTTGCTAGCAAATTCTCTTGCCATAATACCAGTCCCTTTAGACTTAGACATTTTTTCGCCATTGATTGTTAAAAAACCATGCACAAATACGCCATCAGGTAACCTAAAGTTAGAGGCACTTAAAACAGCAGGCCAAAATAAGCCATGAAAATAAGCTATATCTTTACCAATAAAATGATATATCTCATATTCCGACTTATCAGACCACAGATCACTCATTGCAACATTATTCTGTGAAGCCCAACTATCCATTGAAGCCATATAGCCTATTGGAGCATCTAGCCATACATAAAAATATTTATTTTCCTCATCAGGAATCTCAAAACCAAAATAAGGAGCATCTCTTGATATATCCCACTGTTGAAGATCTTCATTTAGCCATTCACTAAGCTTGTTGACTATTGGTTGCTGAAGATCTGCACTATTTAAGAAGTCTTTCAATACTTCTAATTTTTTAGGTAAATCAAAAAATATATGTTCACTTTTTTTGTAAATAGGTTTTGTGCCTGATATTGCAGATAATGGATTCTTAATTTCCGATACATCGTATGTTGCCCCACACTTACTGCAGCCATCTCCGTATTGGTCTTCCTCATCACACTTAGGGCAGGATCCTTTAACAAACCTATCTGATAAAAACATTGATTCTTTTTCATCATAAAGTTGATCAATTGTATTTCTAGTAATCAAGTTATTTTCTTTACACTTTTCATATATTAATTCTGAAAAATTCTTATTCTCAACTGAGTGAGTTGAATGAAAGTTTGTAAAATTAATATCATAAAGTTTATAAGTTTCCTCATGATCTATCTGAATTTTTTTTATTAATTCTTCGGGGGTTAACCCCAGCTCCTTGGCTTTAAGCATTACAGGTGTTCCATGAGTATCATCAGCACAGAAGAACAGACATTCATTTCCATTGGAATTTTGAAATCTTACCCATATATCAGTCTGAACTGCTTCCAAAATATGACCCAGATGTAATGAAGCATTAGCGTAGGGCAATGCATGCGTTACAATTATTTTTCTAGTTTTTTTAGTAGTTGAGTCCATATATTAACTGTATTATAGGTGAAAAATAGATTTAATATGGCTATAAAAAAAATAATCGCTGTTGCTTCTGCTAAGGGTGGTGTCGGCAAGAGCTCGATAACAGCTGGTTTGGCTATGAGCATGTCCCAATCGTTTAAAGTAGGCATCTTAGATGCTGACATTTATGGTCCCAATCAACATATTTTGTTTGACGTAGAAAATAGTAAACCAAACTTAATAGAAAAAAATGAAAAGAAGTTTCTTGAACCTATTATTTCCAATAATGTTGCTTTAAATTCTATGGGATTTGTACTAAATGATGACAAGGCAGCGGTATGGAGAGGTCCAATGCTAAGCGGAGCAATTAGACAGCTTATGGATTCTACTATTTGGGGAGATCTAGATTACTTATTTATAGATATGCCTCCTGGAACAGGCGATGCATATTTAACTGTAGCTTCAGAAATAAAGCCTGATTATTGTCTCCTAGTAACTACTGCAAATAAGTTATCTATACATGATGTTCATAAATCTATCACAACGTTTAATAAGTTAAATATTAAGATTATGGGTTTTATAGATAATAATATTTCCAATCATGAGTTTGAAAAAGATTTTTCATCACTAATAAGTTTAAATATTGAACATATTGGCTCTATTCCATTTAACGAAAATATTTATTCATTTGATAAAAGTAAAATAAATAATTTATTTGTAAATTTATCAAGCCGAATAGTTTCGCTTGTATAATCTCCCTATGAACAAGCATCTTTTTCTCTTATTTTTTCTATTTAGCTATCTTCATGCAGAAGATATTAATGATCCTCTAGAAGACTTTAACAGGATCACTTTCGCATTTAATGAATCTCTTGATAATCGTCTTGCCAAACCTATTGCTGAAATTTATTCATCGTTTCCTAAACCTATTAAAACTACTGTATCCAACTTTTTTGATAATCTAGAAGAAATAGATACAACAGTGAATCAAATTCTTCAAGGCAAATTTGCTTATGCTGCAAATGATCTTTCGCGTTTTTTAATTAATTCTACTATTGGTTTAGCAGGTATTTTTGACGTTGCTACAAAAATTGGTCTACCAAGACATGAAGAAGACTTTGGACAAACTTTGGCCTTGTGGGGAGTTCCATCTGGACCATACATAATGCTTCCAGTTCTAGGTCCCTCCAGTGCAAGAGATACATTTAGTAGGCCTGTTTCTTCATTATTATCTATTACATTTCATATGACAGAAGATGACGTTAATCTTACTTTAAAAGCTGTTGATGCCCTTGAAACAAGAGAAAGGCTTCTTGAGATTGAATCTTTGATCTCAGGAGATAGGTATAATTTTGTTAAAGAATCCTATGTTCAATACATTCAATATGAAGTTAGTGATGGAGTAAATGTAGAAGATAACTTTCTTGATGAGATGGATGACTTTTTAATAGAATAACAAATCTTCTAATTCTTTCCTATGCGGTTGCAGGCTTTCATTTTTTATAACTTCAAGTATTTTTAATCTAAAAGTTTTAGCAAATTTATCACCTCTTGATAAGCCGAATAAATGCTTCATCATTCTTGAAAGCTCATATCCTTCTTCAACCTTACCTTCTACATAATCAAGGTATTGGTTTAAGATTTGCTTCTTAGATTTTAGAACTGCATCCATTCCGTATATTTCAGAATCTATATCTTTTATTAAAAAAGGATTTTCATATGCTGCTCGCCCAATCATAACTCCATCAACTTTCTTAAGATGATCTTTGCATTCATCTATTGTTTTAATTCCACCGTTAATAATAATATTCAAGTCTGGGAAATCTTCCTTTAATTTATACACATAATCATATTTCAGAGGAGGTACGTGCCTATTTTGTCTTGGGCTTAAGCCTTTTAATATTCCATTTCTAGCATGAATAATAAAATCAGTAATTCCAGAATTCTTAACTATTTCAACAAAGTTAAATAAAAACTCATAATCTTCATGATGATCAATTCCTAATCTACATTTGATAGAAACAGGAATAGATACATTATTTTTCATGGCACCCAAGCATTCAGCAACATGATTAGGCTCAAGCATAAGACAGGCTCCAAATCTTCCTTTCTGAACTCTATCAGATGGGCATCCAACATTTAAATTAATTTCATCATATCCGTATTCTTCACATATTTTTGATGATTCTATTAAGTGATTTGTATCAGAACCTCCCAATTGCACCGCCACAGGATGTTCTTCATTATTAAACTCAAGTTGATGAAAACATTTACCATAGAGTATTGATCCAGTGGCAACCATTTCTGTGTATAAGAATACTTTTTTTGAAATTAGTCTGAGTAGATATCTGTCATGCATATCTGTATATTGCATCATCGGTGCAATACAGACTCTATGACTAAATTTAGACATTGCTATTTATAAAAAATAAACAATAGAAGCAAAACCAACTATAGATAGAACTATAGTATAGGGAAGGGCCATCAAGACCATTCTCATGTATGACAAGTTAATTAATGGGGCTAAAGATGAGGTAAGTAAAAATAGGAAAGCAGCCTGTCCGTTAGGTGTAGCTATGCTGGGTATATTTGTACCTGTGTTAATAGCAACAGCTAAGTTATCAAATTGTTCACGAGTTATAAGTTGATTATCTAAGGCTGCTTTTACTTCATTTATATAAATAGTTGCAACAAAGACATTATCACTAATTGCTGATAAGAAGCCATTAGCAACAAAAAATAATGGAGGTTGAACATCAGTACTTTGTGCTAATACATAGTTAATAACTGGTGAGAATAGATGCTGATCATGTATCACACTAACAATTGCAAAAAATACTGCTAATAAGGCTGTGAAAGGAAGTGCTTCATGGAAGGCTTCACCTAATTTATGTTCTTCTGTTATTCCTTTAAACGCTGTTAAAAGAATTATTACAGCTAAACCAATAAGACCTACTGCAGCAACATGCAATGCCAATGCAATAACTAAAAATAACGCTACAAGACCTTCAATCAATAATTCAGCTTTATGTTCTATAGTTGTGTTCTCTCTTTCATATTTATCAAAATCGTTAAACACTGCTCTTACATTTACTGGTAACTGATTACCAAAGCCACCAATTGCAAATCTTTCAATACAGAAACAAGTTAATAAACCCGCCACTAAGACAGGCATAGTTATAGGAGCCATTCGCATAAAGAATTCAATAAATTCCCACCCTGCAATCTTCGCTATCAATAAATTTTGTGGTTCACCAACTATTGTACAAACACCACCAAGTGCAGTTCCAACAGCACCGTGCATGACAAGATCTCTTAAAAAAGCTTTAAAATTTTCTATATCTTCAATGCCAATTTCGCTAAGTAGCTCATTGTTCTGATAGTCATGACCGGAATCGCCAAATTCTTTACCAGAGGCAATAGTATGAAAAATTCTATAAAAACCTATCGTTACTCCAATTAGAACTGCTGTAACCGTTAATGCATCCAAGAAAGCTGATAGAACTGCAGCAGACAAACAAAACAAGAGTGACAAATATATTTTAGATTGGACTTTCAATAATAGTTTTGTAAATATTGCTAGCATTAAATTTTTCATAAAGAAAATACCAGCAACCATGAAAACTAA
The DNA here is from genome assembly GCA_964613455.1 of uncultured Gammaproteobacteria bacterium. Taxonomy (GTDB): domain Bacteria; phylum Pseudomonadota; class Gammaproteobacteria; order Magnimaribacterales; family D2472; genus SCGC-AAA076-P13. The sequence goes on along the minus strand of CAZTGS010000002.1, from coordinate 57,303 downwards.
AAGAAGAATAACTTCTAGATTATTTTCTATCTCATGAAGTATAGCGCCAGTACTAGTCAAACCGAGGATTACAGCTTCTATAGCTAATAAACCTCCTGGTTGCAATGGATAGCACTTTAAAGCCAATGCTAATGTAAATATGAATTCTAATAAGAACATCCAACCAACTATGAAATTGCCATTCATACCAGCTGAATTAAATACCATCAATGCTATTGGATTAATTACAAGAAACACTACAATAGTATTCTTATACCAAGATGGGGCGTTGCCTAAAAATAGTTTTTGTATCGCACTAATCATTACTATATAAATTTATTTAACTAAGATATGCATTTTAAAAGATTTTTTGAATTTAAACCCGATAATAATAATAATTTATTTATTATATTTAACAATAATAAAGTTTTATTTGACCTAGATCAAAAAACATTTGTGTTGAATGCATCATTTTTATCTTTTCAGAATTATGATTTTGAAAAAGTTGGGATAGCTGAAGATGATGGAATGAATATCTATAGCATAGATATTTCCAACATTACATTTAATTTTAAAGACCAGGGATATTCTTCATTAGTCGAATACGACTTAAGACATATGCTTCCCACTCTCAATAATAATGACATAAGTTTATTAGGTAGAGCTAATCAATTACTTCATTGGATTAAAAGTAATAAGCATTGTGGTTATTGCGGTAACGTAAAGAACTATAACGACAAAGAAGAAGCTCTTTTTTGTGATTGTAATAACATTATGGTCTATCCAACAATATCACCATGTATATTAAGTTTAGTTACAAAGGGTGACCAAATACTTCTTGCTAGGAACGCTCTTTTCCCTAATGGTCTTTTTAGTGCATTAGCAGGCTTCATTGAGGTTTCTGAAACAGCTGAAGAAACTCTTAAGAGGGAGGTTCTTGAAGAGGTTAAAATTAATGTAAAAAATATAAGATACTTTGGTAGCCAATCTTGGCCTTTTCCAAGTCAGCTAATGCTTGCCTATATCTGTGACTATGACTCAGGTGAAATTGAGGTTGATGGTGAAGAGATTGTTGAAGCCCAATGGTTCAACTTAGATCAATTGCCAAACACTCCACCAGAAACAACGCTTTCAGGTAGGCTTATTAACTCTTATATCTCGGATCATTAGCAGCTCTTGTAGGAATCTCTTTTTTAACCTTTGGTTCTTTAACAACCTCTTTTATAGCAGGTTCTTTCTTTACTGGCTCTCTCTTAACTGGCGGCTTCTTTGAAGGAGCTTTCTTAACTGGTTCCTTTGATACCCCTGATTTTACTGTTAAGTCTTTCTTTACAACATCCTTAGATTTTGGCTCTGAAGGTTTTCTGATATTTTCATTAGGCTTTTTAGTGTCAATAGTTTTAACATCATTTTTTTGATCTTTTGTTAAATCAGCTTGAGCCTGCTTAGGTTTTTGATTTGGATTAACTTTTTGATTACCTTTGCTCTGATTTGGATTAGGCTTTTGATTCCCTTTATTCTGATTAGGATTCCTATTAGGATTTGGTTTATTCCTATTTTGTGGTCTAGGTTTTCTATTTCTATTAGGGTTAGACGAGCGAACTGGTTTTTTCTTAGATTTATCTTCTTGATCAATTCCAGCAATACTTTTAATCCAACCAACTAAACCTTCTTTCTTCTTTTTTGGCATCTTAGGTGGCTTGATTTTATCAACCAAAGGCTTCATAGCTTTTGATCTGTTCTTATCATCTCTCCAGCTAGTATCAGGTTCTGGACTATTGGGTGTAAGTTTATAAGAATCAATATCTTTAATATCTGAAGCTTTAACCCTAACGACTTTATAGTATGGTCTTGCTTTGTAAGGATCTGCAATTACCAATACTCTTATCTTATTAGTTCGTTCTATATTTATAATATCTTGTCTTTTTTCATTAAGAAGGTAACTGGCAACATCAGAAGGTACATATACCTGAATCTCACCCGTATTATCTTTTGCAGAATCTTCTCCAATTATTCTTAAAATTGATTGACCTAGCGATCTAGGCCCTCTTACAAGAACATGTTCAATATCATAAGACTCATTAAGTGAAGGTCTTAATCTTTGTCTCGAAACCTCAAGCAATCCAAATTTAGATATACCAGAAATTTGAACTCTAGCCCTATCGGAATAAACAGCTTTTCTAAAAGCAGATTCAACCTTTTCTTGATGAGATGTATCTAGCATGTCGATGAAATCAATTACAACTAGCCCACCAACATCTCTTAATCTTAATTGTCTAGCAACTTCTCTTGCAGCTTCAAGGTTTGTTTTATATGCAGTATCTTCGATATCTTTACCTTTGGTTGATCTGGCTGAATTGACATCAACAGCAGTCATAGCTTCAGTAGGATCAATAACTATTGAGCCCCCAGATGTTAGTGAGATCTCTCTCTGAAAAGCTAATTCAATTTGGGATTCAATTTGGTATCTGTTAAATAAAGGAATCTCTTCATCATATAATTTAACTTTATCAGCATGATCTGGAATTACAGCATCAATAAATTCTTTAGCTTCATCAAAAGTGGCCTGATCATCAATTAATATTTCTTCAATATCATCTTTAAAATAATCTTTAACAACCCTTACTATTAATTTGTCATCACGATAAATTAATGCCGGACTTGGAGCCTCAGGAATTGTTTTACTAATTTCTTCCCATAGAGCCAACAGGTATGCCAAATCCAAGCCTAACTCTTCAGAAGATCTACCAAGCCCATTAGTTCTAACAATTGCACTCATATTATCTGGAATATTTATTGAATCTAAAGCTTCTTTAATTTGATCTCTCTCCTCACCACTGATTCTTCTAGAAATACCGCCTGATCTTGCAGAGTTAGGAATTAATACTATAAATCTACCTGCCAAACCAATTTGTGTTGTTAAGGCAGCTCCCTTAGTGCCTCGTTCCTCTTTAGTTACCTGAACAATAATTTCCTGTCCTTCTTTAAGAAGACAAACATTCCTACCCTCAGAATTTTTTTTATAAAATTCGTTAGATAAATCTTTTAAAGGCAAAAAGCCATGTCTTTCAGATCCGAAATTAATAAATGCAGCGTCAAGGCTGGACTCTATTCTAGAAACAGTAGCTTTAAAAATACTACCTTTTAATAAAACCTTGTCAGGTGATTCTGTATCAAAGTCATAAAGTTTTGCCCCGTCAACCAGAGCTACGCGTAATTCATCACCGTAAGATGAATTTATAAGAATTCTTTTCATATTTTTCTCCCTAAATATAGGAAGATAAGTCAGCAGTGTGCTTATTTTAAGCTTCTATCATCAAGTCTTACGTCATTCTGCTTGTATGATTAACTCTTTGAAGAGTTGTAATTAAACTGTTGTATTTATCTTTCTTTTAAATTTTTTAACTAGTTTTTCTAGTTATTTACCAGCATATCCTATAGATTTGTCACATGCCTGTCAAAAAAATAGAAGTCAATGAAGATAATTCTGGAAGAAGATTGGATAATTTTCTGTTGTCTATCTACAAGAATGTTCCAAAATCTAAAATATATAACATTATAAGAAAAGGTGAAGTTAGGATTAACTCTGGTCGCATTAAGCCTCACAGAAAAATTGAAACTGGCGATCTTATTAGAATTCCACCTTATTTAGATGATATCAATGACAACCAGAAGACTCTTGAGGTGATACCTAAGTTATTAACAAAGCAAATTAAAGAAAATATTATTTATGAAGATAATAACTATCTTGTATTAAATAAACCAGCTGGTATAGCAGTTCATGGCGGAACTAAAAGTTATATTGGTATTATTTCAATAATGAGATCTTTATATAATGATGATATTGATTTATGTCACAGAATTGATAAAGAAACGTCAGGGTGTTTGGTTTTGTCTAAAAATAAAAAATCTAACAAACATTTTAATAATTTACTTGTCTCAAAAGATATAAGTAAAAAATACATTGCAATTCTTAAAGGGCATCTTAAAAAAACTACAAAAGTTGAAGCTCTTATAGATAAATCATTTGACACAGAAACAAAATCTTTTATCTCTGAAAAGGGAAAAATTTCTTCTTCTGTATTCAAGCCACTTACAAAACTAAATAAATCTTGTCTAGTTGAAATTGAAATATTTACTGGAAGAACTCATCAAATTAGAGTTCAAAGCAGTCATATTGGACACCCAGTGGTGAACGATGATAAATACGGAGACAGGCTTTTTAATAAAATAGATTTAATAAAAAAAACAAACAGGATGGCTCTGCATGCTTTGGAAATTAAATTTAAAGATCAAAATAACAAAACAATTAAAGTAAGATCAGAAACTGATAACACTTTTAATAAGCTACTTGATTTATTAAAGTAAAAAAATCTACCAATAGTTGTATAATTTTGATAGGATACATTTTTTTTAAGGGTTAACTATGGCAGTTCAAAAAAGTAAGGTTACAAGGTCTAGAAGAGGTCAAAGAAGGTCTCATGACTCATTAACAGCATCTACTCTATCTATAGACCCAGTCTCTGGTGAAAAGCACGCGCGTCATCAAATGACTAAAGATGGTTTTTATAAAGGCAGACTAGTAAAGGATCTAAGAAAAGTAGAAAAAGTAGAAGCCGAAGAAACATCAGCTTAGATAATGCCTAGGCATCTCAGTTTACTTTTTCCTGGTCAAGGCTCTCAATCTATTGGGATGTTAAAAAGTTTTAACTCCGAGGATATTTCTGAAATTTCATCAATCTCTAGTGACATATTCGACTTTGATTTAGTTGATATTATCAAGAACGGACCTGATGAGTTATTAAATAAAACATCTGTTACACAGCCAGCTATCTTGGCCACCTCATATCTTTACTATAAAAAATTTAAATCAATTACTACTATTGTTCCTGATATTTTAGCCGGTCATTCTTTAGGTGAATATTCAGCATTAGTTGCATCAAATAGTTTAGATATAAAAAAGGCCTTAAACATTGTTCATAAAAGGGGCAAATTCATGGAAAATTGTCCAGAAGGTTCTATGTACGCTATTCTAAATTTAGATATAGAGATTATTAATAATATATGTAGAGATATTTCTAAATCCTCTGGTAATGATGTAAGTCCTGCAAATATAAATTCAGAAAATCAAATTGTTATTGCCGGGCATCATGATTCTGCACAAATTGCCGCAGATGAGTGCAAGAAAGCAGGAGCTAAAAGATGTGTTAAATTAAATGTAAGTGTTGCTTCACATTGTGTTCTCATGAATGATGCATCGAAGTTGTTAGAAAAAGAGTTGATAAATATTACTTTTGCAAAGCCATTGATACCCGTTATACATAATATAGATGGCTTAATTGGAAAAGATTCAAATAACATTTCTGTTAATTTAACTAAACAACTTACTTCTCCTGTTCAATGGTTAAAAACTATGAAACATATCAAAGATTTCGATGGAATAATTATAGAATGTGGTCCGGGTAGAGTTTTATCAAGTCTTGCTAAAGCTAACGGTTTAGATAATATATTATCTATGTCATCTGAAAATTTTGAGGAAGAGTTTTACAATCTAACATGAAGAAAGAAATTGTATTTATTTCTGGTGCATCAAAAGGAATAGGGCTTTCTATAGCAAATCACTTTGCATCTCTTGGTCATACTGTCATTGGGACCTCTAGGAGTGAATTCATATTTGATAACAATTCAGAGAATTTAATTCCAATCAAACTTGATATCACATCAAGAGAATCCATAACTGAATGTGTAAAGAACTTAAAAGATAAAAATTTAATGCCTTCGATAGTTATCAACAATGCAGGCATAACATCTGATCAATTATTTCTTAGAATGAAAGATGATGACTGGGATGATGTCTTAGATACGAATCTAACAGGAACATTTAATATTACTAAAGCATTTATAAAAAATATGATTAAGAATAAATATGGTCGTATCATAAATATCTCATCTGTATCGGGCTTAATGGGTAATCCTGGACAAGTTAATTATTCTTCTGCAAAAGCAGGATTGAATGGTTTTACCAAATCTCTAGCTAAAGAAATCGGATCTCGAGGAATCACTGTTAACTCAGTAGCTCCAGGTTTTATTGAAACAGATATGACCTCTTACATGGACGATCATGCCAAGAAAGAAATTATTAAAGGAATCCCGCTTGCAAGACTAGGTTCTGTAAATGATATATCTGAATTAGTAATTTTCTTATCTAGTGAAAATGCTTCTTATATAACAGGACAAACCATTTCTGTAGATGGTGGTTTATTTATGTATTAAGAAATGTGCAACTTCTTACTAATAGATGTAAAATGTTGTTTTTTCAATAGGGAGTTATTATGAGTGTCGAAGATAGAGTCAAAAAAATTGTTAGTGATCAACTTGGTACAGCCATGGATGAAATACAAAGTGATTCATCATTTGTAGATGATCTTGGTGCTGATTCACTAGACACCGTTGAATTAGTTATGGCGCTTGAAGAAGAGTTTGATCTTGAAATTGCTGATGAAGATGCAGAAAAAATTTCAACTGTTAACGAAGCTGTAAGTTACATTAATTCCAATTCGTAGTATTTCTATTAAAACTACAACTTTCTGTTGTAGTTTTAAATTTGTTCTTTTTATTTTCTAAGGAGACTGCTCTTGGAAATTTTTAGCATTACTCCTGATCTATGAGAATATTATATTTATTCCTAGTTTTTGCGTTCTTAGTTCTATCTGTTGCTGGACCATATAAAGCTTTTAAAAACTATCAGCCATTGATTGATGACACCCTTGTATATATTGACAAGGGCGACTCTATGGAAAAAGTATTAACAAAAGTAGCACCCATTTCATTTGTAAATAAAGCTCTCTTCAAGTTATTTATAACTATAGAGTCTATTGAAAATTTTAAGGTAGGCGAATATAAAATTCATAATAAAAAACTTGAAGACTTATTTATTTCATTTAATAAAGGCGATACTTTTACTCATAAATTTACAGTTATTGAAGGTTCTAATATTTATGAATTACAAGAAGAAATAAATAGGAGTTCCTTTAATAGTGACTGCAGCTTTCTTAATTGTATTAATACCAATTACCCATTTAAAGAGGGCATCTTATTGCCAGAAACATACTTTTATAAAAAAAATGTACCCGCATCTTTAATTCTTCAGAAAAGTCATAATTCGCTAGATAGTATGCTTTCAAAAATTTGGCTTAAAAAACCAATAGAAAACCCATTAAAAAATAAATTCGAAGCATTAGTTTTGGCTTCAATTATCGAAAAAGAAGCAGGTAATAATAATGAAAAATCGTTAATAGCCGGCGTATTTCTTAAACGAATGAATCTAGGTATGAGACTTCAGGCTGATCCAACAATAATCTATGGTTTATTGCCAAATTTTAATGGGGATATTAAAAAATCTGATATTCTTAATAAAAAAAATTTATATAATACTTACATGATTAAAGGTCTTCCACCAACTCCGATTTCAAATGCTTCAATTAGTTCTATTGAAGCCGCTATATTAAGTACGCCAGGAGATTTTTTATTTTTTGTTGCAGATTCTCCAAGATCTCATTACTTTTCTAAAACATATGATGAGCACCTAATGATGATTAAAAAACTAGGCTTAGACAAATGAAGCTAATCAGTTTTGAAGGCATTGAGGGGGTAGGGAAATCAACGCAAATAAATTTATTAAAAGACTACTTAATTGAGAATGGTTACTCAACAGAGATTTTAAGAGAACCAGGTTCAACTAAAACAGGTGAACAAATTAGAAATATTTTATTAAACTCATCTGAATCCCTATCTTCTGAAACAGAATTATTGCTTATGTTCTCTGCTAGAGCTCAGTTGATTCATGAAAAAGTAAGTAGTACTGAATTAGATTTTATTCTTTTTGACAGATTTTATGATGCATCAATAGCATATCAAGGTTATGGAAGAGGTCTTTCTTTAGATTTTATAGAAAGGCTAATTGATTTTACAAAATGTCCTGAACCAAATCTAACATTATTACTGGATATAACTGTAGAAGAGGGCTTTAAGAGAAAGACTGGCGATGTTAAGGATAGAATTGAATCATCTGGCAATGAGTTTTTTGAAAATGTAAGAAATGGCTATCTTGAAATCGCAAATGTAAAGAATTCAAGATTTAAGATTATTGACGCCAATATGGAAATTAATGCGATTCATAAATCTGTCCTCGGTGCGCTAGCTTCAATTTTATGAATCTATCCAAATACAAGTGGTTAGATGATTTATATAAGTCTATAAATTTTAAAAATCTTCCTCATGGAATTATTATCAACGGCCCTTTAGGTATTGGTAAAAGTTTGCTTGCAAAAAAGATTTCCAATGAAATCATTATGAATTTCGAGAATAAAATTAATGAAGAACATTTAAATTTATTAAATAAAAACAATCATCCTGATATGTACCTACTAGATAAAGATAAATTAGGCGTTAATGATATTAGTAGAAGAAAAGAAAGTAAGAACTGGGATGACGAGAAAGGATTCAGAGATGTTGTTTCATTTTTAACCCTGACCCCATCCATTTCAAAAAATAAAGTTGTTTTAATATTAAATGCAGATTTAATGAATAATGCAGCTCAAAACGCATTACTTAAGTCACTTGAAGAGCCAGCACCATATTCATATATTATTATGACAACAAATAGACCCAAGGCACTAAATGAAACAATTTATAGCAGGTGTCAGACTATAAATATTAAAAATCTATCAAATCAGCAGACTAATGAATGGCTAATTGATGCAGGTATATCCGATTATTCCGCTTTGGATTTTCCAAGTTTTTCTACTCCACTAAAGATAATGGAAGATATTCAAAATGATAATCAAAACTCATATAAAGAATTCATAGTTATAATGAATGATTTTACCTTAGGTAATGTAGATCAATTACAGGCAATCAAGTTATTTAGTGATTTAGAGATTAATTTTATTGATAAGGTTAATTATTTAGTTGAATTCTTAAAGATATTATTAATGTCTAAGATCACAGAAAATCAATTAAGCGGGTCTTATAAACTTTTTAACGATACTTCTTTTAACAAACTTAAAATATCAAATATTGTTGATGAACTTAATCAACTAAGATTTGATTTTTATAAAGTATCTTCTATAAATGAAACACACGTACTTAACTATTTTTTTAGTGAGCTAAAACAGTCAATTAAGCTATAGTCGTTCCACCATCCACAACAATAGTCTGACCGTTTATATAATTACCAGCATCTGATGCTAGCATTACAGCAACGCCTGCGATTTCATCAGGCTCACCAATTCTTTGCATTGGCGTAGTCCTTAGTACTGTTTTAAGAATATCTGGGTTCTCCCATAAGGCCTTAGCAAAGTCAGTCTTTATTAAACCTGGCGCAATTGTATTAGCTCTTATGTTTTTACTACCAAATTCTGCAGCAATATTTTTTACAATCATTACATCTGCAGCTTTACTAATATTATAAGCACCTAGAATTGAACTACCCTTTATGGCAGCTATGCTTGAAATAATTATTATTGATCCGTCTTTCTTTTCTACCATTCCAGGTAAACACAAATTGCATAATAATTGATTAGATCTAATATTGTTATGCATAACTTTATCAAATTGTTCATTTGACATATCTAACATTGATCCCATGTATGTATTAGTTGCAGCATTACAAACAAGCACATCAATTCCCCCCAATAATCTTGTCGTTTCATCTACAAGATTTCCCAACTGATTTTCATCCCCAATATTACATTCAATAGGGAATGCTACTTCTTTACCTATTTCGTCATTTATTTCCTTAGCTGTAGATTTGCATGCATCTATCTTGCGGGAAGATATAATTACATTTGCCCCCATTAAAGCAGAATGTCGAGCAATAGATTTTCCTATTCCTCTTGAGGACCCTGTTATTAAAATTGATTTATCTTTAAGGTTAAATAATGACATTTTTATGACTATAATTGGTTATTAATTATTAAATACTAACATGATTGAAATATACGGAAAAACATTTTGTCCATACTGCGATAAAGCTAAGTCTTTATGTGAGCGAGAAGGCTATGAATATAAATATAAACAACTAGATGAAGAATTTACACGAGAAGATTTTTTTGATTTATTTCCTACAGCTAGAACGTTTCCCCAAATAAAGATTAATGGTGATAGTATTGGTGGTTATACAGAATTAGAAGCATGGGCGAGCAACAAGGAATAAATTATGGAACAATTTAATGATTTTTTAATATTATTAGATAGCAACTTGAGTGGATCATGGTGGTTCCCAGCTTTACTAATAGGCACCGGCATATTTTTTACTATTTATCTAGGATTTCCGCAATTTAGATTTTTTGGTAAAGCATGGAAATTGGTATCTGGTAATAAAAAATCTGATGGAGAGGGAGAAACAACTGGATTTGAGGCTCTAACAACCGCAATGTCAGGTGCTATTGGCACTGGAAACATAGGTGGTGTTGCTTTGGCTATTTGGACTGGAGGTCCGGCTGCTATCTTTTGGATGTGGATTACTGCTATCTTTGGGATGACAACAAAATTTGTTGAAGTAACTTTAGGTCATAAATATAGAACTAATCTTGAAGATGGCTCAATTTCTGGTGGCCCTATGTATTACATAGAGCATGCCTTAAATATGAAATGGGCAGGTATCCTTTTTGCGTTCTTAATGATGATTACTGCGATTGGTTCTGGAAATATGCCGCAAATAAATAATATAGCTCTGGTAATGAATACTGAATTTGCTGTACCAAAACTATTTACTGGTTTATTTCTTGGTATTTTATTATGGATTATAATAATAGGCGGCATAAAAAGAATTGCATCTGTTACAAGTAAGATTATTCCTATAATGGGGTTAATATATTTTGGCGGAGCTTTGATTATCCTTGTTGAAAATTATCAAAATATTATTCCTTCTTTCAACGCCATATTTGGACAGGTTTTCACTGGTTCTGCTGCTATGGGTGGTTTTTTGGGTGCTAGTTTTGCAATGAGCTTAAAATACGGTGTAGCTAGAGGCTTATATTCAAATGAAGCTGGTCAAGGTTCATCTCCAATAGCTCATGCATCGTCAAAAAATAAATCGATTGATCAGGGTGTAGTTTCAATTTTAGAACCATTCATAGATACCATTGTTGTATGTACTGTTACAGCTTTAGTTATTTTATCAAGTGGTGTTTGGACTGAAAAGTTTGATACCAACTTTTCTAAAACAGATATGATTATTTTGGATGGCACCTATAGTGATGAAGTAAATAAAGATGAAAGTTTTCTTTATCCAGAACATATCAATGAATTAACTAAATATGTTCAAAATATTGACTCTAATGTTAAAGAATTTAATGGATCTATAGAAATTAAAGACGGTAAAATATTAGGCGATAATATTACCGTTATTCATTTAAGATCTATTGCTGAAAACATAACAGTTAAAGGCTCTGATAATAATCCATTCAATGGATTATTAAATATAGTAGATGGAAAAGTAAACTCCGCTTCATTCGTTGATAGCTCTGAAACTTTTAATGATACTGTAGCCTTTGAGGGAAAATCTCTAGTAAGTTCTGCTGAATTAACAGCAAAAGCTTTCTCAAACGGAATACTTGGTGACTATGGAGGTAAGTTAGTTGCAATAGCTTTATTATTGTTTGCATTTTCAACTGCAATCACATGGTGTTACTACGGAGATAGATCTACTGCATATATTTTTGGAGAAAGAGGCGTATTTTGGTATCGTAATTTTTATGTCTTATGCTTTATTTCAGCAGCTGTTATTGATACAACAATAGTTTGGAATATAGCTTATGTAGTTGTTGCTTTAGTCTCTATTCCAAACTTAATAGCACTCTTTGTTTTAAGAGATGAAATGAAAGATTTAACAAATGAGTTTATAAAAAATAATAATTCCTAAATTTTTTTTATGAATTATTTGTATAAATTCTTTACTAGATTATATATTTCTTTTTTTATAGTCTCTTGTGGAGGCGGTGGCATGGGCGGGTCTTCCTCAACTCCAGACATGGCTCCAGTATTGTCACCAGTGATAACTTCTTTTTCTGCAACCCCAGAGGAACTTGAGATCAGTAATGCGACTACACTTAACTGGTTAACTTCAAACACCTCATCATGCGAGGCCTCTGGTGATTGGAGTGGCAATAAATCATTAAGTGGATCAGAAGATTTAATATTAAACTCAATTAAAACATACACTTTTATTCTTACATGTTCTGGTCAAAGCGGGACTTTATCTGCATCTAAAACTATTACTGTGGTGGTAACGGATTCAGATGCATCTGATATTTATAACGAAGATAAGAATTCTTACTGCAGAAATCCCTCAAATGACTCTAACGAATATTGGATAGAAAATTTCAATTCTAATACATTCAATTCTAATATTTTTACTTACCAATTAGGCAATGGTTTTAATGCATCTGATGGAACATGGATTGGTGGATGGGGAAATAATGAGCTTCAATACTACACTGGACCCGGAAACGGATATGCTAAAAATTATAACGAGACATTAAACACTACTGAGAATCTATTTTTAGAGAATGGGTTTTTAAAAATTCAACCTATTTATGATAATACAAATGTCTTTAACGATCCTTTTTGCTTAGATGGTAGTTGTGCATATACCTGGGAATATACATCTGCAAGAGTTATGACTTCGAGCAAGAAACTATTTAAACAACCTTCTGAATTAACAGTATGTTTTAAAGTTCCAAAAGGAACCGGTCATTGGCCAGCAGTATGGCTTTTACATGAAGGCAATATAGAGGGAACTAAAACGTGGCCGTATGATGGTGAAATAGATATTATGGAAGCAAAGGGAAGGGTATCTACAGAAGTTGGTTCTACAATTCATTTTGGCTCATCATCCAATAGAGAGATGATTAATAGAAATGAAACGGTTCCAATGTCTGTAAATTTTCATGATAAGTTTCATTCAATAACATTTAAATGGACAGAGAATTCGATGAAAATGTTTATGGATACAGCAGAAACTCCATTTTTTGATGTTTCATCTGATTCAACCGAATTTAATAATAATTACTACCCATTTAATGAGGAATTTTTTTTAATACTGAATGTTGCATCTGGCGGTGACTATGATGGTGGTTCAGTCGACCCATCAATGTATTGTAATAACGAAGCGTGTTCTAATTTAGAAAACCCAGATAATGGTAGGATGTTAATTGACTTTATAGAATATAAATCTATTGACTAGAGTTTCTTTTAACTAATTCTTTTACTACATCTTTTAATCTTAAATTTTGTGAATTAAGTAAAATTAATAAATGAAATAATAAGTCGGCAGACTCATCAATAACTCTTCCGTCATTAGCTACAGCTGAGATTGATGTTTCTCCAGCTTCTTCTATTACTTTTTTAGCAATCTCTTTAATGCCTTTTTTAAAAAGCTCAGATACATATGAATTTTCATTACTATACTTTTTTCTTTTATTAATAATCTCTTCTAATTCTAGTATGAATTTTAAATCATGATTGTCATTAACTTTAAAGCATGAGTTTGTACCCAAATGACAGGTGGGTCCTAATGGATCAGCTTTTATTAGCAGAGTGTCATTATCACAATCTAGATTCATACTCTTTATTATTAATTTATTTCCAGATTCCTCTCCCTTAGTCCATAGGCGTTTTTTTGATCGACTAAAAAAAGTAACTTCATTTGTTTGTATCGACTTTTCTAATGATTCAGCATTCATATAACCAAGCATTAGTACGTTTAATGAAGATGAATGTTGAACTATGGCTGGAATTAAATCTTTATTATTCCAATTTATTTTATCTATTTCCATATCTATACCCTCATATAAACTGATTTATTATTTAAATACTTTTTAAGCTCATTAATGTCTACTATGTTTTTATGAAATACACTTGCTGCAAGTGCACCACTAGAATTGGTTTGTGTTAAAACATTTAAAAAATCAATACAGGACCCAGCTCCACCAGATGCAATCAAAGGAACCCGACATTCTTCATTAATTAAATTAAGTTGATCTATATCGTATCCATTTCTTACACCATCTTTATCCATGCAGTTTAAAACAACTTCACCAGCACCAAGATCCTGAACTATTTTTACCCATTCCTTAGTTTTTAACTTTGTATTAATTGCAGTTTTTTCATCTCCTGTTTTTGCATAAACGACATATTCATCAACTATCTTCATAGAATCTATTCCTACTACAACACATTGGCTTCCGAACTCTTTCGCAAGTTCACTAATTAAATTAGGTCTTTCTATTGCCGGGGTGTTAACTGAAATCTTATCAGCACCTGAATTTAATATAACTCGAGCCTCATCAGCAGATTTAATTCCTCCAGCAACACAAAAAGGTATGTTTATTACTTCAGCAATTGATTTTACCCATTCCTTACAAACCACCCCCTCATATGTGCTGGCACCAATATCATAAAAAACCAACTCGTCAGCTCCTGAATTATTATATTTAATTGCAAGATCTATAATTGACCCAACAACCTCATGATTCTTAAATCTAACTCCTTTAACAACCTGACCATTTTTAACGTCTAAACATGGGATAATTCTTTTAGTTAGCATTTCTTAGATCCTCTAAGGATATCTTATTTTCATAGATGGCCTTCCCAACGACACATTCATGACTACCTATTGCATTTAAGTTACTAATATCATTAAGCGTACCAATTCCACCAGAGGCAATTAAATTTATATTTTTATTTTCTAATATAAGTTTGTAAGTATCTAAATTTGGACCGAGAAGGGTGCCGTCGACTGATATGTCGGTAGCAAGTATATTTTTAATCCAATCATTTTTATTAATATAATCAAATAAATTAATATTCGTATACTCGGTCCATCCATTAACAGACAGGAAGGGTTGATTATTAACTAGATTAAAATCTAATCCAAATATAATTCTATTTAAATCAGCACTATCTCTTAATTCACTCTGAAAGTTAGAGTCTTTAATTGCAGCAGTCCCTACTATTAATCTATCTATACCAAGGGAGAGAAGCTCTTTAACTTTCGAAATGCTTCTAATGCCACCACCAATTTGAATTTTAAGTCCATTTATTGAAGCAATTTCTTTTATTATTTCAAGATTTTCACTATTTCCTGATTTAGCTGCATCCAAATCAATAATATGTATATAAGAAAAACCAGATTCCATAAAATTTTTTACTTGCTGAACTGGTGAAAGGCTGTATTGAGAAACTTTATTGTAATCACCTTTTAAAAGTCTTACGCATTTTCCATTCAGTAAATCTATTGCAGGAATTATTTTCATATTAATTTCACAAACTCTTCCAAAAATCTCTCTCCAGCTAGTGATGATTTTTCTGGATGAAACTGACAACCTAAAAAATTATTATGATGAACAATGGATGTAATTTGATGACCATATTCGCTTGAGCCTACAGCACTATTGGTGTTATTCGTGTAAAAACTATTTGCAAAATAATAAAAATTACTCAAATTTTTATAATTATCAATACAGTTAACTTTATTCCATCCCATTTGTGGAACCGGAAGACCAGAATTTTGTTTAAACTTTTTAATACTTCCTTCAATTAATCCAAGACAGTTGGTGTTACCTTCCTCTGAATATTCATACATAACTTGCATACCTACACATATTCCTAGAGTTGGCTTTTCTATTTTTTTTATAAATAGATCTAATTTATTTTTAATTAACGAATTCATTACAACATTAGCTGATCCTACGCCTGGTAAAATATAACCATCTACGTTTAATAAATCTTTTATTGAGTTGGTAATTATGGAATCTATACCCAACCTTTGAAGAGAATAAAATATAGAATTTAGATTTGCTCCACCACAATCAATTATACCAATTCTCATAAAATTCCTTTTGTCGAAGCAATTCCAGAATTATTTTTTGATAACGACTTACTTAGAGCTCTTGTAAAACTTTTGAATGTAGCTTCCACAATATGATGACTATTATTACCATTAGTATTTATATGGCATGTAAACCCTAGAGTATTAACAAATGAAATAAAGAAATGTTCAAACATTTCAGTAGGAAAATCACCTACATATTCTCTAAGTTTAGAGGTTTTCATTTTTAAAAAGGGTCTCGAAGCCATATCAATACTTACATTTGAAATAGTTTCATCCATTACGAGAGTTTCTGATGATGAATAGCGTTCAATATCTGATCTTTCATATAAAGCTTCTTTAAAAGCATCTCCAAGAGAAATAGCAACATCCTCAATTGTGTGATGCTCATCTATTTCCAAGTCTCCTAATGAATGAATAGATAAATCAAAATTTCCATGCTTTGCAAATTGCTCCAGCATATGATCAAAATACTTGATACCTGTATCAATATTAAAATTTCCTGAGCCATCAATATTCAAATTAATATATATACTTGTCTCTTTTGTAGACCTTCTAATAAATGATTTTCTTGATTTGAGTTGAACTTCATTAAGGGCAAATGATTCTCTAACAGTAACTGCATTTATATGAGCATCCAGCTCTTCAGCTTTAGCTAATATTTTTACAGATGGTGATAAATTTAAAAAACCATCAGCAGTGGCGGTTTGAAAGCTTATGGTTTTACCAAAATCCTTGACTGCAAGTCCTGAATACGTTTTAGCATTACCATTTGTTGGAAGAGTATGGTTAGATCCAGAGGCATAATCTCCAAATGCTTCAGGTGAATACATGCCACAAAACACTGATCCAGCATTATTTATATATGGAACAATTTTCGAAAAATTAGTATCCAGTATTATTAAATGCTCAGGTGCATTTATATTAATAAAATCAATAATTTGTTGATCGCTTTTGGCAATTGCTAGGACTATATTTTTATAGCTTACATTAAGAATGTCTTGTCTTTTTAATACACTCTTTTGAATATTGATCTCTTCTTTTACCATGCTTATAAGTGATTTATTTTTTGTGATAAAAACACCCTTGGCATCAGGGCTATGCTCTAATTGTGACAACAAGTCAGATGCTATTAATGAGCTTTTAGCAATATCATCTGAAACAACATAAACCTCACTTGGACCAGCTGGCATATCTATAGAAGTTTCATTACTTATCATGACTTTAGCTTCTGTAACAAACTGATTGCCTGGTCCAAATATTTTTAAACATTTAGGTATTGATTTGGTGCCATAAGCCATTGCAAATATTGCCTGAGACCCCCCAACTTTAAATACATTTTTTGTGTTTAATAATTTAGCAACCCATAAAATTGTTGGGTTAATTTTTCCTTGTTTGTTAGGTGGAGTGCATATAACAATATTTTTACATCCAGCTATTAATGCTGGTATTACCTGCATTAATATTGAGCTGAAGAGTGGGGCACTACCTCCAGGAATATATAATCCAACTGAATCTATTGGTTTGAACTCTGACCAGAGCGTTACACCCTTAGTTGTTTCTATTTTTGACGAAGATAAGCCTAGTAACTGATTTTCATGATATTTTTTTATATTGGCATAAGCCTCTAAAATAGCAGATTTTAAATCTTCACCTATTTTTTTTTCAGCATTTTTAAACTCTGAATTTGAAACTTTGAAGTTTTTCAACTCTTTTTCATCTAATAAAGATGATATGGCTCTCAAGCCATCATCGCCTTTTTCTATAACCAATTTTTTAAATTTCTTAAGAGTACTTTTATTAGTAGATGAAATCTTTGAATCCTTGAAATCAAGTTGCATATTTGCTTTATTTAGTAGAATTTGTTTCATGTTAGTTAAGTATTTTTTCTACTGGCATTATTAATATAGATGATGCACCTTTGCCTTTTAGCTTTTCCATTGTTTCCCAAAATATAGGTTCTTGACATAAAGCATGAATGGCAACCTTATTAGCATCTTCCAAAGGTATTATTGTTGGCGATTCGGAGCCTGGTAATAACTTACAAATAGCTTTTACATTACGAACATCTGTATTTAACATTACATACTTACTTTCTGATGCATTGATAACTCCTTGCATTCGACTTATAACCTTATCTGCAATCTTCTGTTTATTTTGTGTAATGTTTTTATATTTTATAAGCACAGCTTGTGAATTTAAAATAACTTCTTGTTCAATTAAATTATTTGCTTCAAGAGTTGCTCCCGATGAAACTAAATCACATATACAGTCTGACATTCCTATATATGGTGTTAATTCAACTGAGCCGTGGATATTTGTAACAGAAGCGTCAATTTTATTATCTTTAAGATATTTTTTAACAATATTTGGATACGAGGTCGCTATTTTTTTATTTTTTAGATTCAAGGATTTTTTATATGGGGTTGCAAAAGAAAGCCGACATTTAGAAAATCCTAAATTTAGAACTTTATCAATATTACTTTTTGTAAATAGGGTTTTTTCAATTAATACATTTTCACCGACAATGGCTATATCAGCATCACCGTTTGAAACTAAAGAAGGTATGTCATCACTTCTTACAAATAATATATCAATTGGTAAGTTGCTTGATTTTGCTAATAATTTATCATCTCTGGATGAAAAATTTATGCCAGATTTTTTTATTAATTGGCGACTTTCCTCAGACAATCTACCATTTTTTTGAATAGCAATAGTTAATCTATTTTTCATTTAGCGATCCTTAATATTTCGATTTAATTAGTTATTTCTTCGATAGATATAAATTCATCGAGGAGGTATCCCAATTCATTCATGTATACAAGATGAATATCTTTAAATAGTTCAATGAGGTTTTTTGCCTTAATCTTAAATTTAGAGCCACCTTTTGTTGTTATTTCATATTCCTTCAATTTGATAGCCTGTTAAGTATTGTTCGATAACCGCCGTTAGCTTCCCCTTGAAGGAATCTAGCAACTCTAGTTACAGTTGTTGTACTTGTGTTTAATTTGGATGCAATTTCTCTATACGACATATTATCTTTATATAAAGCTTGAGCCACTGCCCATCTTTCCTCTAAAGCTCTAAGCTCAGCTGGTGTACATAGGTCTTTAAGAAAACCAGATATTTCTTTTTTATTTTTAAGAATTAATAATGCTTCATTTAAGTTTTTCATGTGTAGCAGTGTATTACTATGCTAATACAAAGTAAATATAAAAAAGGCACTTTATTGAGTGCCTTTTAATTTAATGATTAATTATTAATTAATCATTAGGGTTAAACCATAAAGGTAACACTGCGATCAAAAGACCTGAAACATAAAACATCCAAGCACCAACTGTTCCAATCATGTTTCCACCCTCTGCCATGTTAGCTATAAATGCCTTGGAGCCTGGTCCTATATCAATTGCTCCATTTGCTACGTCTAATGCTGCTAACGCTGCTGCATGACCTTCATACGTGCCTGTAATCCAACCACCAAGATTTAAGCCAATCAGAAATACTGAAGCTGCAAAAGCAGTGGCAATAATTTTAGCCATAGTATTTGCCCCTTTATCTATCATCACACTAGAAAATCTAGCCGCTATCCAAACAGCAATAACTGTAGACAAAAACACTGTTGCATTGGCTCCTCTCGCTGTTGCAAAAACTTCCCATAAAGCAATTTCAGCCATAGCGCTTGTTATAATATCCATAATAATCTCTCCCAAGATAATTTATTAATATTTAGTTATACCTAAATTTAAAAAAATATTACAGATTAATTATCTATATTTTATATATATATATCTATATTTTACTTAGTAAAGAAACTATCTCTAAGTGCTTTGTATTCGGAAATTGATCATATATTTCAATATGATTTATTTTATGATTTTTTAATAAAAGCATGTCACTAGTAAATGTTTCATAGTTGCATGAGACATAGATGATGTTGTTAAATAATTGAGCCACTTCAGCAACTTCCTTGCCTATTCCAGATCTTGGAGGATCTACCAATATGTGTGAGAAGTTATAATCAGCTATATTAGTTTCAGCCATTCTTCTAAAAATCCTTCCATTGAAAGCTTCTGAGACTTCTTCAGCTGATAATCTAGCATGTTCTATATTTGTAATATTTGATTCTTGGATAGATTTATTCAGACACCTTATTGATTGCCTATTACTTTCGGTGGCAAAAATATTCGCAAAATATTTAGATAAGGGTATTGTGAAAGTACCAGAGCCACAATAGAGCTCTAATAAATCTTGCGGCTTATCTATAAAAGATATTACTTTTTTAATCATTTCAGGCATATGAAAATGATTTGGTTGATAAAATGATTGATCAGTTTGAAATAGATTTATATTAAACTCTTCTAAGCGATCAATCAGCAATTCTTCATGTGTTGAATAGAATTCTTTTTTTGCTCTTAAGATTATTATTATTTCTAGTTTATTTGCTATTTTTAAAGCTTTTTCTTTAATCTCCCTGTCTAGTTGCTTGTGGTAAACCAAAGAAGCCATTATTTTGTCTTGATTATTTGTTCTAAAATTAACCTGAAACAGCTTTTTATTTAATAAAATGCATTGATTAATTTCATTTAGCATTAATGGCATTAAATTAAAAATGCTAGGTCTTGCAATTTCAAATGAGTCTAAATATATTCTATTACCATTTGTGTCGAACATCGTATAGTGGGAATCCCTATAACCGAATTCGCATCTTGATCTGTATCCATTGGGTGGACTGTAATTTATTTTTATATTATTTTTATAAAAAGGCTCTAAAAGCCCTTTTGCTTTTGAAAATTTATCCATCAGAATTAATAAAAAACGTAGTTATAAAAAATAATATGCTTATAAATGTTATATTGAGAATTATAAAGAGGGTGATTATTTTAAATAGAGAAAGATGTTTTAAATCGTTTTCAAGTTCATGTTTAGTTCTAACACCTAAAAATGAATTTATAACTCTTTTTAACCACATATTAATATTATGAATGAAATTATTAACATTACTAAATCAGCTGAAGAGTACCTTGCCAAACTATTGAATGAGAAAGGTGAGACTGACTTGTCAGTAAGAATTTTTATTTCCGATCCTGGGACTCCTAAAGCTGAAACGTGTTTGGCTTATTGTAAACCAGATGAAGCTCAACCAGATGATGTAATTATTAATCTAAAACTTATTAATGTTAATGTTGAAAAGAGAAGTATTCCTTTTCTTGAATCAGCTGAGGTTAACTTTGACAATGACACTTTTGGTGGTCAATTAACAATTAAAGCACCTAATGCAAGACTCCCCAACATATCTCCTGACAGCCCCCCTGAAGATAGAATTAATTACGTTATTTACAATGAAATAAACCCTATGCTTGAATCTCACGGTGGAGAGGTAAGTCTTGTAGATTTTACTAAAAAAGGCGAAGCAATTCTCCAGTTTGGTGGAGGATGTCAAGGATGTGGAATGGTTGATGTAACTCTCAAAGATGGAATCGAGAAAACTTTGTTAGAACAAATCCCTGAACTTACATCTGTTAAAGACTCTACAGATCATTCAATCGATGACAATGCTTTTTATAAAAGCTAGATTTCTTTTACAGAAATAATAATTCCAAAGTAGGGGTGATCAAAGTAATGAATTTCATCATTAAATATTCTTTTTTCTTCGTCTATATAAATATTTAGTATTTGTGGTTCAATTCTTTCCAAGGACCCTATATTTTTATTTAAATCAATTTCAAAAAATTCATTCTTATTATTTAATTTAAGATCCAAATCAATACTTTCTATTTCTTCTAAATTCTCTAACATTCTCTCATCAAATTTATTTATATAAGATCTTGTTATTAAGTAGTTTGAATCTTTCTTTGCTCTTCCTAGATAAGCTTTAACATCCATATGCATAAATCTTGTTTTATAAAATTTTAAGTAATAGCCAAAGTTATTATCAATATTAGCTTCAGATAGATACATGGCATCTTTTTTATTACTAATATTTTGTATCCATGAGTAACTATCAAGAACCCTGTATTCTTTTTTAGTAGACAATTTATTTCTTATATTATTTAAAGTTATTAATTCAGAAGATTTTCTAAACCATTTTTCTGGATTTGTTGCTCTGGTATTTAATGACTCATCTTTGTCTTTTGTTTTAGATTTAAGGGGTCTTATACCTTTAAGGAATTCTAGAAATACAGATTCTTTTTTGTATTCTTGAAATAGTTTTTTATTAACTTTTATATTAGGAGTATAAAAAGATAACATTTCTCCATCAGGAACTTTTAGCTCTGAGTTGAATGTTTCACTCACATTATTTTCTAAATTCTTAAAAATAATAATCTCAATTTGATATTCTTTTAAGTCATCAGAAAATGCTTTTATATATATCGATTGAGTTAACGCTAGAAATATTAAAAATTTATATAACTTCATCTATGAGATTTTTGATATTTGATCTTCTAATGGCTGCATTCGACTCTTCTAGGTTAATAATCAATTTATTGTCTTTGTTTATACTATAAATATTGGGCTTGTTTGTAATGAGTGTCAATATTCGTTCAAATACATCTTTCTTAATATTTGATGAAAGCAGTAATGATGACTTTTTATCATTTGATGATATCTTTAGTACTCCTGAATCTTTTATGGCAAGAGCTATTTCAGCATTGCTAATTAAATTCTTAACTTCTTGAGGCAAAGGACCGCATCTATCCTCTAAATTAAATGAAATTAATTTAAGCTCTTTATTGCTACAAACAGCGTTTATGGACTTATATACTTTTAAACGCTCTAATGCAGATGGAAGATATACATCGCTTATATAAGAAGAGTCATAGAAATTAATTTCTGTTTGAATCAATTCCTTCTCATCATTGTTTTTGAACTTATTAAGAGCATTTTTTAGCATTGATAGATATAAATTTATACCAATTGAATTTATGTGCCCACTTTGTTTATCTCCAAGCATTTCTCCACCTCCACGAATTT
Organism: uncultured Gammaproteobacteria bacterium; assembly: GCA_964613455.1. Lineage (GTDB taxonomy): Bacteria > Pseudomonadota > Gammaproteobacteria > Magnimaribacterales > D2472 > SCGC-AAA076-P13. The sequence continues at coordinate 34,457 of CAZTGS010000002.1, read as the reverse complement.
CTAGATCTTCTTGAGCAATAAAAAATCCAGATCCAAGATCTGAAAGACGGATTATTGAATCAAGTCTATCCTTAGCTATTTTAGATAAATTTGGAATTGGAATCATGAAGTAACAATAACCCTGTTTACTTGAACGCCCAACCCTACCTCTCAGTTGATGCAATTGTGATAAACCAAAGTTTTGTGAATCAATAATAATTATTGTATTTGCATTTGGAATATCTAATCCCATTTCTACAATTGTTGTACAAATTAAAACATCCAAATCTCCTATATCAAACGAAGTCATCACTTCAGCAATATCTTTTTTATTAAGCTTTCCATGCGCAATCCCAATTGATAGATCTGGTAACAACTTATTAATTTCATTTTTTAACATGTTCATCTTAGAGATATCGTTTTGCACTATAAAACATTGACCACCTCTTGCGACTTCTCTTGAAATAGCTTCTTTTATAAGCTGCTCACTTTGAACTTTAAGAAATGACTTAATAGAAATTCTATTTGTTGGTGGCGTGTGAAGAAAGGAGAATTCTTTGAGTCCCGAGAAGATGAAATTCATTGTTCTTGGAATCGGCGTGGCTGAGAGATACAAAATATGTATGTTTTCTTGTTTACTTTTTATAATATCTTTTTGCTTTATACCAAATTTGTGCTCTTCATCTACGATTAATAATCCAGTATTTTTAAAATCTATCCCTGATGTAAATAGCGCATGAGTTCCTATCAATATATCTACATTATTTCCATTAAATGAATCTATGATTTCTTTTTTATTTTTAAGACTTGTATGTCTATTAAGTAACCTGATATTTACTGGAAACTTTTTAAATCTTTCTAAAAATGATTCATAGTGTTGATCTGCAAGAACAGTACTAGGACATAGAAAAATCACTTGTTTTGAGGAATGAGCAGCTATGTAAGCTGACCGCATCGCAACTTCAGTTTTTCCAAAGCCAACGTCACCGCATAAAACTCTATTCATAGGTTTAATTAGTGAGATATCTTTCCTAATTGACTCAATAGCATCAAGTTGATCTGGAGTCTCTTTATAGGGAAATTCTTGATTAAAAATATTGAATTCTGAGTTCTCAACCCTCAGAACAGATGATGTTGCGGCTTGTCTTCTAGATTCAACATCAAGGATTTCAGCAGCATGATCAAAAGCTCTAATCGAAGCTTTCTCTTTATTTTTTAACCATTTTGTAGATGATAGTGAATCATACATCGCATCATTAATCTCAATATTTTTATGATATTTTGAAATTAAATCTAAGCTTCGAAGTGGGACATAAAGTGATTCATTTGATGAGTAAATAATTTTTATATACTCATTAGATACGCCATTAGCAGTAACTATCTCTAACCCTTCGTATTTACCAAGACCGTAATTCTCATGAATTACCAAGTCGCCTACAGAAAACATAACTTCTCTATCAATGGTTTTCACACCATGAAAATCCTGTATTTTTTCATCGACATGCGAATCAATAAAATATTCTCTATGAATTATAAACTCATCTGTAATTAAATTAATTAATGGCCTAACAACATTTCCTAAAATAAGATTCACTCCATTTTTTGCATCCTTCACAGAATTTATTTGAGAAATATTTGGAAGATATTTATTAAGTAATAATTCGTACTCACTATTAATTGATGTTAATAAAATAGTTTTTTTAAATTCAATTTCTTTATTTGATAACTGTTCAATTGCGTCGTCAAAGCTTTCAAATTTAAACTCTTTATAGTTTGTAAGAGGCTCTATTAAGGATATGTTGGTGAGTGAATTACTAATTTCATTTTGATTTATAAACATATCAGAGGGTTTTAGAATTGGTCTTTGACTATCAATATTTTCATCAAGGTATCGTTCTTCAATAAAATTATTATATTTATTGATTTGTTCAGCATGCTCATTGAGTCTATAGAATTGGTAGGACTCAAATAAATTAAAAAAATTAGATTTTTTATTAAAAAATAACGGGAGATATACCTCAGCTCCTTCAATCATCTCTTTGTTATTCAATTTTTGAAATATCGTACAGTGTCTTTCATCACTATTTTGAAAATATTCTCTCCAGTTATCCTTAAATATTTTTAAATTAAATTCGTCTAATGATAGAAGAGTGCCCTTGGAAAGGTTAAAACTATCAGTCTTATCTACTGATAGTTGATTGTCCACGTCAAAGAACCTAATAGATTCAATAGTGTCATCAAAAATCTCAATCCTTAATGGGTTTTTATAAATAGGAGTATATACATCAACTATTCCACCTCTAAAAGCATATTGATTGATCGAATCTATTCTATTAGCCTTAATATAATTTAATGAAAGTAATATTTCTTCAAGGGAGCTAATAGAAAGTTTATCTCCGATATTAAAATTATTAGCTGACTTAAAAAAATCTAAAGTGGGATAGACTTCAAATAAATTTTTTATTGTTGAAATAACAATTTTTTTATTAAGATTGATTGAATTTAAAATTCTAAATCTTTCTTTTAAAATATTTTCAGGTATAGAAAAATGATCATATGGCAAAATATCATTTTCAGGAAAATACTCCACTTCATCATTATTTAAATAAAGATTTAGCTCATTTTTTAATAATTTAGCCTCTTTGCTGTTTTCAACAATTACGCAAATAGAACTATTATTTTCTTGATATTTTTCGCACAAGGTATGTGCTTTACTGTGGTCCTGTTTTTTCGTCATTTATACTTGTATAATATTCGGCGTATTCTAACAATCAAATAACTATAAAGGTAAATATGGAACTAAATTTTTCAAAAGAAGATCTTCAATTTAGAGACGAGCTCAAATCGTGGCTTGATAACGATTATCCAAAGCATGTTAAAGACAAAATGGATAATGCTGAACCCCTAACTAGACAGGACATGGTTGATTACCATAAAGCAGTCTCTGCTAAAGGTTGGATGGGTTATAACTGGCCTGTTGAATATGGTGGAACTGGTTGGTCAGCAACACAACTTTATTTATTCAATAAAGAATTTGGTCTTGCTGGATGTCCGCCACTTCTTGCTTTTGGTGTAAGCATGGTAGCTCCAGTTATATATACATTTGGAAATGAAGAGCAGAAAGCTAGATTTCTACCAGATATTCTAGAATTTAATACTTGGTGGTGTCAGGGATATTCTGAACCAGGATCAGGCTCTGATCTTGCTTCTCTAAAAACTAAAGCCGTCAAAACAGACGATGGTAAACACTATGTAGTCAATGGAGCAAAAACATGGACAACATTGGCTCAAAGTGCAGAATGGATTTTCTGTCTTGTTAGAACAGAAACTACTGCTATTCGACAAGAAGGCATTTCTTTCTTATTAATAGATATGAATGACCCAGGAATTGAAGTCAAACCTATTATCACTATTGATGGTGAACATGAAGTTAACTCAGTCTTTTTTACAGATGTAAAAGTGCCAGTTGAAAATTTAATTGGTGAAGAGGGCAAGGGCTGGACTTATGCTAAGTTTCTTCTAGCGCATGAAAGATTTGGTATTGCCTCAGTTGGCGGATCACTAAGACAACTTAATCGATTGAAAGAAATCGCTAAAGATATGTCAAATACTGATTTTGATAAAAAAATTACAGAATTAGAAATAGATCTTAATGCTCTAGAAATAACTGAATTAAGAATGCTATCAGCTTTAGAAAATGGTGGACAAGTTGGTCCTGAATCATCTATTTTAAAGATTAGAGGAACTGAAATACAGCAAAGACTTACAGAGTTATTTGTTGAAGCTTCAGGTGAACACGCACTTTTATATCCTGGGCCTCATGGATTTGGATCTAATGATAAGCCAAGTGGACCAGATTACTCTGCGGATGCTGTGTCTAAATTTTTGAATATGAGAAAAACATCTATATATGGCGGTAGTAACGAAATCCAAAAGAATATTATTTCAAAATTTGTACTAGGGGTATAAACAATGAATTTAAACTACAGTGATGAGCAAGTCATGCTTAGAGAGCAAGTTCAAAGATTTTGTGATGCTGATTATGACTTTTATAAAAGAGAAGAGGTTATAAAATCTGATAAAGATTTTGATGAAAATGTATGGAAGTTATTTGCTGAACAAGGATGGCTATCAATACCTTTTTCTGAGGAATCAGGCGGTTTTGGCTTTGGCCCTATAGAGCTTTCAGTTTTATTTGAAGAGTTTGGAAAGGCCTTGGTTATAGAACCATATCTTTCTACAGTTGTTCTTTCAGGAACATTAATTGACTCCTCAAATTACTCTAAAAAAGCAGAAGTCATAGAAAGTATATGTAGTGGCTCATTACAAGTTTCCTTAGCATATGCAGAAGCCGCTAATTCTTATGACTACTCATCTCCAACTACATCAATAACTGATATGAAGTTGAATGGCACTAAAACAATCGTGCTAAATGGTGGCAATGCAGATAAGCTCATAGTTTCAGCAATGCAAGATGGTGAACTTGTATTAGCTATTGTTGATTCTTCAGAAGATGGAATATCAATGAATTCTTTTCCAACTGTTGATGGACAAGCTTGTGCTGAAATTACATTTGAAAATGTAGTAATAAATGTTGAGTCAATATTAGGTAAAGGCGCTGAAGCCTCTAATCTTCTTCATACTGCATTAAATCTTGCGACTCTTTGTGTAAGTGCTGAAGCTGTAGGTTGTATGACTTCTTGTTACTTGAAAACTGTTGAATACACAAAAGGTAGAGAGCAGTTCGGACAACCGATATCAAATTTTCAAGTATTACAACATCGTATGGTTGACATGTTTATAGAAAGTGAACTTTGTAAGTCTTTATTATTTAAAGCTATGCTAGCAGTAGATTCAGGTGATGAGGATATGTTTAAACATGTTTCTGCTCTTAAAGCTCAAGTTGGTAAATCAGGCAAGTTCTCTGCACAACAGGCAGTTCAACTTCACGGTGGAATGGGCGTTAGTGATGAATTAATGATTGGCCACTATCTTAAAAAATTGATTGTAATAGATGCATTATTTGGTAATTCTGATCATCATCTAAAGCAGTATTCTAAATAGTTATTTATAAAGTAGCATTCTAAATAGTTATTTATATCTTTTTGAGTATTTAATTATTATCATAAGATTTTATATTTATTAAATACATCAATCATGACTGATAACAGAGATTTAACATTTCAATCCACAGCAAGACAAAATAGAATTCTTCCTGAGGATTCATTTGGTGATTGGAAGTGGAGAGAAGGCTTAGCCGAACTAATGATTCCTATTATAGGAAATCTCTATAGAGATGGTATTAATATTCTTGTTTATGGTAAATCTCTGGTAAATGAGTCTCCAGTTGAGATAATGAGAGCTCATAGATTTGCTAGACAATCTGATATGAATGAGCTTAGTGAATTAGAAACTTATCCAATTCTTCAATATTTAGCTACTCAATCCATGGCTGATTGTGAAATAGATATCGGTGAACTTGCTGTTAGATGTCCATTTTTTAAAAATCTTAAAGATGATACATCTGGTCTTGCAGAATATATCAATGATGAGCTTGTTTCTGTTCTAAATAAAGAATCATCAAGACCAAAACAACCTAAAGACATTGTTTTGTATGGCTTTGGAAGAATAGGAAGGCTTGTTACTAGAATGATGATTCAGATGACTGGACCTGGTAATTACTTTAGATTAAAGGCAATAGTAATTAGAAAAGCTTCTAATGATGATATCTTTAAAAGGGCCAGCTTACTTTCAAGAGATTCTGTTCATGGTTCTTTTGATGGAACTGTTAGAGTTGATGAAGAGAATTCAACTTTAGTAATAAATGGAAATCCTGTAAAAATAATATATGCAAACAGTCCAGAGGAAGTAATGTACTCTGAGTATGATATTGTTGATCCTATTGTTATAGACAATACAGGGGCTTGGAGAGATGAAGAAGGCCTGTCTAAACACTTAAATTCTGGTGCTGCCAAAGCCATATTAACTGCTCCTTCAAAAGGAGATTCTATTAAAAATATTGTTTTTGGAGTGAATGATGATATTTTAAATGGTGATGAGTCTATTATCTCAGCTGCATCATGTACCACTAATGCAATTGTCCCTGTTTTGAGTGTGATACATGATAAATATGGTATTGATGGTGGCCATATTGAAACAGTTCATTCTTATACAAATGATCAGAATTTAATTGATAATTTTCATAGTGGTGATAGAAGAGGAAGAGGCGCACCCTTGAATATGGTTATTACTTCTACCGGTGCTGTAAAAGCTGTAGCCAAAGTAATACCTGCACTTGCAGGCAAATTAACTGGTAATGCAATCAGAGTGCCAACACCAAATGTTAGTTTAGCGATATTATCTCTAGTCTTAGATACTAAAGTAGATAAGGAACCATTAAATAACTACCTTAAATCAATGGCTTTTCATTCTAAGTACAGAGAAATAATCGGCTATGTTAATTCTTCAGAGATTGTATCAACAGACTTTTACTCTAGCCCGTTTGCATCAATTATTGACTCGCAAGCAACAATCACAAGTGATAACAGGGTGACTTTATATTGTTGGTATGACAATGAATATGGCTACTCTAAACAAGTTATCAATCTTACTAAAAAAATTGCTAATATCACATTAGAAAGATTGCCTAAACCAATTGGTTAAAAGTATAGAATCATCTCCAGTTTAGATTTATAATCACTGCGAATTAAGTTGTTTTTAACTTTATAAGGCAATGCACACGTGATTAAAATTAAAAAAGGTTTAGATTTACCAATCTCTGGTAATCCTGATCCTATTATTTCTGATAAACCGAATGTAACTTCAGTTGCATTATTAGCTAATGATTTTATTGGTATGAAGCCTACTATGCTTGTAAAAGAAGGTGACGAAGTTAAAGCAGGGTCCAAAATCTTTGAAGATAAAAAAAACCCGGGTGTTTTCTTTACATCACCTGCTGGCGGAACTGTAACTTCTATTAACAGAGGTGAGAAACGTAAGTTCTTATCAATTGAAATAGATATCTCTAATAACGAACAGTTTGTAGATTTCACTGAAAAAATGAATGGAGATAACCTTAAAGAACTCTTAATTGAATCTGGTCTTTGGAACTCTTTTAGAACAAGGCCTTTTAACAGAACTCCTTCTACAGATAAATCTCCTCAAGCGCTTTTTATAAATGCTTGTGATACCAATCCTCTTGCAATAGATCCCTATGTAATCATAGAAAAGGACAAAGAAATATTTAATTTAGCATTAGAGTCAATCAAAAAATATTTTTCCTGTCCTATTCATCTCTCGCATCAAAACGATTCATTTAATAATGATGTTGATGGTATTAATTATCATCAATTTGCTGGGCCTCATCCTGCTGGATTGGCGAGCACTCACATTAGCAAGATATACCCTGTAAATTTAAATAGAGTTGCTTGGACCATTAATTATCAAGATATTATTTCTTTGGGTTATTTATTAAAAAATAACAAGATTCGTACTTATAAAACTATCTCCTTAGCTGGCTCTAATGTCTTTGATCCATCGCTTATAGAAGCCAGAATTGGCGGTAATCTTGATCAGCTTGTTGCTGGTAAAATTGAGACTCATTCACGAATTATTTCTGGATCTGTTATATACGGCCATGTATCTGAAGGTATTATGAATTATTTAGGAGCTTATGATGCTCAAATTTCAGTTATTCCTGATGTTGCTAATGATATATTTATGAACTGGTTGATGCCTGGATCAGAACTTCACTCACAACTAAACGTTTTCTCATCATCATTTTTGAAACCAAAATCTTTCACCTTTAATACATCAGTAAATGGTGGCGATAGAGCTATAGTGCCTGTCTGCTCTTATGAAGAAGTCATGCCACTAGATATATTAGTTACGCAGCTTCTTAAGTCCTTAGTGGTTTCTGACATAGAAATGGCTATAGATCTTGGAATGCTTGAATTGGCACCCGAGGATCTAGCCTTATGCTCCTACGTTTGCCCAAGTAAGTATGATTATTCATCAATTCTTTTGGATAATTTAAATAAGGTGCATTTAGAGCAATGAAATCCTTAAGAAACTTTATCAATAATTCAAAACCAAATTTTGTTGGCGAAGGAAAGTATTCTAAATGGTTCCCATTATTTGATGCTGTTGAGAATTTATTTTTCTCTACTCAAACAAAAACATCTAATCCAGTTCATGTAAGAGATGCTGTAGATATTCAAAAAGTTATGGTTACTGTTTGGCTAGCTACTTTTCCGGCAATGTTTTTTGGAATGTATAACCTCGGATCTCATTCATTGGAATATCTTGAATCAATCAATCAATTAAATACAGGAGATTGGCACCACTATCTTATTAGTTTCGTTGGCTACGATTCTTCAAGCTTTTTTTCAAAAATGTGGTTTGGTGCATCTTACTTTTTACCAATATATATAACCGTATTTGTAGTAGGTATTGGATGGGAAGCTCTCTTTGCTATTGTTAGAAAACATGAAATTAATGAAGGAGCTTTTGTTTCCACAGTTTTATTTTCATTAAGCTGTCCTCCAGATCTTCCATTGTGGCAAGCTGCTATGGGTATCACATTTGGTCTAGTTATTGGAAAAGAGATTTTTGGTGGTACTGGAAAAAATTTCTTAAATCCAGCTCTTACAGGAAGAGCATTTTTATACTTTGCTTATCCATCACAGATATCAGGTGATAAGGTATGGATTGCTGGTCTAGCAGATAATAATATTATTCCTGAGGGTTATAGTGGAGCAACTGCTTTAGGTGTCGGTGCTGAAAAAGGTATGGCTGGTATATATGAAAACTTTACATGGATGGATGCATTCCTTGGTTTTATTCCTGGCTCTGTTGGAGAAACATCTATAATAGCCATTGGAATAGGGTTAGCTATCCTTCTCATAACTAAAGTAGCCTCTTACAGAATTATTCTGGGAACACTAGCTGGAATGATCATAATGTCATCTATCTTAAATATAGTTGGATCAGATACTAATCCTATGTTTTATGTTCCTTGGTACTGGCATGCAGTTATAGGAAGTTTTGCCTTTGGATTGGTCTTTATGGCAACTGAACCAGTTTCAGGTTCTGGAACTAACACTGGCCGATGGATTTATGGCTTTGTTATTGGTGTTACCGTGATTCTCATAAGAGTAGTTAATCCAGCTTTCCCAGAAGGTATGATGCTTGCTATATTATTTGCGAACTTATTAGCACCAGTTATTGACCATATGGTTGTTATGTCTAATATTAAAAGAAGAAGGGCGTTATTAAATGAATGATTCAGTTTTAAAAACTCTAGGCGTAGCTTTTGCTATCTGTATGGTTTGTTCTTTAATTGTATCTTTTGCAGCTGTAAGCTTGAGAGATCTTCAAAAAGAAAATGCTGCAAATAATAAAAGTATAAAAATATTACAAGCCGCTAAGATGTATGACAATACCATTGATGTTAAATCTCAATTTCAAAAACTTGAGATGAGATATGTTGATTTTGACACTGGTAAGGTTCTTCAATCATATAAAGATTTCAAGATTGAAGAATACGATCAAATTAAAGCAACAAGAGACTCTACCTTATCAACTGCCCTAAGTGCTTCTGATGACATAGCTATTATTAAAAATAGAGAAAATGTAGGAAAATTTTTTATTGTTAGGGATGAGCAAAATAATATAGATAAACTTATTCTTCCAATTAGAGGTTACGGCTTATGGGGAACTCTATTCGGTTATGTTGCTATTGAAGAGGATTTTAATACAGTGGCCGGTCTTGAATTTTACGAACATAAGGAAACTCCAGGCCTTGGTGCTGAAGTGGATAATCCTAGATGGAAAGCACTGTGGCCAGGAAAAAAGATCTATAAAGATAACGAAGTTCAATTATCAGTTATAAAAGGAAAGGTTCAATCTGATGATATTAATAGCAACTACAAGGTTGACGGTTTATCTGGAGCAACTTTAACAAGCAGAGGTGTTACTAATATGATTACATATTGGTTTGGAGACTCTGGTTATTCAAAATTATTTAAAGAGTTAGATTATGAGTCTTAAAAGATATAAAGAAGTAATCATAAAACCTCTTGTTGAAGAGAACCCTATTGCATTGCAAATACTTGGAATTTGTTCAGCCTTAGCTGTAACAAATAATCTTTCAGTAACCATGGTTATGTGTGTTGCTTTAACAAGTGTTGTGGCTTTTTCTAATTTATTTATCTCTATTATTAGAAATTACATTCCTAGCAGTATTAGAATTATTGTACAGATGACTATCATTGCGTCTTTGGTAATTGTTGTTGATGAGCTATTGAAAGCTTATAGCTATGAAACTAGTAAAAAACTTTCAGTTTTTGTTGGCTTAATTATTACTAACTGTATTGTTATGGGGAGGGCTGAAGCCTTTGCTATGAAAGAGAAACCATTACTTAGTTTCTTTGATGGTCTTGGTAATGGTCTTGGCTATAGTTTGATATTAATTGCTGTAGCTACAATTAGAGAATTATTTGGATCAGGCTCATTGTTTGGTTATGAAATACTTCCCCTTATTTCAAATGGTGGATGGTATATGGGCAATAATTTACTCTTACTTCCACCTAGCTCATTCATCATAATAGGTCTATTTATATGGGCTCTAAGGACCTATAGACCTACTCAAGTAGAACAAGATGATTTTGTTGTTTCAAAGCACTCAACGGCTCCTGACTTAACTAAGAGAGAACTAAATGCTTGAACATTATTTAAGTATATTCGTCACAACCGTCTTTATTGAAAATATAGCTTTATCAGTATTTTTAGGTATGTGCACATTCATCGCCATTTCTAAAAAGATTGAAGCTGCAATGGGACTTGGGATAGCAGTTATAGTTGTTTGCCTCATTACAGTACCTCTTAATAATTTAATTTATAATTTTGTGCTTCGTGAAGATGCTTTAGTCTGGGCGGGAATATCAGGAACAGATTTAAGATTTGTTTCGTTGATAAGCTATATTGGTGTTATAGCGGCCGTAGTTCAGATCCTTGAAATGTTCCTAGATAAATATGTGCCGGCTCTATACAATGCTTTAGGAGTATTCCTTCCGCTAATAACAGTTAATTGTGCAATTTTGGGTGCATCTTTATTTATGATAGAAAAAGATCTATTATTCGGAGAAAGTGTTGTATACGGATTAGGTGCTGGTTTTGGTTGGGCTATGGCTATAGTAATTCTCGCAGGTATTAGAGAAAAACTTAAATATTCTGATATACCTGAGGGTTTGAAAGGTCTGGGCGCAACTTTTATAATAGTTGGACTAATGAGTTTTGGTTTCATGTCTTTTGGAGGAATTTCTCTTTAATTAGAGGTTAATAATATGCAAATTGATTTAATACTTGGTGTTGTAGCTTTTTCAGGAATAGTCCTTGCACTAGTTGTCGTAATTATTGGTGCAAGATCGCAATTAGTTTCTACTGGTGATGTTTCAATTGAAATAAATGGAGATTCTTTAAATCCGCTTGTTGTTCCAGCTGGATCGAAACTATTACAAACCTTAGCTGAAAATAAAATTTTTCTTTCTTCTGCTTGCGGTGGAGGCGGAACTTGTAGTCAATGCAAGTGTGTAGTTCTCGATGGTGGTGGTTCTATATTGCCAACAGAAGAATCGCACTTTAATTCCAGAGAGCAAAATGATGGTTGGAGGCTTTCTTGTCAAGTTCCAGTTAAGAGTGATATGAAAATTGAGGTACCAGAAGAAATCTTTGGTGTTAAAGAATGGGAATGTGAAGTCATATCTAACGACAATGTAGCTACTTTTATAAAAGAATTAATATTAAAACTACCTGAGGGTGAAAATGTTGACTTTAAAGCTGGCGGCTATGTTCAGTTAGAGGCACCTGCATATGAAATAGACTATAAAAGTTTTGATATTCAAGAGGAATATCATGGAGATTGGGATCATTTTAAGATATGGGAAAATAAGGCAATAAATACAGAGCCAGTAATTAGAGCTTATTCAATGGCTAATTATCCCCAAGAGAAAGGTATTATTAAATTTAATATAAGAATAGCTTCACCGCCTCCTGGGACCGATTTCCCACCAGGTGTCATGTCTTCTTGGACGTTTAATCTAAAACCAGGGGATAAAGTGAAAGTTTTTGGTCCTTTCGGAGAATTCTTTGCTAAAGAAACTACTAATGAAATGGTTTTTGTTGGAGGAGGTGCTGGAATGGCTCCAATGAGATCGCATATATTTGATCAATTACTTAGAATTGATACTGATAGAAAAATTACATTTTGGTATGGAGCTAGAAGCTTAAAAGAAATGTTCTATGTAGATGAATTTAACGAACTTGCAAAAAAATATGATAATTTTGAATGGCATGTAGCATTATCCGATCCACAACCAGAAGATGCTTGGGCTGGAGAAACAGGATTTATTCATAATGTTTTATATGAAAATTATCTTAAAGCACATGAAGCGCCGGAAGATTGCGAGTACTACATGTGTGGCCCACCCATGATGAACAAGGCTTGTATAGATTTACTATTAAATATTGGAGTAGAACCAGAGAATATTGCTCTCGATGACTTTGGTGGTTAAATAAAGCTTGATATCTAGATACGCATTTTCAAAACTCATTGCTTTAGTTGTTGGATTAATTTGTCTCTTAATTGCCTATAACTTCAATTCTAATAATATATTTAAAATCAGTGGTAGTGCCTACGGAACTTCATGGTCAGTTTCATCTACAGAATTTATTGCCGATCATCATGAGAAAAATATACTTAGTATTATTAATGATATCGACATGATAGCTTCAAACTACAAGGTAGATTCAGAGATCGCACTGGTAAACAAAAAACAAATTAATACCAATATTGCTATTAGTGATGATCTTTTTAAAATACTTTCTATTGCAAAAGAAGTTTCATTAAAAACGCAAAATTACTACGACATTACGCTGGGAAAAATATCAACCTCGATGGGTTTTTCTCCTAACTTTGATATAGATACCACTTCATATAATTTAATACGAACATTCACATTAGATTCTGTTAATCAAACAGTTTCTAAGTCTTCAGATTTCTGGTTTGACTTATCATCTATTGCGAAGGGTTATGCAGTTCAAAAGATTCATGAATACTTGATTGAAAATAACTTATTAAATCATCTAATAGATATTGGTGGTGAAATTATAATTCATGGTTTGAAATATGAGGAGCCTTGGAAAGTAGGCATACAGGACCCAAGCTCCACTAATTTAAATGCTGTATATGTTATTGAGAATAACAATGGTTCTTATTTATCACTTGCAACTTCTGGTGAATATAGAAATCTTATAATCAAAGAAGATGGCTCCAAAGTTACTCATACAATAAATCCTAAAACACTTAAATCTATTAAATTAGATGCTATTTCAATATCTGTTTTAGATAATAAATCAGCTACATATTCTGATGCTTATGCCACTGCTTTTAACGCGATGGATTCTAAACTCGCCATTGAAGTTGCTAATACAAATAGCATTCCATTAATGCTTATTAGTATTTTGGATAATGAATTGGTCTATACATATTCCGATAAATGGTATGATTTTAATAATGAGTGATTTAATTCTAGGATTTTTTGTAATAGGGCTGTCCTTTGCTGGTCTAGCTATTGGTTTAATATTAAAAAATGAACCGATAAAAGGTTCTTGTGGTGGCATGGCTAACCTAGATGATGGCTCGCCGTGTCAAATTTGTGGAAGATCTGATACTGAAGCTTGCTCAGATTAAAACTGATTCATAGTATTGTCTTCACCAGCTGCTTTTAAAGCAGCTTCACCTGCAAAATACTCTTTATGATCATCACCCATGTCAGAACCTGACATATTTTGATGCTTCACACATGCAATACCTTCTCTAATTTCCTTTCTTTGGACCCCAGCTACATAACCTAGCATTCCTTGTTCACCAAAATACTCTTTGGCTAAGTTGTCAGTTGAAAGGGCGGCTGTATGATAAGTTGGAAGTGTAATTAAATGATGGAATATTCCTGCTTCACGTGCAGCATCAGCTTGAAAGGTTCTAATCTTATTGTCTGCCTCGATAGCGAGTTCAGTAGAGTCATATGATTCATTCATCAAATCAGCTCGATCATAAGAAGACACATCATTACCAGCATCTTTCATTGAATCAAATACTTGTTGTCTAAAATTTAATGTCCAATTAAAAGAAGGGCTGTTGTTATAAACAAGTTTAGCATTAGGAACCACCTTTTTAATTTCATCCATCATTGCTCCGATCTGACCAATATGAGGCTTTTCAGTTTCAATCCAGATTAAATCTGCACCATTTTGTAAGCTAGTTATAGAGTCAAGAATACATCTAGCTTCTCCTGTTCCTTCTTTAAACTGATATAAGTTACTAGGCAATCTTTTCGGCCTAACTAATTTACCATTTTGATTTATCATCACATCACCATGATTCATTGTTTCAGGAGTTACCTCATCAACATCGAGGAATGAATTGTACTGATCACCAAGATCACCTTTTTCATTTGTTACTGCTATTTGTTTTGTTAAACCAGCACCTAATGAATCAGTTCTTGCAACAATAACACCATCATCAACTCCTAACTCTAAAAATGCGTATCTAACAGCATTTATTTTAGCTAAAAAGTCAGCATGAGGAACTGTTACTTTTCCATCTTGGTGTCCACATTGCTTTTCATCTGAAACTTGATTTTCTATTTGTATACAACATGCACCAGCTTCAATCATTTGTTTAGCCATTAGGTATGTTGCTTCCTCGTTACCAAAGCCTGCATCAATATCAGCTATGATTGGTACAACGTGAGTTTCAAAATTATCAATTTCATTTTGTATAGAATCTTTTTCGGCACCATCAGATGAGTCTAGTTTTCTATATAAACCACCGAGTTCTCTTGCATCTGCTTGTCTTAAAAACTGATAGAGTTCTGCAATAAGACTAGCAACTGATGTTTTCTCATGCATAGATTGATCTGGAAGAGGACCAAATTCTGACCTAAGAGCAGCTACCATCCAACCAGATAGATATAAGTATTTTTTATTGGTAGTTTTAAAATGTTTCTTAATAGAAATTAATTTTTGCTGGCCTATAAAACCGTGCCAACAACCTAAAGACTGTGTGTAAGATGATGTATCTGAATCATAGGCATTCATATCTTTTCTCATGACTCCAGCAGTATATTTTGCAATTTCTAATCCAGTCTGAAATTTATTTTGCATTCTCATTCTTGCAACATACTCAGGATTGATAGCTCCCCAGTTAGATGTAGACATCTCAGGAATTGAGTTTGCTTGATTTTTTTCTTCGTTATGACTTGTCATTTTTTTTGCCAAAAATTAAATATGTAGTGAAGTAAATATCACTTCTATATCAAAGTCAATATATAGATAAATACACTTATAAATATGGTTTTTAAGGGATATCTCTATGTAGCTCTACTACATAAATTGTAAAATATAAGGCTAAATAAGTTCTTTTGCTAAGCCTATATAACTTGATGGAGTAAGTTTTAATAATTTATTTTTAGATAAATCAGAAATAGTAAGCGTATTAATAAACTTTACATAAGTTTCTTTAGTTAATTTGGTTCCTCTCGAAAGATTTTTTAACTGCTCATAAGCGTCTGGAATTCCCTCATATCTCATTAATGTTTGAACAGCTTCTGTTAAGACTTCCCAATTATTATCAAGCTCAGCCGCAATTTTAATTTTATTTGGAGTAATTTTACTTAAACCCTTATTTGCTGAAATTATAGCGAGTGCAGAGTAAGCAAACCCAAGACCAACATTTCTTAAAACAGTTGAATCAGAAAGATCTCTTTGATGTCTAGATTTAGTAAGCTTATTTGCAAAAAATTCACACAATGAAGAAGATATACCAAAATTGCCTTCAGCATTTTCAAAATCTATTGGGTTAACTTTGTGGGGCATAGTTGAGGATCCAACTTCATTCTTTTGAAGTTTCAATGCAAAGATATCATTTGATATATAAATCCATGAATCTTGGCACAAGTCTACTAATATATTATTGATCCTCACTAGGGAATGTGAAACTTCAGCAATCCAGTCATGCGGTTCTATCTGCGTAGTAAATAAATTTTGATCGATACCAAATTGATTTATAAAACTTTTATTCAATTTTGGCCAATCTATTGAATCATCTACAATATTAAAAGTATGAAAATTCCCAGTAGCACCACTGAATTTTGCTAGTGGTTTTATTGATTTGAGTATTTTAATCTCTCTATCAATACGACTAGAAAAAACCTTTAATTCCTTACCAATTGTAGAAGGCGATGCAGGCTGTCCATGAGTTCTTGCAAGAAATGTTATTTTTGACCATTTTTTTGAATAACTCTTAAGGGTCTTATTTATGGTATTCACTTCATTAATATATAAAGTTGTACCTTTTTTAATTAAAAATGCATAACTTAATGAATTTATATCCTCACTTGTTAACCCAAAGTGAATTAAGTGTATGTATGAAGATAATGTCTTGTCCTTATTAAAGTAATCCCTTATAAAGTATTCAACTGCTTTAACATCATGATTTGTTGAAGACTCAATTTTTTTTATCTTAAGAACATATTTATTATCGAAACCTTTTTTAAAGATTTGCAGTTTCTTAAGAGATTGTTTACTTATCGGTTTGAAAGATGTGGATAGCTTCGTGCAAAGAAAAATTAGCCAATCAATTTCAATTTCAAATCTGATTTTAATTAAGGCTGATTCACTAAAGTTTTTTCTAAAGTCAGGAATTTTATTAGCGTATCTGCTGTCGAGTGGTGAAATGTTGTCATGATCAAATTTCATAAATTATTTTATCATCTTTTAATATAATTAATAATTGTTACTAAAAAGTTTCTGAAATAATTCCACCACCAAGACAAATATTTTTATCATAGAAAACTGCAGATTGACCGGGAGCTATTGCTCTTATTTGATCGACAAAATCAACTTTAAAGCCATTAGAAGCTTTTGAAATTATGCACTCAACAGGAACATGTTGATGCCTAATTTGAACTAAGCAACTTATAGGGTAAGAGTATTCAATACTATTAATCCAATTTATATCTTCGACAATAAGCCCGTCATTCATGAGTAGCTTGTTATCAACGCCTTGGCATACATAGATTTCGTTATTTTGTATATCTTTCCTATATACATACCATGGCAACTCATCCTTTCCCTTAACCCCACCTATCATTAAGCCTTGTCTTTGGCCTTGAGTATATAAGATAGACCCCTGATGTTCTCCAATAATATTATTAAGATCATCTTTAATAGGCCCTTTTTTAAAAGAGATAAATCTATTTAAAAAGTCCTTAAGATTTCTCTCTCCTACAAAACATATTCCTACAGAATCTTTTTTGTCAGCAGTAATAAGTTCTTGTTCGACAGCAATTTTTCTAACATCTTCTTTATTAATATCTGCTAATGGAAATATGCACTTTGCAAATTCTTTTTCATTAACCTCATGAAGGAAATACGTTTGATCCTTGAAAGTGTCTTTTGCTCTAGCTAGGAAGTTGCGACCATCTTTATTTATTAACCTTGCATAGTGGCCTGTTGCTATAAAGTCAGCTCCAATCTTAAATGCGTAATCAAGAAATGATTTAAATTTAATCTCTCTGTTACATAAAACGTCCGGGTTAGGTGTTCTTCCTTTTTCATGCTCACTTAAAAAATTTTTAAAAACCTTATCCCAATACTCATCTGAAAAATTTGCTCTGTGAAGAGGAATATCTAGTTTGTCACAAACCTTTGAAGCGTCTTTAAAATCAATTTCAGATGTGCAAACTTCACCAGGTTCGCTTTGCCAGTTCTGCATAAACAATGCCTTAACATCGTAGCCTGATTTTTTTAGTAGATAGGCTGAAACAGATGAATCAACCCCACCTGACATTCCTACGACAACGGTCTTCTTATCCATAATTCTTATATTCTTAGAGTACTATATTGATTTAATTAAGAGTATAATTATGACCGATTTAGAACGTAAAATCTTAATGTTGAGGCCAATAAAGTAAATGAAATTTAATAAAATCAAAGAACCCACTTCTGGAACTAAAATATCGTATGTAGACGGAAAATTGAATGTTCCTGATAATCCTATCATTCCTTTTATTGAGGGAGATGGTATTGGTGTTGATATAACACCGCCTATGATAAAAGCTGTTGATAATGCAGTTAAAATTGCATATGAAGGTTCTAGAAAAATTGAATGGATGGAAGTTTTCTGTGGAGAAAAGTCAACTAAAGTATATGGTGAAGATGTCTGGCTTCCAGAAGAAACCATCGAAGCATTAAAAGAATATGTTGTAAGCATTAAAGGGCCATTGACTACGCCAATAGGCGGAGGCATAAGATCTTTAAATGTTTCTTTAAGACAGATCTTAGATTTATACGTATGTCTAAGACCTATTAGATACTTTGAGGGCGTGCCATCACCTGTAAAAAGACCTCAGGATACTGACATGATTATATTTAGAGAAAATTCTGAAGATATATATTGTGGTATTGAATTTCAAGCAGGTTCTGATGAGGCTAATAAAATGGTCAGGGTACTCCAAGACGACTTTGCTATATCAAAAATACGTTTTCCTGATTCAGTAGGTTTGGGTGTGAAGCCAATATCTAAAGAAGGAACATCAAGATTAGTTAAAAAAGCAATAGATTATGCAATCGATAATGATAGATCTTCTGTAACTCTTGTTCATAAGGGCAATATTATGAAATACACAGAGGGTGCTTTTAGGGATTGGGGTTATGAGGTAGCATCAACTGACTACAACGCTGAAGAATTAGATGGCGGTCCTTGGCAAACTATTAAAAATCCTAATAATGGAAAATCAATAGTTATAAACGACGTTATTTGTGATGCTTTTTTACAACAAATTTTATTAAGACCCCGTGACTATGATGTTATTGCTACTATGAATCTTAACGGTGATTATATATCTGATGCCTTGGCAGCTTGTGTTGGAGGCATTGGAATTGCTCCAGGAGCTAATTTGTCTGATAAATATGCTGTTTTTGAAGCAACACACGGAACAGCTCCTAAATATGCAGGTAAAGATAAAGTCAATCCAGGTAGCTTGATACTCTCTGCTGAGATGATGCTAAGACACATGGGATGGATTGAAGCTGCTGATCTAATTATTAGCTCCATGGAAAGGACTATTTTAGCTAAAAAAGTTACTTATGATTTTGAAAGAATGATGGATGATGCAGAACTTGTATCATGTTCAGGATTTGCAGATGAAATGATCAAAAGAATGTAATGATAAAACTTTCTAATGAAAGAATTGATACTTCTGATAATTTTGGTTCAGCTGTTCTTGAAAAAGAACCTGAGGTCAAGGAACCACCATTGTATCAAGTTGTTCTATTAAATGATGATTATACGCCAATGGAATTTGTTGTTTTTGTGCTTCAAACTGTTTTTAGTCATACTCATGAGCAATCAACACAAATAATGATGGCAGTTCATACAAAAGGTAAGGGAGTTTGTGGTATATTTTCTAAAGAGATGGCGGAGATGATGTCATACGAAGTTAACGAGATGTCGAAACATCACAATCATCCTCTGCTTAGCGAAATCGAACCATTAACTGATTAACATATGTTTAGTAAAGAATTAGAAATATCCATAGCAAGCTTATTTGATAAAGCACAGGAAGTTAATATACAGTATCTTACTGTTGAGCATTTATTTTTAATGATATTGAATGATTACGATGTTAAAGATTTTATAGAATCTAAAGATGTTCAATTAGAATCCTTAAAAGAATCTTTAAATAATCATTTAAAACAAACAAGCATAACAAGAACGGATGCTCAGAAAGCAGTTCAACCTACATTGGGCTTTCAGAGGGTTCTTCAAAGAGCTGTTTTCCATATTCAATCATCTGGAAAGGGCGTTGTTAAACCAATCAATATTCTTGTAGCAATATTCTCTGAGAAGGAATCTCATTCGGTCTATTTACTTAATAAAAATAATATAAACAGACTTGATGTTGTAACCTATATTTCTCATGGGTCACCTGAAAAGACTGCCCAATCAAAAGAAAGTGAAACTGATTTAGAAACTGAAGAATCAACTCATGACAAACAAGAAAATGCCTTTTTAATCAACCTTAATAATTTAGTAGGTGAAGATAAAATTGATTCATTGATAGGTCGTGAAAAAGAAGTGGATAGACTTGTACAAATTCTATCAAGAAGAACAAAGAATAATCCATTGCTTGTTGGGGAGTCAGGAGTTGGTAAGACAGCAATAGCTGAAGGTCTGGCTTACCTAATATGTAATAATAAAGTTCCTAAAATTATAAGTAATTCTACAATCTACTCCTTAGATATAGCTGCTCTCATAGCTGGAACAAAATATAGAGGTGATTTTGAAAAACGTCTTAAAGAGGTTTTAAATTTCCTTGATACAAAAGATAAGCCAATCCTTTTTATAGATGAAATTCACACAATAATTGGAGCTGGTTCTGCATCTGGTGGTTCACTTGATGTATCAAATCTTTTAAAACCTGCACTTGGTAAAGGCCAAATAAGGTGTATAGGATCTACAACTTTTCAAGAGTACAGGGGTATTTTTGATCAGAATCAAGCACTCTCAAGAAGATTTCAAAAAATTGACGTTCTTGAGCCTAATTACGACGAATGTATTGAAATTCTAGATGGCATAAAACCTATCTATGAAGAGTACCATAATGTTACTTACTCCAATGAAGCTATTAAAACTTCAGTAGATTTGTCCGCTAAATATATTAACGATAGGTTCCTCCCTGATAAGGCCATTGATGTTATTGATGAAACTGGAGCTATGTTAAATATTTCTCGAAAGAATGACAAAAAAATTACAGTAAATCAGTCAGATATAGAAAAAACGATATCTAAAATTACCAAAATACCTGAACAGAATATTACTGTAGCAGATAAGAAAAACCTTAGAAATATTGAAGAAAATCTTAAAAGAGTTATTTTTGGTCAAGATCCTGCTGTTGAAACGTTATCAAATGCAATTAAGCTATCAAGAGTTGGTTTACGTGATGATAATAAAACAATAGGCTCTTTCTTATTTACAGGACCTACCGGTGTTGGAAAGACAGAAATCTCAAAACAACTTTCAGAAATCATGGGAGTTGATTTAGTTAGATTTGATATGAGTGAGTACATGGAAAGACATACTGTTTCTAGACTAATTGGGGCTCCTCCTGGCTATGTCGGTTTTGATCAGGGCGGCTTACTGACCGAAGCAATAGTTAAATCTCCTCATTGTGTTCTTTTGCTAGACGAAATTGAAAAAGCTCATCCAGATATATTTAATATTTTATTACAGGTCATGGATGCTGGTGTTTTAACTGATAATAATGGAAGAAAGGCTGATTTTAGAAATGTCATTTTAATAATGACTACTAATATAGGAGCAGAACTTCTTGGTAAAAGGAATATTGGTTTTAGTTCATCATCCAATGAATCAGACGCGATGAACTCACTGAATAAATTATTTTCACCAGAATTTAGAAATAGACTTGATGAAACTATTCAGTTCAACTATCTAGATAAATCAATAATATTATCTATTGTTGATAAATTCCTAACAAAACTTCAAGCTCAATTAGATAAAAGGAATGTTGAGATAGTGGTATCAAAGAATGTTGTTAACTGGATTGCAGATAATGGCTATGATAGAGAGATGGGTGCTAGACCGATGGAGAGATTTATATCCAAAAATATTAAAAAGCCACTTGTAGATAAGCTACTTTTCGGTAATCTTAAATCTGGTGGCCAAATTAAGTTAGATATTCAAAAGGGTGAGTTAAAATTCACAGAAGTTAAAAAGAAAGTAAAAGTTTAAACCTCTCTGTCTTGATCTGCCCAGTAAGGGTCTCTTAATTCTCTTCTCAACACTTTTCCAGATGGGTTCCTTGGTAAGGCATCAATAAAATCAACTGATTTTGGACATTTATATGATGCTATCTTGGTTTTAACATAATTAATTATTTCATCTTCAGATAGGATATTGTTAGATCTTAGAACAACAAAAGCCTTAGTTGCTTCTCCCCATTTATTATCAGGTATGCCAACAACAGCAGCATCTAAAATATCTGGATTACTCATTAGGGCATTTTCTACTTCAGCTGGATATATATTCTCCCCACCAGAAACAATCATATCTTTTAGCCTATCATGTATATATAAAAATTCATCTTCATCAAAATAACCTAAGTCTCCTGAATAAAACCAACCATCTTTAAATGTCTCATTGGTTGCTTTTGCATTATTCCAATATCCCTTCATATTTAAATTAGATTTAGTAATTATTTCGCCAACTTCGCCATGAGGTAAATCATCTCCATCTTTGGTTACAACTTTAATATCTACGCCTGGTATTGCTTTACCGCAGGATCTTAATTTTCCCTTTTTAACATCATGATCCTCAGGAGAAAGAACTGTAATAGCACCTGTGGTTTCAGTAAGGCCATAAACTTGGTAAAAATCACAGTCCATTAAGTCTATAGCTTTCAAGAGGGTGTCTTCAGCTATTGGAGATGCCCCATATAAAACCATTTTTAATGAACTGAAGTCAGTATTACTTGAATTAGGGTGTTGAAGTAAGAATAAAATTACAGCTGGTACCCACATAGTAAGTTCAATTTTTTCTTTTTCTACCAGTTCAAGTATTAAGCCTGGATCAACTTCAGGTATAACTATATTTTTACATCCTTGTAGAAGTCCCCATATGCCAAAGTTTGTTCCAGCAACATGATAAACAGGCATGCATACCATGCAAGGACTTTGATGAGTAATTGGAACAACTTGTAATGTGGATTCAGTAGCACTTGTAAAATTTCTATTTGTAAGTTGAACACCTTTAGGATGTCCTGTTGTTCCTGATGTATAAAGCTGTACGACATCATCATCAGGTTGAGAATCAATTAAAGGATCTATATTTTCTTGTGAATCTCTCCATTCACTATAAAGAGGCCAGTCTAGATGCCTTTCATCTATACAAATAATCTTCTTTAACGTTGAAACTTTGTCTTTAACTATATCCATTACATCAAAAAACTCAGAACTAACAAAAATAACCTCACTTTGAGAGTCTTCTAAAACATAAGCCACCTCATCAGCTGCTAAACGCCAGTTAACTCCAACAGTTACGGTTCCAGTTTTAAGGGCGCCAACAAGTATTTCAAAAAAATAGTCTGTATTTTTTGCTAGATATGAAATTCTTGTGTCTTTTGTTAAACCAAAATCTAGCAAGCCTTGAGCAACTTGGTTTGAGTGAGTATTGAACTGAGAATAAGTTTGTTCTCTGTCTAAGAATTTAATAGCTGTGGAATCTGGTGTGTTTTGGCACCTCCATCTAAAAGTCTCGACAAGAGAACCTTTTAATTCTACATCCATATTTATCTTCCTCTAAAGGTTATTCTCCCTACGGATAAATCATAAGGAGTCATCTCAACTTTAACCTTATCGCCGGTTAGAATTCTAATGTAATGCTTACGCATTTTTCCAGATATATGAGCAGTAATTACATGATCATTTTCTAATTTAACTTTAAATTTTGTATTGGGAAGGGTTTCAATAACTTCACCCTCGAATTCTAGATTATCTTCTTTTGACATGATGATATTTTACACTAATAAATATATTTATCTTCAATTAGATTCTTAATTATAATTGTAAATATCACCAAGTAATAATTATCAATTGATATTAGCTGAAATCATTTCTTTTAATTTCTCTAAGTGAGGATTTATGCCATTTGGAAAAGCATCTTCTAATAGATCCTGGTGATCCATAAATCCTAATATTCCTTTTGAATAGCTTGCTCTTAATTTTAATTGAGACCAATATCTGTTAATATTTTTTAGCTCATTCATTTCAAGAATCGAATCGAGCTTTAAATCTTTAAGTCTATGAAGACAGCACATTATATTAATATCAGCATGAGAGAACTGATCAAACAAATATTCTTTGCCTTCAAGAGCTTTCTCCAGTTCTATGATGCCCTTTACAAAACCCTTGTATGCTATTGGACCAATCTTATTTTTAATAGATAAGAAATACATAGCTAAAAAAGCTCTCTTTCTTTCTGGTCTAGGATGTTTTTTAAGAATTTTCCATATAGTCTTCAAACTAAGTTTCTTAACCATATTTTCAATTAATCCAACTGAAAATAATGGAATAGTAGTTCCTAGAGTTTTTCCCAAAGCAACCCCATCAGTAACAGTAGTATCATAAACCCATTTTTTTAGAGATTCTCTGTCATTTAAATCTTTAGGCCATAAATTAATATCAATATCACCAATATATTCATCAAGTCTTTCGATAATATAAGCGCTATCTCTTACGTATTCATCATCAATTTTCAGAACCGGAACTACACCGGTTGGGTTCACTATATTTAAAAAATGATCGCTTAAATTATCAGCATCATCATGATGATCACATAATTTAATAATCTGATGATCAAATACTAGCCCTTTTTCATACAAGGCAACTCGAACCATTTGACTGCATAAAGACCATTTAGCATGATATAAAAATAAATTAGGTTTATTCATTTAAGAATCTAATCCTCAGAATCTTGAGGCATCCTCGATTTAAGAAACTCAGGTATATGTGAAGTATTAGAATGATCTGAAATCCTCACACACTTATTCTCAATAGTACCAATACCTTCAATAATTGTTTTAATGATATCCCCATCTTTTAGCAATTTGCCTTGAGCAGCACCAACCCCTGCTGGAGTTCCTGTAAAAATTAAATCTCCTGTTTTTAGGGTTAAAAATTCTGACAGGTATGAAATGATATAAGGAATATCAAATATCAAATCATTTGTATTTTCATCTTGACGCAATTCATTATTAACATAACATTCCAATTTTAGCGAATTCTTATCATCAAATTGATCAGGAGAAACTAGCACGGGTCCAATAGGTCCAAAGGTATCAAAAGATTTGCCAAGATTGAACATAGGAGGTACTGAATGAAATTGTACTGCTCTATCTGAGATATCCTGTCCCACTGTTAACCCTGCAACATGGTCCCAAGCATTTTCTCTTGCAATATCTTTTCCAGGCTTACCAATTACAGCGACTAATTCAGCCTCATAATCAACTAGATCACTTCTCATTTTTATATCATGAAAGGGCCCAACTATACATGTTGTATATTTAGCAAAAATCATAGGGAATTCAGGAAGGGCCATATTTGATTCTTCAGCATGTTTTTTATAGTTAAGCCCTACAGCAAAACAATTTCCTGAATTTGTGATGGGTGCCTCTAAATCATCATTATTAACTAAACCTGTAGGCTCAAAACTATCAATTTTGTTATTTAAGTCACTTAGTTGATCAAGTGAAACAAGAATCTGTGATGGGTCTGCACTTAGAGATCCATTAGAAATAGACTCAATATCATAAAAATGATTATCCTTTATTAAACAAGATCTCCCTTTTACATTAGCTAAAATAAAACCCATGATTATTCCTTTAAAAAATTTAACTTGTCATAGTCTAGTCATATGACTAGAATAAAGCAATACTATGAATAATTTTGAGTTATATGGATACGGTGAATCAGTTGCTTCAAATATGGCAAGGGTTGCCTTGTCTGAAAAAAATATTTCATATAAATATAATCTTCTTTATCTTGAATCTAAGGGGGATCATTTAAGTAAAGAATACAAAAAACTAAATCCTAAGAATCTTGTTCCAACACTAGTTGATAATGGCACTCCAATACCTGATAGCATCCAAATAATGAGATATGTTGATAAAAAATATCCTCAACAAGGGCAGTTATTATTTCCTAATCATCTAAATAATGAAATGTTTAAAAGCTTATTAGATTTTGTGACATTAGATGAAACCAAAGAGCTTGGTGAAAGCCTAGGGACTACAGCAGGAGGTATATCTGCTCAGCTTTTAGTTAAAATGTTATGCAAAAGACCACTGACTAGCGTTGTATGGGATTATTTAACAAAACATTCTATAAGGAAGAGAGTTCCAATATTTATAATGCTACGAATTTTAGGAAAACCTCCTGAAAGTTTGTGTAAAAAAATGTCTTTAATGCTTGCAAAACACCTTGTGTATATTGAAAGAGTCTTAAATCACAATAAACAATTCATGATGGGAGATGAATATACTGCAATTGATTGTTGTATGACATCTATACTTCATAGGGTTTATGAAATGCGTTTTAATAGTGTTTTAGAAAGTGATAAATTACCTAATCTTAAATCCTACTGGGAAACTATTTCAACTAGAGATAGTTATAGGGAAGGTATACTTGATTACGTTACTGGTGAATGGGCACCAGAAATTAAATCACTTTATGGGGATGGACCCAATACTTATGATCATCTTGTTTGGTCAGAAATTAATAAATCATTAATAGGAGATAATAATGAATAATCCAATATGTAAAGTAGCTGATATTATTTATGTAAGGTTTGAACTTACAGAATTTGAAGCTCAAAAAAAGTACCTCAATCATTTCGGGATGATGCTTGCTCATGAGGATGAAAATAGTATTTTTTTTAGAGGCACTGGAACATCACCTTATATTTATGTAGCAACAAAAGGCGAAGAAAATAAATATATAGGATCTGCTTATAAAGCTAATGATTATAGTGATTTAGAAGCCTTATCTAAAGAATTCAATGTTGATATTGTTGAAAATACTGAACTTGCTGGAGGTCATAAGGTAACTGTTATTGATCCTGACGGTGTAGAAATTGAGGTATGTCACGGTATGAATGAAGCTGAACCCGTTGCTGTTGTTTCAAAAGTTTTAAATACAGGTGGGTCTAAACAAAGAGAGAATGAATTACAACGTTTTGGAAAAGCTGCTGATGAATGGCAAGTTCATGGTGACAAGTGGGTATATGAATTAACTTCAAAAGTTAAGCGACTAGGTCATACCGCTATTAATTGCAAAGATCCTCAAGCTTCAGTTGATTGGTATTCAAATACATTAGGTTTCTTAATAAGTAATAATTGTATTGGACCTGATGGAGTTTCAATGGGTGCTTTCATGAGATGCGATCAAGGAGATAAGCCAGTTGATCATCATACTTTGAACAATATGGGTCTTCCTGGTGAAGCTACTGCTGTAGCATTTGGACATGCTGGATATGAAGTTCAAGATTCAGTAGATGATTTAATGGCAGGCCATTACCATATGAAAACTGTTGATGAGTATTATCATGAATGGGGTATTGGCAGACATTTGTTAGGCAGTCAAATGTATGACTATTGGCGTGATCCTCATGGATTTACTCATGAGCATTGGACTGATGGTGACTTGATTAATGCCTCTGTTCCAACTGAAAATTCAGGTTTCAGAGATCTAGCCATGGCTCAATATGGACCAGAGGTTCCAAATACATTTGGTATAACTATGCCGGTT
The DNA here is from genome assembly GCA_964613455.1 of uncultured Gammaproteobacteria bacterium. Classification (GTDB taxonomy): domain Bacteria; phylum Pseudomonadota; class Gammaproteobacteria; order Magnimaribacterales; family D2472; genus SCGC-AAA076-P13. The sequence goes on along the minus strand of CAZTGS010000002.1, from coordinate 7,034 downwards.
GATCAAATTGATAATGCTCGTGCTTCAAACCCAACGATTCCTGGAATGATTAAAGAAATGGAAAAAGCTGCTAAAGCAGAAACTGAGGGACAGTCATGATAGAGCTCACAGACGATCAAAAAAAAGCAGTTGCTGCTGCTCAAGCCACATTCACTAATTTAAAAGATAATGCTGATAACTTAAACAAAGATCAGATAGATCTTTTATTTGGTGAAGCAAGAAGCATGAATGGTTGGAAAGATAAAGACGTTAGCGACGATACTATTAAATCAATTTATGAATTAACTAAGATGGGTCCAACAAGTACAAACTGTTGTCCAGCTAGATTTAAATTTATAAAGAGTGATGAGCAAAAGCAATTATTAAAAGAGACACTATTACCTAATAATGTTGATAAGGTAATGAGCGCTCCGGTTGTAGCAGTTATAGGATACGATCTTGATTTCTCAGACAAGATGGGTAAGTTATTTCCACATATGGATATTGCCCCTATGTACAAAGGTAATTCTGAAATGAATCAATCAACTGCGTTTAGAAATAGTAGTCTTCAAGGCGCCTATTTTATGATGGTTTCAAGAGCTCTTGGATTAGATTGTGGACCAATGTCTGGCTTTAATAATGAGCTTGTTGATTCAACATTCTTTAAAGATACTAATATTAAATCTAATTTCTTATGTTGCATTGGTTATGGTGATCCATCTAAGATTTTTATGAGACTACCCAGGCTCGATTTTGATGAAGTTTGTGAGATTTTATAGCTTTTAGAATTTAACAATATCTATTAATCTTCTTTTTTTAAAGAAATTATATAAACCTAATGTATTTTTTATTATAAAGAGAGGCACGTTGCCTTTTACTTCATTAGAAAATCTTTTATCACTTGATAACATCTTAAACCAAGCGTTTATATTTGGATATTTATTTTTAACTGGGAATCCAGCGTTAATTATTCTGTTTATAGAAATAAACCAAGCTACATCTAAAATAGAGAGATTATTATCTAAAATATATTTATTTTGACACAATTTTTTTTCTATTTTATGCAAAGCAACTATAAAGTTATTAGCTGATGTTATTACCTGATTATCTGTAATGCCATATTTATAATGTTGTTTCCAAAACTCTATCTCTTTTTGTTTATTTTTATCTTTATTACCTTGAATAGTTCCTTTAAAATTCTTTTTTTTATCTAGAAGTTTTAAATCCTTTTTTCCTAGTTTATGGGGAACGATAAACCTAAAAGTTAATGTTCTTAGATCAATATGTAAACTGTCTTCATATTCGAGATTTTTATTTATTTCGTCAATATGTTCATCAGGAAAAAGAACTATATCGCTATTAACAGATTCTATGTATTGCATTATGTCATTGCTTTCTATATGAACATTGCCATCATGAACTAATGTTGGTACAAGTCCCTTTGGATTAATTCCCAAGTACCAAGGATCAAATTGTTCATTCTTAGTTAAATCTACATGATGAGATATCCAATCAATCTCTTTTAAATTTAAAAAAATTCTTAGTTTTTGGGAGCAAGCAGAACCTGCAAAGTGAAGCAAATTAAATCCTTTCCAATCTAGTACTTCTTTTGTTTGGAGATCGCTATGATCTAGAAGCATTATATTTTTTTATTGATACTGTTGCTATTATTAATAAAAATATCAATGCCATTATCTTATATTTATGTCCTAGACTTAAAATCCAAATAAGTATTAAAGTTGAAATAAATGGATGGGGAGGGGTCTTTACTTCATAATCTCTTTCGAGCCAGGGAGCACCAATAAATCTACTAGATGCAACAAATCTATCACCCCACAAATACATCATAACTGGATTAAGATATGGTGGATTTATCCATACAGTTTGATTATCTATTAACCCTTTCATTTCTTTGAATACCTTTGGATTATCTTCTGCAAGATTTGTTGTCTCCAGTGGATCATTCAAAATATCATATAACTCATATGTTTTATTGCCCATTGTTTGAATATTTTGACTATAAAACATTTTCCATTTCCCATTAAATAATGCTCTTGTATCCTCTATTACGATATTCCCAGTATGGACATTGATAGGCTCTTTTATTTCATTGTTTAATAAACTGTTCCATCGATTAATACCAGTAAAGTGTCTGTCATCTACCTTGATTGATGAAGCGGCGAGCATAGTAGGTAAAATATCCTGTGCAAAAAAGAATTGTTCTGATTTTGATTTTTCTAATACTCCTTTCCAATATATAACTGCAGGTACTCTTATTCCTCCTTCATAGGCAGATAATTTACTCCCTCTCAAACCACCCGAGCTTCCTTTAGCGGTCATTAAATCAGGTGCAATAACCTTCGCAATTGGATCAATATCAAAAACTGGCCCATTATCACTAAAAAATAATATAATAGTTTCTTCGGATATGCCTTTTTCTTCAATGCTATTTATTATTTTTCCAATCTCTCTATCAAGAGCATATATATTTGCAGCATATTTTTTCTCATATTCATCTTCAATGTTACTAAAAAGAGATTCCATAACTTCATCTTCTGCCTGTATTGGAGTGTGAGGTGCATTAAAAGCTACATACAAAAAAAGTGGTTTATCTGGCTTAATATTTTCAATTATTCTTACAGCTTCATTGGCAATTAGCGTGGTGGAGTAACCTTCTTCTTCTAATGGAACACTATTTCGATGCCAATCAAGTCTCCCAGAAAACCCATGATCAAAATAGCCTATTCCACCCATTAAGTGTCCGTATGTTGAATCAAACCCTCTATTTATTGGAAGAAATCCGTCTTCAGACATACCAAGATGCCATTTACCGGATAAAGCCGTTTGATATCCTGCCTCTCTGAAGTATTCTGGCATTATCTTATGTTCAAGTGGCATGCCAAAAGACTCAACTCTAGGATTCGCAAAAGGTCTTATAACTCCATTAGCAAAACTATTAATGCCTGTTAGCATTGAAGCCCTTGTTGGACTGCAGGAAGGATCGCTATAGAACCTATTCATTTCTACACCATTTGATACAAGCTTATCAATATTTGGAGTTGGTATAGATCCACCATGGTAGCTAACATCACCCCAACCAAGATCATCAGTAAGAATAATTATAATGTTAGGTTTGCTTGAAATCGATAAGGTAAATATAAGGATTAGTAAATTTAGATACTTCACTTGATGTTCTTCTTAACTTCATCGATACCAAGTGAACGAGCTTTAAAAAATATTTTATAGAAATCTTTCATTTCTTTATCAGAAATTTTTAATACTTCTTGAATATATGGCTTCATTGCAGCCAAACCAAACTCAACAACCATACCTAAAGCTACTGCTGCTTTCATTTCGGAAGTTGGTTTTTCTGTACCTTTTAAATCAGCTAATAATGATAAAGATTTTTTTGAAAGTGATAAATTTGAATTAACTTGGATTCTTATAAGATCCATATGTCCATCAAGTACCGCTCTTATGAGAGCTTTAAAATAATTATCAGTGATATCAGACATAGGTTCATCTGGAAGATTTATAGGATCAATATTTCTTCTTTTTAATTCTTCTATATGCTCAAAAGCTAATTGTTTATAAGTAGCCTCTAGCAATCCTTGTTTACCACCAAAGTAATGATGTATTTGAGCATGGTTAACGTTAGCATGTTCAGCAATATCCCTAATTGATAATTGATTAGGACCCATAACACCAACAAGCTCAGCCGCCGAATCAATAAGAGCTTTTTCTACATTAGAACGACCTTTGGTATTTTTTTTATCAGTTTTAGTTTTTATTTTAACTAATTTTTGCATAGAGATCCTCATGGAGTTTCTTGGTTAACTTATCAACTTTAAATATTATATCTTCAAAATCACAGCAACCATATACATGCATGTCAGGCCTAATAATCACTGCAGATATTTTATTCTGAACTTTCCAATTAAGTAATTTTTTATCGCTCATGAAAATATTATTTTTATTAAATAAGTGGACGTTTCCATCAAATATTTTTAAAGACTGGCTATCTTTAATTTTATTAAATAGTGATTCATTGATATCAAAAAAAGCTAAAGCAAATTTATTTTCAAAAATATCATCAAATAATAAGCCGTTATGATTAAGTGATATATCTGGATGAGGAATGATTCGTCCGTTAATATTATTAGGGTATAAGTCCTTATCTAAAAGACCGTTCGTAAATTGCCATTTGTAACCAAAACTTAAAGAACCTTTTAATTTTGGAAAGATTCTAGCTAAAGACAGGAATGCATCTCTGGCCATAGCTTTATATTTATTTTGAGTACCAATAACATTTCCTTGTTCTATGGCTGCTTTGATACCAAAGTCATTTATTTCTTTTCGTTCCTTACTGTATGACTCTAATATTTTTTTATCATATTTATTTTCTAAAACACCAGTTAACTTCCAGCATAAATTGTATGCATCTTTTGCACCCTGGCACATTCCTTGCCCTAAAAATGGCGGTGTTTGGTGTGCCGCGTCTCCAATAAGAAAGCAATTATTTGATGAAAATTTTTCAGCCATTAAGCCATGAAATGTGTATTTAGAAGCTCTTGATAGTACCCCACTATTTTTATCAATATCTGGATGAAGCCTCCACAGATGAGGTTCCATAAAATCTCTAATATTTTTATCTGACGTGATCTCATTGACATTGTCGCCAGGATTAATTTTAAATTCCCATCTAACATGATTATTGGTTATTGGAAGAAGGGTGGTTGGTCTTTTATAGTCACAGATTTGATATCTATCTCTGTTTATCACATATCGGTCATCAACCATATAGTCTACGACAACCCAATCCTCATCGTAGTTATAATCCTTTAATTGAATATCAAGACTCTTTCTAACAAAACTATCGGCACCATCTGCGCCAATGACATATGTTGAAGATATTAATGACTTATCATTTGTTTCATTATTAGTTATTTCTAGATCATTTTTGGATTCAAGTGTGTCTAATTTACTGAGATGATAACCAAGTTTAAAATCTATATTAGGCAACCCATTCGCATGTTTTCTTAACAGTGTTTCATATTTTGGTTGATCAAACATTACATCTTCGTGATATCCGTTTAACTTAGGATTATCTTTAAAGTCAACAGAAACTATAGATTTTCCTTTGGCGTTTAAAAAATTTATACCTGTCATTGCATCTGTAATATTATTCATCTCATTTGATAGTCCCATAGAGTGAAGAACTCTTTGTATTTGACCATCTAAATGAACTGCTCTTGGAATATCCCAAATTTCTTTTTTTGGTTCCACTACAAGGATTCTATATCCCTTGGCTCCAAATAAGTTTGCAGCGACTGCTCCAGAAGGACCATATCCAATAATTGCTATATCGTAATGCATTAATATATATTAAGTATGAGTATTGATTTATTTTAGTCAGATGACTAGTATAGTCAATACAATTATTGATCTAATATAACAGGAATTATTTATGTACAAAGTGACGAACTATATTAATGGAAAAGAAAACTTAGATTCCAATGAATCATTAGATATTGTAAATCCTTCATACGGTACACAAATTGGTGAAGTGCTCTATGCAACCAAAATGAGTGCTAATGATGCTATTGATGTAGCTGCAGAAACTTTTAAAACATGGTCAAAAACCGGATTAAGTTATAGGGCTGAATTGATGATGAAATTTAGACAAGGTGTTATTGATAGATCTGAAGATATTATAGACATTTGTGTAACTGAGGCAGGTAAAACACGACCTGATGCAGAAGCTGAGCTAGATAGAGCGATTCAGGCTTTAACTCATATTGCAGGTGTTCAACACTTTTATCCATCTATCATGAGTCCCAATGTTGCAGGTGGAATAGATATTACTGATGTAAGGTATCCGATTGGTGTTGTTGCTGGATGTGGGCCTTTTAATTTTCCAATTTTAATACCTATACTTCAATCATCAATGGCAATTGTTACTGGAAATACTTTTATTGCCAAACCAAGTGAGAAGGTCCCATCAATATCAAGACTATATGCCGATATATATAAAGAATCTGGTTTGCCGGATGGTTGTTATAACGTCTTAAATGGTGGCAAAGAAATAGTTGAGCAATTAGTTTGCAGCGAGAAAGTTGCTGGTTTAGCATTCATAGGGAGTACCGCAGCTGCTAAAAGTTTAAAATTATTAGGAGTTCAATATAATACAAAGGTTCAAGCTCTTGGTGGTGGAAAAAATCATATGATAGTTCTTCCAGATGCTGATCTCAATATGGCTGCCGATGCAGCTGTTTCTGCAAGTTTTGGAGCTGCAGGACAAAGATGTATGGCTGTTTCAGTTGTTGTTGCTGTTGGCGATATTGGTGATGACTTAATTAATAAAATTAAAGAAAGAATGCCAAGTCTTGTAATGGGTAAAACAGATAATCTAGATACACAATTAGGACCAGTTATTTCAAAAGAAAATAAGGATCGAATATATTCATTTATTGAGTCAGCTGAGCCTGATGGAGCTTCTTTAGTAGTTGATGGAAGAATATTATCTGACAATGAAGAAGGATCCTTTGTTGGTGCGACTCTGATTGATAATGTAAAACCTGGAATGTCTGTATATGAAAATGAAATATTTGGACCTGTCTTATCATTTGTAAGAGCAGAGTCTTACGAAGAAGCAATGATTATTACTGATGGTCATAAGCTTGGAAATGGCGCTGCATTATTTACACGTGATGGTGGAGTTGCTCAAAAATGGGCTAACGAGGTTCAAGCTGGATCTGTTGGTATTAATGTACCAATTCCACTTCCTACTTATGCTCATAGTTTTGGCGGTTGGAAAGATAGCGGCTTTTCTGAAACCAAGGCATTCGGAAACTCATCTGTAGATTTTTATACAAAAACCAAATCAATTGCTACAAGATGGCCTGACCCAGCTAACAGTAAAGTAGACCTAGGATTTCCAAAAAATGATAATTAAAAAACATAATTTATTTAGAAATGAAATCAAAAATATTTAAGGAACTTAAATAAATATATAGTGAAAATTAATACCAAGATTACAGAAGTCGTATTAAGGG
>CAZTGS010000001.1:0-137632 GCA_964613455.1 uncultured Gammaproteobacteria bacterium | reverse complement strand
ACCTGCAAAACATAAAAAAAACCTATAGGGGGGAATATTATGGATAACGCATGGAGAATGATAGGCGACTTAGTTAGTAATCTAACTAGTGTCATAGTAGGAATTTTAGGACTAGGGATCGTCGGAAGCTTAGCTTTTGGTGACATGCTAGGACTTGACGTAATTGGTAACATAACTTCACTAGTTGAAACGTTAGCTACTAATGGCGTTGTTGGACTTCTTGTTCTAGCAGTTCTTATGAGCCTAGTTAAGTCATAATACTTAACATCTTGTTAGGAAGGGCTTAGGCCCTTCTTAACTTTATATAAATATATATGAATTTTAAAATCACACTAGCCAGCCTCACCACCTTTTTAAATAAAGTAACTAAACTATTAATACCATTAGTAGTTGTTTCACTGCTTCTTGGTATAATTTTTGGGCCAGATACTCCTTTTGTTGGAGATGTTTATAATAATGTATCAAATATACTTAATATGCTTGGAGAAGACTCTCTCCTTGCTTTAGTAGCTATTATTATAATTCTTGCTTATTTAAAACAAGAATAAACTAAATTATTTTTTTAGTTTACACAGAAAGATCCTATCTTTTTTATTACACAAACTAGCTTAAATTAAAGCATATCTTCTTTAATTAGTTCTTTTTTTTATAATGGTGGTTGTGGGTGGACTTGAACCACCGACCCCAGCATTATGAATGCTGTGCTCTAACCAGCTGAGCTACACAACCAATCGTAGAATGATAAGTCCTATAATCTGATAGTCAATATCTTTATTAAATTATGACTAAACATTAAATTTAAAATGAATTACATCTCCATCTTTTACTATATATTCTTTGCCTTCTAATCTTAGTTTACCTTTTTCTTTCGCTCCTAATTCGCCATCGCAATCAATATAATCACTAAAAGCAATAACTTCCGCCTTTATGAACCCTCTCTCGAAATCAGTATGGATAATTCCTGCCGCATTTGGAGCTGTTGCTCCTTTTCTTAAAGTCCAAGCACGTATCTCTTGAGGGCCAGCAGTAAAATAGGTTTGGAGTCCAAGTATTTCATATCCTTTAAATATAATCTTATTAAGCACAGGCTCGTCCATATCCATCAACTCTAAATACTCTTTTCTTTCAGAATCTTCTAATACTGCAATTTCTTGTTCGATTTTAATGGAAGTTGGTATAACAACGCATCCCGCCTCTTTAGCAAAATTTTCTAGTTGTATCAGCTTTTCATTTGATGATCCATCATCAGATATATTTGCAATATAAAATGTAGGCTTTGCACTTAAAAGTTGAAAGCCTTTTATGATTTTTTTCTCTTCGTCATTAAATTTATTTATATTTATTAGTATTCCAGAGTCCAAATCAACTTTTATTTGAAGTAATAAATCATGTTCTATTTTATTTTTTTTATCGTTCGTTTTGATCAATTTTTCACATTTAGATAGTCTTTTAACAACAGTATCCAAGTCAGCAAGTATTAGCTCCAAGTTTATAATTTCTGCATCCCTTACTGGATCTATTGAACCATCAACATGTGTAACATTATCATCTTCAAAGCATCTCACAACATGAGCAAGAGCATTCATTTCTCTAATATTAGATAAGAAGGCATTTCCTAAACCTTCACCCTGAGAGGCTCCTTTAACAAGCCCAGCAATATCAACTAAATCGAGACTAGCTGGGATGACCTTTTTTGTATTAACTATTTCATTTAGATTCATAAGTCTAGGATCGGGTAGAGGGACCTTGCCGACGTTTGGCTCTATAGTACAGAATGGAAAATTTTCTGCAGGTATTGAAGATTTTGTTAAAGCATTAAATAAAGTTGATTTACCTACATTTGGAAGTCCAACTATTCCGCACTTAAATCCCATAACTATTTAGTATGAAGAGCTTTTTGCGCCTCAGCAAAGTCTCCTTTGGATATAAGATCAAATACAGAAGTGAATTGGTCATAAGCTTTATTAACATATTCCTTATCTGTTGGATGAAACTTATTAAGAACCCAGTCAGATACTAACTCTTTGTTACCTGGATGTCCCACACCGATCCTAATTCTTATATATTTTGTTGTACCTGTTCTTTCAAAGATATCTCTAAGTCCATTATGACCACCATGGCCCCCATCTTCTTTAAGCCTTACTTCGCCAGGCATTAAGTCCAAGTCATCATGAAAAATAATAATTTTATTTTCTTTAATATTCATATTTTTAATTAATTTAGAGACGGTTTTACCACTATTATTCACATAATTATCAGGTATAACCCAAAGAATATTTTCAGATTCTGCAATCTCAGCTTCGAGTTTTGTTTTATTGATGAATTTATCACAATAAGAATTGCTTAATTTTAAGAGCCAGTCTTTTCCAATATTATGTCTGGTATTGTTATATTTTGATCCAGGATTACCAAGACCAATAAAACAAAGTTTAGACACTTTTTAAATTAACTCTCTTCTGATCCTTCGCCTTCGGCATCAGTTGAGCTTGAATCTTCAGATGAATCTTCACTTTCACCCTCAGCACCTTCAGCCCCTTCTTCTCCTTCAGCAAGAATAGGCTCTTCTTCTTCAACTGCTTTTGGAGCGTTAACTGAGATAACCATTTGGTCAGTTTCTTCTGTTAAACCTGCAATTTCAGCACCTTCTGGAAGAGATATTTCTGTTAATCTAAGCGATCCACCAAGCTCAATATCTGTAACGTCTACATCTATTGATTCTGGTATGTTTCCAGCTAAACACATAATCTCAACTTCTCTTATGGCTTTGGTTAAGACACCACCATCATTTTTAACACCAATACATTCATCTTCATTTAAGAAGTTAACAGGAACAATAACTTTTAATTTTGTTTTTCTAGAAACTCTTAAAAAATCAGCATGTAAGAATTTTCCTTTAGCTGGATCTTTTTGAAGTTCTTTAAGTACAACTTTTTCTTCTAGTTCTCCATTCTTTATTATCAGAACCTGAGTATAAAAAAGCTCATTTTGAGATGCTTTAGTAAGTTCATTTAAACGCAATTTAATATTTAATGACTCTTTTTCATCTCCATAGATGATTGCAGGAATCATTCCATCTATTTTTCTAATTACTCTAGCCTTGTTTGATCCAGTTCTTTCTCTTGAATCAGCATTTAAAATTATTTGTTCGCTCATAATGTCCTCTTATATAAATATCTCACTGAGAGATTCTTCGTTGCTTAATCTTTTAATACATTCAGCAATAGTTGCAGCTAACGAAATGACGCGTATTTTACTGCATTTTTCTCCTTCATGTGACAATGGAATTGAATTAGTTACAACTAGTTCATCAATTTCAGAATTATTTAATCTTTCTATAGCTGGTCCGGATAAGACAGGGTGAGTGATATATGCTTTTACAGAAGCTGCGCCATGATCTTTTAGTGCTTTCGCTGCATTACAGAGAGTTCCAGCGGTATCTATAATATCGTCAGGAACTATACAAACCTTTCCTTCGATATCACCAATAATATTCATAACCTCTGACTGATTAGCAGCAGCTCTTCTTTTATCAATAATAGCTAAGTCTGCATCATTTAATTGTTTAGCCAGCGCTCTAGATCTTACAACACCTCCAACATCAGGCGATACAACAACTATATTATTATCAGGATTATTCTTTTTAATATCGTCAACCATTAATTTTGTTGCATATACATTATCTGCAGGCATATCAAAAAAACCTTGGATAGTTTCAGAATGAAGGTCAATGGTAAGAACTCGGTCTATACCGACAGTAGCAAACATATCTGCTACAACCTTAGCACTTATAGGAACTCTTGCAGATCTAACTCTTCTATCCTGTCTAGCATAACCATAGTAAGGAACAATAGCTGTAATTCTTGAAGCTGATGATCTTTTTAATGCATCAGACAATAGCATTAACTCCATTAAATTTTTGTTAGTTGGGGCACATGTTGATTGAATAATAAAAGTGTCATGTCCTCTAACATTTTCAGCAATTTGAACTTTTATCTCACCATCAGAAAAGTATCCAACATCAGCCTCTGAAACTTTTATTCCAAGAATTTCTGATACTTCATTGGCAAGTGCTGGATTAGCTGTTCCAGTAAATATGTCTAATATTTGTTTGCTCATGAATTTATCATTTCCTCTGTAAAATGGCTGGGGTGGGAGGATTCGAACCTCCGCATGACTGGATCAAAACCAGTTGCCTTACCGCTTGGCTACACCCCAATGTTATCCAAACTCCCTTAAAGGCGAATATTGTAATGGTTTAGCTAAAAAGAATCTCCAATTAGTTGGAATTATTTTAAGAATTTTTCCCATCTCAATGTCATTATTATATTTTATAAACATAGCAGAACCGCTGCCAGAAAGACATATATCAAATTTTTTTATATTTTTTTTATAAAAATCCTCAATCTCTGAATTTTTGTCCATAAAAACTTGCCAAAATGAATTTTGCTTAAACTGAGAATCCTCTTTGACGTCAATCAAATCATATGAATTAAACATTTCCTTAGTTGAATTAAAAATTAACGGATCAATTACTACAAACTTTCCTGAAACAGACTCCTTGAACTCAAACTCATTACCAATACCTTTAGCATATGCATTAGCACCGTATAAAAAAAATGGAACATCGGCACCAATCCCTACGGCTATTTCATGGATCTCATTCTTAGTTAAGTTAAGCTCCCATAATTTGTTTAAAGCTAATATTGTTGATGCCGCGTTAGAACTGCCTCCACCAAGGCCAGCACCTATAGGGATAGTTTTTTCAATATGAATATTTACTCCGCACAATTGAAGATTTTTAGATTGCATCATTTCAGCGACCTTATAAACAATATTATTTTTCCCTAAAATTTGGTCATTATTTGATGTCACGCAGATTTCTTGATTAGTCTTTTTAAAAATAATGGTGTCATGCAAGTCAATTAATTGGAAATCAGTATCAAGCTCATGATATCCATTCTCTATTTTTTTAATGATTTTAAGATATAAATTAATTTTTGCTGGAGAATTAAGAGTTAGTTCTTGCATGTTTCATATTTTACTTTGATAACCTATTGATGATATTAGAACACTTAAGATTATTTATACAGAGTCGAACACAGATATGCATCACATTTTCTAATAAATAGTTGTTAAGCTGTATAATGATTCTTTCGAATTAACAATAACAGTAATAAATAAAATTCATTAAAGATGCAACTTCAGTTATTTGGTATAAATCATAGAACCTCTAAAGTTTCTGAAAGAGAGAGGTTCATAATGAATGAGCTAAATCAAAGCTCATTAAATATTGCCCTTAAAGAAAAGTTTGGAAATAAGCTTGATTCTTTCTTTGGGCTTTCAACTTGTAATAGAACAGAGGTTTACTTGCTTGCAGATCCAGTGATTGCTGAAGAAATAATGAGAGAAACGAAGCTAATTTTGGGTATCAACGATATTCCTGATACTAGTTTTTATTCTTTATATGACCAAGATGCTTTAGTCCACATGAGCAAGGTTGCAAGTGGAATAGATTCTCAAGTATTGGGTGAGCAAGAAATATTTGGCCAATTTAAAAGGGCTATTAGTATAGCTAAAGAGATAAATATAATTAGTTCTAAACTCTTATCTTATTCAGATAAAGTTCTTGAGATAGTCAAAAAAACAAGAACAAAAACTGATATAGGACTTAACCCTTTATCAGTAAGCGGCTTATCACTCAAACTAATTAAAAATATATTCGAAAATCCAAAAGATCAAAATGTTCTTATCCTTGGCGCTGGTAATTTAGCTCAAGCAGTTATAGATAATCTGCATAAAAGCGGAATAACTCAGGTTAAGGCAATAAATAGAAGTGTTAAAAAAATTATAATTTCTGAAAGCCTCCAAATTACTCCATTGGCACTGAACAAGCTTCATGATGAGTTGGAGCATTCAGATATAGTTATCGCTTCTGCTGCTACTGAAATTCCTTTAATTGGCAAGGGCGCTATTGAAAATGCTTTAAAAGCAAGAAAAAACAAACCCATGCTACTCATAGATTTATCAGTGCCTAGAAACATTGAAGAAGAAATAAAAGAAATAGAACAAATCTACTTGTTTACAATTGATGATATCGAAAAGATTACACAAGATAATTTTGGCCAAAGACAGATTGAAGCTGAAAAAGCATTGAATATGATTGTTATAGACTCCCAAACAGCTTTGTTTGAAATAAAAGAAAAGTTATCAAAAGATAAAATTAAGAATCAACTAGAGAGTTTCCTTTCTCAGCTATCAGAAGAAGAAATTAATAGATTTAAATCAGCGGAAGATTTAAAGCAAATGATTGCAAATTTAGCTGTTATAAAGCTTGAAGATAAGACTTTGAAAAGAGTTCTTGATATTGAAAATCTAGAGCCCCACGTAATCGAATCCATGTTTAAGAGATATATAGAAAATGCATGATTCAATGTTGATAAAACTAGAAAGGCTTCAGAATAGACTGACTGAGATAGAAGCACTGTTAATTGATTCAGATACTTTAAAAGATATGGATAATTACACACTACTAAATAAAGAGTTTTCAGACCTAAAGCCAATTGTAGAAAAATTTCAAGAATATAATTCTATTATCCAAGCAATAAATGATGCCAATGAAATTATTGAATCTGGAGATGAGGAATTAAAAACCTTAGCTGAAGACGATCTCAAGGAATCTCACGACAAGCCTGAAATCTTTGAACAAGAATTAAAATTAATGCTGCTACCTAAAGATACCGCTGATGATGGGGCTGCATTTTTAGAAATACGAGCAGGGGCAGGTGGAGATGAAGCGGGTATTTTCGCAGGTGATTTATTTAGAATGTATTCAAGGCTTGCGGAAAGAGAGGGCTGGAATATTGATGTTATTGATATCAAACAAGCAGAACAAGGTGGTCTTAAAGAGGTTGTTGCGCAACTAAATGGAAAAAGTGTATTTAAAGTTTTAAAGTTTGAATCTGGTGTTCATAGAGTTCAAAGAGTTCCTGAAACAGAGTCTCAAGGCAGAATTCATACATCAACTTGTACAGTAGCTGTCTTGCCTGAAGTAAAAGAGGTACAAGACATAGCTATCGATAAAAATGATCTTAGAGTAGATACATATAGAGCATCGGGAGCTGGAGGGCAGCATGTTAATAAAACTGATTCTGCAGTTAGGCTTACTCATATTCCCTCTGGACTAGTCGTAGAATGTCAGGATGGAAGGTCTCAACATAAAAATAAAGAGAAAGCATTATCTCTTTTAGCATCTAAGTTGAAACAGCAAGAAATTGAAAGTCAGCAAGAAAGTATTGCTAGTGAAAGAAAAATACTAGTTGGCACAGGCGATAGAAGTGAAAAGATAAGAACATATAACTTTCCTCAAGGCAGGATGACTGATCATAGAATTAAATTGACTCAGCATAACTTAGATCAAATTATGGATGGAGATATTAAAGCTATATGTGATGCCTTATTAGCAGAAAATCAATTAGCAATGTTATCCCAACTAGAATCCGAATAATTGATCATTAGTCTTAATCATTACAAAAATCTAATAAATAACACTTGGCCAAGTGATCGAGATGTATCCAAAGAATTCATTTTTTACCTAAAAGAGAAACTACAGATCTCTGATATTTCTATATATCTAGATAACGATTATTCCCTATCAGAGATAGAGAAAGAAGCAGTAGAATTTTTTATAAATGCAAAAAGAGATGGAATTCCATTAGATTATATTTTAAATAAATCTTTTTTTTACGGTAAAGAATTTTACGTTAATTCTTCAGTTCTAATTCCAAGGCCTGAAACAGAGATTCTTGTTGATCATATCAATAGTTTAGGTCTTCATAATGATATGAAAATCCTTGATGCTGGAACAGGATCTGGATGCATAGGATTGTCTATTGCCATTCATAACCCCAATATTAGTATTTTTGGTTTAGAATTTTCAAGAGAATCACTTCAGGTGGCTCAAAAGAATAAAGAAAACCTTGGGGTAAAAAACTTTACTATGATTAATTCGGACTGGTTATCCTCAATAAAAGATAATTCTTTAGACATTATAGTTAGTAATCCACCTTACTTAGGGCCTAAAGACCCTCATTTGCATGATTTAACTCATGAACCTAATATGGCTTTAATAGCCTCAGAAGAGGGCTTAGGAGATTTTATGACTATTTCTGAACAAGCAGCCTCGAAACTAAAGAATGGGGGAGAATTAATTTTTGAACATGGGCACGATCAAGCAACAGATGTCGCAGAGATTTTGAGTAAACATAGGTTTTCTAATATTCAAACATTCATGGACTATCAATCACACCCAAGAATAACTAAGGGTATAATTTAATCTGATGAAATATACAGGCTACATAGAGGGCTATTACGGAAAACTTTTATCTTGGGATGAAAGACATCAAATTATTGATCATTTATTCAAGAACGACTTAAATACATTTTTTTATTGCCCAAAAGAAGATCCATTTCATAGATCTCAATGGAAAGAGCCTTACCCTGAATCATGGATGAGTTCTTTCACCAACTTCATCAATCATGCTAATAAAAATAGTATAAAAATTATCTTTGGAATATCGCCAGGACTTGAATATAACAATTCATTTAAAAATTTATCTGACAAAATAGAATCTGTTATTCATTTAGGCGTGAAAGATATTTCAATTCTATTTGATGACTTGTTTGAGGATCAATCAGCTGAACTCCATGCAGATATCTTGAACGAATGTTCAAGGCATTTTAATGATACAAATTTTTATTGTGTGCCTGCTGAGTACTGCAATCAACTTTCAAAACCTAATTTTGACGATAGTAAGTATCTAGAAAATTTATCATTACTATTAAATGCTGATATACCAATTTTTTGGACAGGGAGCAAAGTGGTTTCAGCTAATTACACAAGTGATGATATATCTAAATGGAGAGATAAACTAAAGCATCCATTAATAGTATGGGATAACTTTTATGCAAATGATTACTGTACTCCTAAAGTTATAATTGATGATTATTCATCACTAAAAGAAATTAATTTGGATGCTCTTGAAGGAGTTCTAATAAATCCTATGGGACTATTAGAATTAGATAAAATAGCACTTTCTTCATTTAGCAATTCTTTAAAAAATCATCCCAAGTCATTTGAAGATATTCTTGAGGAGTCAGATCTGCCATCTTCTTTTCATAAAGTTTCTAAACTTTTTAGATTTAGAGCTTCTATAGATTTAAATCAAAGTGAGTTAGAGGTATTAGAAAGCTATCTTTGGAACTGGCATGGCAATCTTAAATCTGAACTATATCCATATATGCATCTATTAAGACTAATGATTAAAGAGGGCACATCTGATCAAACTATTTTAAAAAGATTTAATCTTAAATCTTAAGTGCCACAAAATGTTTTATAAGGCTCTTGAGAGAATGGGGCAGGTTCTGCAAATGATTCATAGCCAACAATCTCTTCATAAGGCTGAACTAAGATAGATAGCAGCAAAGATAAAGGTTCCATATTATTTTCATTTACTGCAGACGCAAGAGCTTCTTCAACTTTATGGTTTCTTGGTATGTAGATAGGGTTTACTTCATCCATCTTTTTAGATATCACTTCATCCGGAATGCCTTCTTGAGAAATTCTTTCCTGCCAGAGCATCAACCAAACATCAAACTTATTAGAGTCTTTGAATAAGGCTCTCACATCTTTATTATTTCCAATTAAAGCTCTTGATAAAAATCTAAAGGTGAGAGTAAAGTCTGCATGTTGCTCACTCATAATCTCCAACAAATTAGTAATTAATTCATAGTCATGAGGATCATCTTTTGAAAGACCAATTTTTGATCGCATATTTATTAGCCAATAGTTTTCATATACTGGCTTTATGAGTTGTAATACTTCAGTGAGTGAAGCTATTGCAACATCTTTGTCTTGATCAACAAGCGGAATCAAGGTTTCAGCTAATCTGGTTAGGTTCCAAGTCAATATTGCTGGTTGATTTTCGTAAGCATATCTCCCTTGAGAATCAATAGAACTAAAAACTGTTTTTAAATCATAACTATCCATAAATGCACATGGCCCATAATCAATTGTTTCTCCAGAAATGGTCATATTATCTGTGTTCATCACTCCATGTATAAATCCAATTGTCATCCAATTAGCAATCAAAGAAGCCTGCTCATTACAAACAGCAGCAAAAAAAGCTAGATAAGGATTATCAACATCAGCAACCTCTGGATAATGCCTATTAATTGAATATTCTGCTAATTCTTTTATCTTGCTAAGATCTTTTGATTGACTGGCAAATTCAAATGTTCCAATTCTTATATGACTTGACGCAACTCTTGTGAGTATTCCTCCAGGTAAGGTTACCTCTCTTTCAACACTCTCTCCAGTAGAAACCGCAGCAAGAGACCTTGTCGTAGAAATTCCTAAGGCATGCATGCTTTCACTAATAAGATACTCTCTTAAAACAGGCGCTAATGCTGATTTACCATCACCCCTTCGAGAGAAGGGAGTTGGACCCGAACCTTTTAATTGAATATCTCGTAACTCATTATTACTATTTGTGATTTCTCCAAGTAGAAGAGCTCTTCCATCACCCAGTTGAGGATTAAAATGACCAAATTGATGACCTGAATAAGCTTGAGCTATAGGAATAGAGCCT
Organism: uncultured Gammaproteobacteria bacterium; assembly: GCA_964613455.1. GTDB lineage: Bacteria > Pseudomonadota > Gammaproteobacteria > Magnimaribacterales > D2472 > SCGC-AAA076-P13. Next base: position 126,986 of record CAZTGS010000001.1, on the reverse strand, counting down.
TCTGGAATTTTATTCCCAGAAAAAATTGCAAGACCTTCATCAGAATTTAAATTAAAAGGATCAAGGGATAGTTCTTCTGCTAAATGGTAATTAAAAAAAAGCATTTTTGGAGAAGGGGATTTACTAGCAATACATTTTTGAGATAACCCATTCAAATTCTCAGCATACGAATTTTGAAAATTTAAACCTAGGTTTTTTTTATTCATTATTACTTTATTTTTTTAACAAATCATTGTTGCTTCTTATATAATTTATATCAATCAATTTTTTAAGGACAATATCATGATTGGAGATATGCAAAAATGGACTCCAAATGTAGCAAGCATTATTGAGCATGCAAAAAACATTTATCCAAAACAAGAAGTTATCAGCAGAATGGTTTCTGGTGAAATACATAGAACTAATTACGAAGAAGTTTGTATAAGGTCTAGAAAGCTTGCGTCAGCCTTAGAAAAAGATGGATACAAAAAAGGAGATGTTATCGCAACTCTAGCTTTAAACACTTATAGACATTTAGAAATGTACTATGGCATTTCAGGCATGGGTGCCATTTGTCATACTTTAAATTTTAGACTTCATCCTGAGCAGGCTGTTTATATTATTAACCATGCTGATGATAAGATAATTTTTTGTGAAGCTCCTTTTGTACCAATGATGGAAGCTTTAAAAGATCAACTTCTTTGTGTTGAAAAATTTATTGTTCTTTGCAACAAAGATGAAATGCCTGATACAAGTTTAAAAAATGCTATTTCATATGAAGAATATATCTCAGATGGTGATGAGAATTATGAATGGCCAGCAATGGAAGATGATGCGGCTTGCGGCTTATGTTACACATCTGGAACTACAGGTAATCCAAAGGGAGTTCTGTATTCGCATAAATCTAATATTCAACATTCTCAAGCGGCATTAATTGGGTTAACAATGAAGCCGGATGAAGCTATATTAATGGTAGTTCCATTATTTCATGTATTGGCATGGGGTATCCCTTATTTTGCACCTATGTTTGGCCTGAAAATAGTTATGCCTGGCATGCAAATGGAGGGAGAACCACTTTATGACCTTATAGAAAAAGAAGACGTAACCCTAGCATTTGGCGTACCTACTATTTGGATGGGGCTATTAAACTATTGTAGAGAGAATAATAAAGTTCTGAGTTCTGTAAAAAATACTGTAATTGGAGGTTCAGCACTTTCGTTAGCAATACTCAAAGAATTTGATGAAGTTCATGATGTTAATGTAATCCAGGGTTGGGGAATGACTGAAATGAGTCCTTTAGGAACTTCAAACTTCATGACACCTGAAATGGAAAAAATGAATAAAGAAGATAGATATGCTGTTCAGTTAAAACAAGGCAGACCAATGTTCGGCATTGAACTTAAAGTTGTAGATGATTCTGGTAAAGAATTACCTAAAGATGGAGAATCTCAAGGACATCTAATGGTTAGGGGTCCTTGGGTACTTCAAAGATACTTCAAGGCTGAAAAAGATTGTGTTGATAAAGATGGCTGGTTTGATACTGGCGATATATCAGTTTTAGACCAAGATGGTTATATGACTATCAAGGATAGGGCTAAAGATGTAATCAAATCTGGCGGAGAATGGATTAGCTCAATTGATTTAGAGAATGCAGCTGTTGGTCACCCAGAGGTTGCTGAGGCATGTGTTGTGGGCATACCACATCCTAAATGGGATGAGAGACCAATGCTATTTATTGTTACTAATGATGGCGAACCTATTGATAAAGAAAGTATCTTAGAATTTCTTGGGTCAAAGGTAGCTAAATGGTGGCTGCCAGATGAAATTATTTTCATGAAAGAACTTCCTCATGGAGCAACTGGAAAGCTTCAAAAATTTGAATTAAGAGATGAATATAATAATTACTATATGGAGAAATAAATGCTAAAAGTAGTCAAACCGTCAGAGATAGAATCAGCCATAGGAACAGAAATTGGAACTTCAGAATGGGTAACGATTGATCAGGATATGATCGATAAGTTTGCAGAAGCAACAATGGATAATCAATTCATTCATGTTGATCCTGAACAAGCAACACCAATATTTGGATCTACTATCGCTCATGGCTTTCTTTCGCTTTCTTTAGTGGCTGGAATACCATTTAAGCAAGAAATGGGTTTAGTCTTAGAAGGAACAAAAATGGGGCTAAATTACGGACTAGATAAAGTAAGATTCTTAAGTCCTGTGCCTGTTAACTCAGAAGTAAGAATTATAATGAAATGTCTTGATATTACAGAAAAAAATGCTAATCAATATTTAATGAAAACTGAAGTTACTATGGAGATAAAGGGTGTTGAAAAGCCTGCTTATGTAGCAGTTACTCTTAGTATGTTTGTAATCTAATTACTTTTTAGTCTAAAAGTTTCTTAAGTATCTCATTTACACTCTGAGGATTTGCTTTTCCTTGTGTTTCTTTCATTACTTGCCCAACAAAGAAACCAAATAGCTTATCTTTTCCGCCTTTATACGCATTAACTTGGCCAGGATTATCTTCTATGATTTTACTAGCAATACTTTCTAATAAAGATTCATCTTGAATCTGAACCAAGCCTTTATCTTCAATAATATCATCAACATTATTACCAGATTCCCAAACTTCTTCTAGGACTGATTTGGCAATCTTTCCAGATATCGTTTTATCTGAAATCCTTTCTATTAATGTACCAAAATTATTAGAAGTCAATTTAGACTCATCTATATCAATATTATCTTTATTAAGAAGGGCGCTGATATCTCCTACAAGCCAATTTGCAACCAGTTTTGAATCGTCTGTTTTTAAGCAAGCTTCTTCAAACATATTTGCCATTGTTTTGGATGAAGAAATAATTTTTGCTTCAGATTCTTCTAAATTTGCTTCAGATATATATCTTCTTTCCTTTTGCTCAGGAAGTTCAGGAAGGTTTTCTTTAATCTCATTTAACTCTTCATCAGTTATTACTACTGGTAATAGATCAGGGCATGGAAAATATCTATAGTCATTAGCTTCTTCTTTAGATCTCATAGATCTAGTCTCATTTTTAATACTGTCATAAAGACGAGTTTCTTGAACTACAGATTCTCCAGACTCAATAATTCTAATTTGTCTTTCTGTTTCAAAATTAATAGCTTTTTCAATAAATTTAAATGAATTAAGGTTTTTAATTTCAGCTCTTGTTCCTAGTTCTTTATCTTCAGTTTTTTTCATCGATACATTCACATCGCATCTCATTGAACCTTGGGCCATAATGCCATCACAGATATCTAAGAAGGTCACAAGTTGTTTAACAGCTTTAAAGTAAGCAACGGCCTCTTTAGCATTCGATATTTCTGGCTCAGAAACTATTTCTAATAATGGTGTTCCAGCTCTATTTAAATCAACCCCAGTCTCACCTTCAAAAAGATCATGAATAGATTTACCAGCATCTTCTTCTAAATGAGCCCTAGTAATATTAATAATTTTTTCTGCACCTTCTACCAATATTTTTATTGAGCCTTTGCCAACAATCGGCATAGCCATCTGAGTAATTTGATACCCTTTTGGTAGATCTGGATAGAAATAGTTTTTTCTATCAAATGATGATGTTTGATTAATTTCTGCATTCGTTGCTAAGCCAAAACGTATTGCTTTATAGAAAGCATCTCTGTTAGCTACTGGTAATACTCCTGGAAGACCCATATCTATAAGATCTACATGAGTATTTGGTTCTGCACCAAAACCTGTCGAGCCTCCAGAAAACAGTTTTGACTCAGTTGAGAGTTGAACATGAATTTCTAAGCCTATAACAGTCTCCCAGCTCATTAGTTGATCTCCTCAGTAGGTTTTTTCAGATGCCAGTCAGTAGAAATTTGAAAATTATGAGCAACTTGGAGTAATTTACTTTCCTGTAAAAAATTACCAATTAATTGAAGTCCTATTGGTTTATTATCAACCATTCCATTTGGAATAGAGAGAGCAGGAAGACCAGCTAAATTAGCAGGAATTGTAAATAAATCTTCTAAATACATCTGTATTGGATCATCTCCCTTGGATCCTGCACTAAATGCTGCACCTCTTGTAGTTGGTGACATGATGACATCGACTTTTTCAAAAGCATTATCGAAATCATTCTTTATTAGCCTTCTTACTTGTTGAGCTTTTTTATAATATGCATCATAAAATCCTGCAGAAAGAACATATGAACCTATTAGAATTCTTCTTTTTACTTCATCTCCAAAACCTTCAGATCTTGTTCTTATGTAGAGATCTTCCAAGTTTTTTGGATCGTCACATCTTTTACCAAATTTAACCCCATCAAACCTTGATAGATTGGACGAGCATTCAGCAGGGGCAACGACGTAGTAGGTTGGAACTGATAATGAGATATTTGGTAAAGATATTTCAACAAACTCTGCACCAAGAGATTCGTAATGCTTTTTTGATTCTTCAAACACTTTAACAACATCGTTATCAAGCTGAGATAAATCAAACTCTTTAACAATTCCTATTTTTAAACCTTTGATTGAGGTTGAAAGGTCAGAAGTAAAGTCAGGAATTTCTTCGTCAAGAGAAGTTGTATCTTTTAAATCATGAGAGCACATTTCATTAAGCATAATGGCACAATCCTCTGCAGTTCTTGCCATTGGTCCTGCTTGATCAAGGCTTGAAGCAAAAGCTATCATTCCCCATCGAGATATTCTTCCATATGTTGGCTTTAGTCCTGTTATTCCACAAAGAGAAGCCGGCTGCCTAATGGATCCACCTGTATCTGTTCCAGTTGCTGCTGGCACAATACCAGCGGCCACTGCAGCTGCAGAACCACCCGAGCTTCCACCTGGCACCAAATCATCGCCCCAAGGATTGAGAACATTTCCAAAAAAACTGGTTTCATTAGATGAACCCATTGCAAATTCATCCATATTTGTTTTACCTATTGATATGCATCCTGCATTTTCAAGATTCTCAATAACTGTTGCGGAGTAGGGAGGTATAAAGTTAGATAGCATATTTGAGCCGCATGTAGTTCTTAAATCCTTAGTACAAAAAAGATCTTTTTGAGCGATTGGAATACCAGATAAAGATAAATATGATGGATTTTTATCAAGGTCTTCAGCTTTTTTTATAGCAGCATCTTCGTTTAAAGTAATGAATGCATTTAGATGAGTATTTGATTTAACTAAAGAATAAGTCTCTTCAACTAATTCCTTATTAGAAATATCATTGCCTTTGAGCATGCTAGCAAGCTCTTTAATAGTTTTATATTGAATACTCATTCAACCACTCTAGGAACTAAAAAATAATCTTCATTAGACTTTGGAGACCTTTCTAAAAAAACATCTTTTCTATTTTGAGCAGTAGCTTTATCAGATCTAGTTTTAGCAGTTTTTTCAAGCGGGCTAGTTAAGGGGTCTATATCATCAACATTGGCAGTATCTAATTGATCAACAAACTTGATAATATTTTCAAGATCTTTGGTGATTTTATCCTCATTTCCTTCATTTAAAGAAAGTCTTGAAAGATAAGCTATATTTGTAACTGTTTTCTTGTCCATATATAGTTTATTATAAATTAGTTGGGGGATATTAACTCAACTTAATTATTATTTACATATTTTTTAAGGAATAGCGTGGAATTCAACATTTTTAAGACAATAAGAGGATATTTTTCAAATGATCTTTCGATTGATTTAGGGACTGCAAACACTCTAATTTATACAAAGGATGTGGGAATAGTTCTTGATGAACCATCTGTTGTTGCTATTAGAGATTCTAGAGGTCAAAAAACTGTTGTTGCTGTTGGAACAGAAGCAAAGAAAATGCTCGGTAGAACCCCTGGAAATATAAAAGCTATTCGCCCACTATCAGAGGGTGTAATCGCTGACTTCCAGGTAACAGAAAAAATGTTACAACACTTTATTGCTAAAGTTCATGAACAAAGATTTATTAAGCCTAGCCCAAGAGTTCTTGTATGTGTTCCATGTAGATCAACACAGGTAGAAAGAAGAGCCATTAGAGAGTCTGTTCTAGGAGCAGGTGCGAGGGATGTTAAATTGATTGAAGAGCCAATGGCTGCTGCAATTGGAGCTGGTTTACCAGTTGAAGAAGCTAGCGGTAATATGGTTGTAGATATTGGTGGCGGTACATCTGAAATAGCTATACTTTCATTAAATGGAGTTGTTTATTCTGAATCTGTAAAAATAGGCGGAGATAAAATGGATGAATCCATAACATCTTGGATAAGAAGAAATTACGGCTGCGTCATTGGTGAATCAACTGCAGAAAAAATTAAGTATACAATCGGTTGCGCAACAGCAGAATCTGAAAAATTAGAGATGTCTATCACTGGAAGAAATCTTGCAGAAGGTATTCCTGAGACTTTTACAATTAATAGTGATCAAATTTTCGAAGCTATGAAAGATCCCTTATATGGAATTGTTCGAGCTATAAGAAATGCACTTGAACTATCACCCCCTGAGCTTGCAGCTGATATTGCTGAAAGAGGAATCGTTCTAACTGGTGGAGGAGCTCTTATGAGAGACTTAGATAAACTCATTTCAAGCTCAACCGGTATTCCAGTCATTGTTGCTGAAGATCCCTTAACTTGTGTTGCAAGAGGTGGCGGCCAAGCTCTTGAGATAATGGACAAATACAATATCGATCTTCTTTCTTCTGAGTAGTTAATATGGCTAGGGTAACTCCTACTTCAGGATCAAAAGCCTTATACATACTTTGCATTATAGTTGCTTCATTTTTGCTATATTTGGATATTAACTATAAAACCTTTGATGTTATAAAAAATCAATATAACTCTCTTTTAATATCTTCATCATTTGCCTTAAAAAAAATATCAATAGACCCAATTTCTTATATCTATAATCTATTACAGAAGAATTCAGACCTTATTAATGAAAATAAAGAGCTCAAAAAAAAGCTCGATGAGAGCTATTTATCTAATTTTATAATTTCGCGTGATACGAAATTTTTTAGTGATGGCGAACATATAAAATCTTTCATGGAAAAGAATCGAATAAAAAAAATCTTTCATTCTTCTGTTGTTAGATACTTTGATACCGAAAAATATTTTTGTTGCGATCAACACCAATTTTTTATTGAAATTCTGAATAAAAGTGATGGCAATTTTATTGGGAGCCCTGTAATTAATAGTCAAGGTATATTAGGTCAAATTATAAATGATGATAAATATCATGAAGTTTTGCTTTTAACAGATACCTCTCATTCTTTGCCTATAGAGGCTGATGGTTTTTTTTGTAATGCTAAGGGAAGTGGTAAGCCTGGAATTATTTCATGCACTTACAGCTCATTAATATGGCCTGAGCCAATAAAAAAAGGCCAAGAGTTTTTTACTTCAGGCCTTGGAGGCATATACCCAAGAGGAGTTCTAATAGGATATGTGAGCGAAATAAAAATCTTAGATAAAACTAATTTTGAATTCGATATTTCTCTAGTTTCCAATCCAATGAAAGAAAATACTTTGGGTGTATTAGAGAGGCTATGAATCAAATGAGTTTAATACGTATTTTAATAATCTTATTCTTTACAAATATTTTAGAATCCTATATTTCACCAATTCTCATTCTATTCTATATAAATATACCCTTAACATTTCTTGTTTTTAGTTATATTTCATATACCTCAAAAACAAATCCATCTCCATTCTTTTCATTTAGTATGGGCCTTTTCGTTGATTTAATATCTGGGGTATTTTTTGGACTTAATGCAATTTTATTTTGTTTAATGACATACTTTATCAATAATTATTCTAACGCCTTTAAGTTATTTTCTTATTTTCAAATAGCTATCTTCTTTGGTGTTTCTTCATTTTTTTATATAGGATTTAGTAATTTATTTGTCAATATTTCTAATTTTTCTTATCAAAATTTGATCTTTAGTTTTTTTGTTAATACATTTTTATGCTATTTAGTAACACTTCGTAGATTATTACTACCAAGCTTATTTAAAAGTAATACGCTATAAGAAATGAATTTTTTTAAGAAATCATTGTTATTTTTTATCGGACTAATCACCTTATCTTTAGTAATGTTTGTTACGGTTATGCTTTATAAACCTGGCGCCATATTGCTTGTTGCAGACAAAATTCTTATTTCAGAATATTCTATAAGTACTAATTCAATAAAATCAAATAAAAGTTTTTTAAATCTAAATTATGAAATAGATGAACTTAGTATTTATGATAAAAACTTAAAAAATATTGTTTATGTTCCCAAAATTAGGATAGGCATCAAGCTACTAGAATCTTTAAAGAATAAATATTTAGTTTTATCTATGCTCGAAATAAGCTCATTTAAAATAAACTCTAGCTCATCAAAAAATGGTTATGAAGCGTTCATAATAAAAGGAGATAATTTAACTTATAAAAATGATAGTCTCTCCATTTCTGCAAAAACTTTTGAGATTTTTGCTCAATCTAGTAATACATTAATAAGCTTTAACAATGGAAAGGTTAATAATATTCCATACAAAAAAATAGATGCTTTAGTAAATCCTTCTTTAAATAAAATTTTTTACTCTACTAATCATTGGCTTGATGAAGAGATGATTGAGGATGCTAATCTTATAAATTTAAGCTCTTTTTCTGACTCCGACATTAAACTTAATCTAGATACAAAAGGATCATTCGACTATAAAAATAATAAAACTAAAAGAATTACTAGAATCGAATTAAAAAAATCACTACTAGTTAACAAATCAGGCTTCAAGGTCACCGAAATATTTGCGACTGCTTTCTCAAATCTTGATCAATCTCTTTATGGTTTTTTTCGTTCTGCTATCCCAGATCAAAACATTAGCGGTAGCCTCTCGTATGGTATTGATAAGGTAATATCTATTAGGTCTGACATCTCAATAAATATGAATAGTCTGCTTAAATCAAATACATTTTTATCTTTCAATGGAAGTGAGGTTTTTTCTTCACTAATGCGAATAGATAAGAAAAATATTTCTATGGAGTTAAAGTCAAATCTTCAAGGAACTGAGATAATATCTTCATTAACTAATCTTAAAAAAGATAAAGGCCTGCCCTTAAATACACGTATTTTTATTGAAGATATGTCTAAACCATCTTATGACATCAAGAATATTAAATTTGCAGCCTTTATAGATAATACAAATAATGGATATTTTTCTTTTGGTAATTATTTTGATACTAAAATAAACGCAAAAAATCATATAGATGGTTTTTATGTATATCTTGATTTGCCCGAAGCTAATTTCGAAGATTTTATTTTTAATTCATCTTCAAGCAACGAATCTTTTATTAAATCAATTCAGATATATGCTCAACAATTTAATTTGTTTGAAAATATTTATACAAATCAAGTATTCGATGTGTCTATTAATAAAAATGATACTTTTATAAATATTTTAGGAAAAAACCTTAATGGCAATATAAAAATAGATAAAAATAATTTTACAAAAGTAAATCTTATAAATTCAGAATTCTTGCTTAAAGGATTAAATCTCCTAGACAGCAAAATAGGGAAAAGTTCTAGAGATATTAATATGAGATTTATAGGTAAAAATATAAAAACTCAAAATGATATATTAGAAGAAATTGATTTCTACTTATTGAAAAACAAAAATATATTAACTTTAGATAATATTAATATTACAAGTAGCATTTTCAAAATTGGCACAAACAAGAATGGTGAAAAAGCTTATATAAGTTTTAATAGTGAGCGAGATTTATATAAAATTAAGGGATCCTTTGAAATAGATAACTCAATAAATACTCTCACAAGCATCTCAAGTTACGATTTTAGTTTTTTAAAAACCGATCTTAATATCCAATGGAACAGCCTTAGTAAATTATTAAATTTAGAAGGAGGCATTGAATTTCTTGTTAAGGATCTGAGTATGGATGGAGATATGCCAAATACAACTTTCCTTAAAGCCTTAAGGGTATTCAACTTAAATGCAATATTTGATGGAATGGGTAACCAAAACTTTAGTAATGCCAATCAGAATGCTTTAGAAATAAATAGAGCTGCTGGATCTATTTATTTTTCTCAGAATAGAGGTTTTATTTCATCACCAATAATCTTAGAAACAGACGAGGCTAGTATGGAATGGCTAGGTGAAATATCTAAGAATAATGATGGAGAATTGAATGAACTAAATTTAGATCTATCAATGAGATTAAAAATTTCTGAAAATATCCCATGGTATGCAGCAATTTTTGGAGGCATGCCAGCGCTAGCTGGTGGACTAGTATTAGAGAATATTTTTGAAAGTACTCTTGATAATGTTTCTACAATATCCTTTAAAGTAAATGGAACAGTCGATAACCCAGAGTTAGATAGATTAAATTAAGAAGATTGTTGCAAGTCCCAAGAATGATAGAAACCCAACCACATCTGTAACAGTTGTTACAACTACACTTCCTGCTATAGCAGGGTCCTGATTCATTTTCCTCAATACAAGTGGAACAAATATTCCGGCAACTACAGAACTTATAAGATTAATAATTAATGCACATGAAATAAGTATAGCTAGAATAATTTCTCCAAACCAAAAGTAGGTTATAAGACCAACCATAATCGAAAGAACAATTCCGTTAATGATTGATACTGCTAACTCTCTTTTAAACAACCATCTAAGATTCGATGAATTAATTTGCTCCAAAGTAAGACCTCGAAGGACGATAGTTAATGTTTGAGTGGCTGCAACACCCCCCATGCTAGCAACTATAGGCATAAGAACTGCAAGATATACGATTTGTTCAAGAACATCCTGAAAAATATTTATAGTCATGGATGCAATAAAGGCAGTAAAAAGATTCATACTTAGCCAAAAAACTCTACTCTTTGCTGCTCTACCTGGAGGCGCAAAAGTATCTTCTGCAACTCCTGCCATACCAAGAAAGTTCTGGTCAGCATCTTCCCTTATAACATCAACAACATCATCAATTGTGATTCTTCCTAAAAGTTTTCCATTTGAGTCTATAACAGCAGAAGAAATTAAATCATTTCTTTCAAAGATTATTGCTACTTCTTTATCATCTTGTTCGACTGACATTGGAATAATATCAGTTTCCATAATCTCACGAACAGTCAAAGAGGGGTCGCTTGTAATAATCTTACTGATGGATAGTTCACCGACATATTGATCTTCTTTTGTTACAACAAAAATTTTATCTGTATTATCTGGTAGCTCTTCCTGACCTCTCAAGTAACTTATTACGACCTCTACTGTATGACTGGGCCTAACACTAATGACATCATTATTTAATAGACCTCCAGCGGTGTTATCTGGATAGATAAGACCCAGCTCGATTCTTGTCCTATCTCTTAGAGACATTTTAGAAAGAATATTATTCATTCTCTCTTCTGGAAGGTTGTGAAGAATATCCACTATCTCATCAAGCTCAAGTTCTTTAACAGCTTCAGTCAATTCTTCATTCGATATATTGGATATTAGATCTTGTTGAATCTCTTCACCTAAGTCAGCAAGTACATCACCTTCTTCATTTGTTTCCAGCAAAGAAAATAATAACTTTCTTTGTTCTGGGGGAGAAGATTCAAGTGCATGAGCAATTTCTGGAGAAGACATTTTATTTAATAGTCTTTTTATCTGATTTAACGAAAGATTTGATGAATCATCTAAAATAATCTGAAGATTTTTTTTGCTATTAATATTTTCCATAAATTGATTCTAACTTAAAGTATAAAAAACTATCTATTTCTTGATGATGGAATATTAAGTTTTTTTCTATATTTTGATATGGTTCTTCGAGCTAAATTAAAACCTCGTTTATTTAGTTCAAAGGCAATTTTATTGTCACTTTTAGGAGCCTTTTCATCTCTTATAGCAATCTCAATAAGCTGCATTAATTGAAGAGGGGTGACACTTCGTGTTTTTGAAACCGAAGAAGCCAGTAATGATTTTAGAGAAATTATACCTTTTGGAGTATCAATATATTTAGATCTCAATATTCTTGAAACTGTAGAAGGGTGAAGTTCAAGTTCTTCTGATAGCTGTTTATTGGATAATGGATTAATTTTTAGTGGATTCTCAGCTAAAAAAGATATTTGCTTTTTGCAAATTAACTCCCCAACCCTCAATACAGTATCATTTCTTTTATTTACCGAGGATATGAGCCATTTGGCCTCTTGAATTTTCTCAGACAGGCTGATATTTGGATTTTTTTTAAGTTGAGAAACTGTATTTTGAATAAGATCAGAATCTATTTTTATTTTTGGAAAATTATCAGTTACAAAATTTACTGATAATAAATTTTTCTCCAAGCGAATCTTTAAATCTGGAACAATGTAATTAATATCCCCATAATTAAGGCCAGGACTTAAATCACAACTTTTAATTTCACTTATAGACGTTTCAATATCTTTTAACTCATATCCAAGGCCCAGTAGCTCGCTTTTAATTATCTCGATATCGTCTGACTCATTTTGAAATAATATTTTTTGGCAAATAAATTTTATATCTTGATTAAGAACCTTTCTATTTATTTGAATACCAATACACTCTTTAAAATTTCTATAACCCACACCTATAGGTTCAAGATTCTGAATTACATTCATTAAAATATTTTCTATTTCTTTATGGCTGCAACCAAAACTTAATAGCTCATTAATACCCTCTAGTTCTTCATCTAATTTTCCAGCCTCATCTAAACAGTCAATAATAACTAATGCTATTTCTTTTGATTGCGCGTTTAACTTAATATCAATTATTTGATTTATTAGTGATTCTCGTAAGTTTTCCGATGCAGCTATATTAAAATCAAAATCATTGGCTCTAATCCCGCCTTCCTCGAAATCCAAGTCATCTGTTATTTCTTCTTTTTCAATAAAAGGATTTACATCAATTTCTTGATCAATTCTTTGAATTAATTCATATCTGGATAACTGAAGAAGATCTATTGATTTCTTTAAAGATGGTGTTAAAGATACTTTTTGTTTTTGTTTAAAATCTTTTAGAAGCGATATAGCCATATCATTTAGCTATACATGTTTCCTAGATAAACTTTTTTAACAAGTTCATTAGTAATAAGTACATCTTTTGGACCATGAGCAATAATACCCCCATTGTTAATGACAATAGCTTGATCACATATTTCAAGAGCTTCTCTTACATTATGATCTGTAATCAAAACACCAATATCTTTATTTTTTAAGGATATCAAAACGTTCTTTATCTCATCAATTGCAATTGGATCTATACCAGCGAATGGTTCATCTAAAAGAATTACTTTCGGCTCGGCTGCAAGAGTTCTTGCAATTTCCACTTTTCTTCTTTGACCTCCAGAAAGCTGCCTACCTTTTAAATTTAATATTTTTGAAAGTTTAAACTCTTCTATCGATTGGTCTATAAAACTTTTTATTTCATCTTTAGTATCAAAAGAAATTTCTGCTAATCCTAGGAGATTTTCATATACAGATAAATTTTGAAAAATAGAAGGCTCTTGCGGAAGATATTTAATACCTAATTTCGATCTTTTATGCATTGGCATGCTTGAAATATCATTTCCAGAAAATAATATTTCGCCATCATCACTTTTTATCAACCCTGCAATTAAATAGAAAGTAGTAGTTTTGCCTGCACCATTTGGGCCAAGCAAGCCATTAATAGTACCTGGAAGAATACTAAAGCTAATATCATCGACAATAACTTTGTCTTTGATAGATTTTTTCACATTTCTTAAAACAAGCATTTTTTATAAAGAATTAATCATTGGATGAAATACTACCATTTTGAGGATTAAAGGTTATAGCATTTGATGAAATGTTTATATCGTCATAAATCATACTGGCTTTGCCAACTAACTGAACTTTGTTATTAGCAAAGAAAATTATTTTAGAAGCCTCTCCACTAAAACTTAGATCTTTTAATAAAGAATCAATAAGTGATGGGTTGCCTTTGACTGTAATTATTTTTTTCCTGCCATCATATAAAGCTTCATCAGCAGTAATTACAAGTGTACCTGAATCAATTTTAACTTTGTCTTGAAAGATAACTTGATTACGATCTTTACTAATTTCAACATATTCTGAAGTAATTATAAGATTATTTATTGATATCTCAGCATTTAGATTGAGGCCTAGGGCTAGTATAAAAAAAGGAATATTATTTCTAAACAATTAAAGAATCCTAGCTTGAATTAAGTCATGCATTGATAAAACGCCCACATTTTTTGAACCTTGCATAACAACAAGGGTAAATATCTTATTTTTTTCCATTAGTTCAGCTGCTTCAATTGCTAAGGTTTCAGACTCAATAGTTATAAACTTTTTAGTCATAACATCTTTAATTTTTGTTGAGTTAATATCAACTTGTTCGTTCAAACATCTCCTGAGATCACCATCGGTAAATATACCAATAATTTTAGATTTATTTTTAACAAGAGTAATGCCAAGTCCTTTATCTGTAATTTCTATTAGAGCTTTTGATAGTAATGTGGTTGACTCAACGCAAGGCACTTCTTTACCCTTATGCATAATATGTTGAACCTGTGTGATTAGTTTCTTTCCTAGTTTTCCTGCTGGATGTGAGCTAGCAAAATCGTTTCTGGTAAAACCTTTAGACTCGAGTAAGGCAATTGCAAGAGCATCCCCAAATGCTAAAGCTGCAGTTGTAGATGATGTTGGAGCTAGGTCTAATGGACATGCCTCTTTTGCAGTTATGACCACTGAAATATCTGAAGATTTAGCAATTGTTGAACTTCTCTTACTTGTCAAAGAAACCACTTTATAAGAAAGCCTTTTGAGTGATGGTAGTATATTAATAATTTCGTCGGTTTCACCAGAATTCGAAATCAAAAAAATAATGTCATTTTTTTCAATTAGGCCCATATCACCATGAGCAGCTTCAGTTGGATGAATGAATATTGAACCAGTCCCAGTACTAGATAAAGTCGCAGATATTTTTTGACCTATATGTCCTGATTTACCAACACCCATAATAATAAATTTGCCATCATTAAATCTGGCAGCATCACATAATTGTGAAAAGCTATTATTTAATTGGTTTGATAAACCCTTTATAGCATCTGCTTCTACTTTAAATGTTCGTTTTGCAGAGCCTATATAGTTAAATTTTTTCATATGTTTACTGACTTTTAATTATCATCTAAATGCTATAATAGAACAATGTTAGCGCTTCACAAAAATTATTTTTTATCAGTTTTATTACTGTTGGGGTCACCATTGATTTCTTCTGAAGAAGATCCTCATATATTCATTGATAAAAATGCACAAAAAATGGTGCAAGTTCTTATTGAAAATAAAAATTTATTTACTGAAGACAGAGATGCTTATGAAAATAAAATCAAGGAAATATTCGAACCTATGATCAATTTTCGCTTAGTTGCGGCAACTGTCATGGGTAAAAAATATTATTCCGCATCCTCAACAGAGCAAAGAAAAGATTTTGTTAATATTTTTAAGGATTCCTTATTGGATACATATGCCGAGACTCTTGCTCAATGGGAAAATCAAGCAATTGAAACTATTTTTCTTGATAGTCCTGAGTTGCTTACCTCAAAAAATTCAGAAGTTAAGCAAATTCTTAATACCGGTAGTAGCAAATACCCAATATCTTATAAATTAAGAAAAAATAAGAATAACGAATGGATGATAGTGAATATTATTGTAAATGGTGTGAATCTTGGCTTAACTTTCAGGAATCAGTTTCAAGCATTAGCAAGTAAAAATAATGGTGATATAGAATTAACTCTAAAAGGCTGGGTTTCTGATGCTGGGGATGCAGGCATAAGTGGATAGGGATCTATTAACGGAAATCATTATTAAAGAAATTCCAGATGCAGAGTGTTCATTTGGTGGTGACTCATGCAATTTAAAACTAATTGTTTCATCAGCATCATTTCAAGGCTTGTCATTAATAAACCAACATAAAAAAGTACTCAATCCTTTAAAAGATAAATTTGAATCAGGAGTACTTCATGCTCTAAGCATTGAAACCAGAATAGGATAATAATGGAGAAACTTTTAATAAATGGTGGCAATTCTTTAAGTGGAACTATAACTTGTTCTGGAGCAAAAAATGCAGCATTGCCTATGATTGCTGCAACGATTCTTTGCAACGATAGCGTAGTTTTAAAAAATCTTCCTTATCTTCAAGATATTACTACAATGTTTGAGTTACTTGGATCTATGGGCGCTGAAATACTTTTAAATGAAAATATGGATTTCACTATTTCTTCCAATAAATTGAAAGATACCGAAGCTAGATATGAGTTAGTAAAAACTATGAGAGCATCGATTCTTGTACTTGGACCTCTTGTTGCAAAATATGGAAAAGCAAGGATTGCACTTCCTGGTGGTTGCGCCATTGGCTCAAGACCAGTAAATTTCCATTTAGATGCTCTAGAACAACTTGGTGCAAAAATAGAACTTAAAAGTGGTTACATAGAAGCAACTGCCACTGAACTTGTGGGAGCAAAAATAAAATTTGATGGAGTAACTGTTACAGGGACAGAAAATATAATGATGGCGGCATGTCTGGCAAAAGGAACCACTTATTTAACGAATGTAGCAAAAGAACCAGAAATTGAAGATCTAGCAGAACTTTTAAATGAAATGGGTGCAAAAATTACAGGAGCTGGAACTGATGAAATAGTTATTGAAGGAGTGTCTGCTTTGAATGGAGCAACTTTCAGTATTCCTGCAGATAGAATTGAAGCTGGAACATACTTGGTAGCAGCTGCAGTAACAAGAGGAGAGGTTTTAATTAATGGAATTAATCCCGATAGATTAAGAAAAGTACTCCAAAAGCTCGAAGAAACAGGTGCAGAAATCAAATTTGACGAAAATTCTATTTCGTTATCCATGAAAAGAGATAAACCAAAGCCAGTTGATATTACTACAGCTCCATTTCCTGAGTTCCCAACTGATATGCAAGCTCAATTTTCAGTTATAAATGCAATAGCTGAAGGCACCTCAAATATATATGAAACAGTTTTTGAAAATCGATTTATGCATATACAGGAGCTCAACAGGATGGGTTGTGATATTAATATCAATGGTAATCAGGCAATAGTAAAGGGTGTTGATAAGATTTATGGTGCAGAAGTTATGGCAACAGACTTGAGGGCATCTGCAAGTCTTATTCTGGCAGGTCTATGTGCAGAGGGTCAAACGATAGTAGATAGGATTTATCATATAGATAGGGGCTATGAAAGAATTGAAGAGAAACTAAATTATTTAGGGGCTAATATTATCCGTTTGCCTAGTTAACTTTTTCTATTTGATCTGAAGTAATTTCAACAACTTTAAACTCTTTGTCAGTTGTAAATAGTTTTAGTTTAATATCATCACCAAGTGAAGCAAATCTTAAAGATTTAGTAAGATTATTCCATGAACTCTCCTCTTGATTAATCTCAATAATAATGTCATTAGCTCTAACACCTTCTTCAAATAAGGGCCCAACACTATCAATTTCAACTATTCGCAGACCATTGATAAGTTGATTATTTAAATTTAATCTAATACCAGTAACTCTGAAATTACCAATCCACATTGTTCTAATTTTTCCATATTTAATTAGTTCAGAAGCAATCTGAACAACTACATTTGAGGGTATGGCGAAACCTAAGCCCTGATATGCACCAGTTTTTGAAAATATTTTTGTATTAATTCCTATTAAGTTACCATTTTCATTGATTAATGCCCCACCAGAATTTCCTGGATTGATTGCTGCATCTGTTTGAATTAATTCTAAATATGGATTTCCATAATCTCTTCCAGTTGCGCTAATAATTCCTGCAGAAACTGAGATACCAATACCATAAGGATTACCAATAGCCAAAACACTATCACCAGTTTTTAAATTTGAACTATCAGCAATATTAATAGGTATAAGAACTTCTTCCGATATAATTTTCAGAACAGCAATATCAGCATTTATATCAAAACCTATAACCGTTGCATTATATTCTTGGCCGCTGCTAAGTCTCGCTTTTATATTCTGAGACCCAGAAATAATATGAAAATTTGTAACTATATAGCCATCCTTTGAAAAAATTACACCAGACCCTATTTCGCTTAGATTTTTAGAATAGGAACTATTTTTTTTGAAGGAATATATTGTTACTACGGAAGAGATGGATTTTTCTGATGCAGAGACAAATTTATTGCTATCATTGTTAATATAAAACCATGTTAAAAATATAGTTATTGAAATTACTAATAAATAGTTTATTTTGGTGGCTTGTAAAATTTTCATATATTAATGATTCAAAATATCACCGATGATCTAAAAAACCAAGGAATAGAGCTTGATTTAGCTCAGACTGAGTTAATTAACAATTTATTAAATTTCTTTCCAAAAGAATCTAATTTTTTAGAAAACCTCAAAAAGAACAAAAGTGAAACAAAGGGTTTTTATGTATGGGGAGATGTTGGGAGAGGTAAGACTCTCATTGCTAAAAAATTTTTAGAAACTATCAAAAGAAGCAAGGGTATTTTTCATTATATTGATTTTATGCAAGATATTCATAAAGAGTTATCTAAGCTTTCTGGTAAAAAGAATCCCTTAAATTATATAGCTAAGACACTAAATAAAAATTATAAAATTATTTTTATTGATGAATTTCAGGTTGAGGATGTGGCTGATGCGATGATTATTGGAAATCTTTTGAATCAGTTAATCAAATCTGGAGTAATAATGTTTTTAACATCTAATGCTCATCCTGATAATTTATATAAAGACGGACTTCAAAGGAAAAAATTTATGGATTCTATGGAAACTATAAAAAATAACCTACACATATATGAGTTAAAAGGTTCGATAGATTATAGAACAAGAAATATCCATAAATTTGCAAATGTAGCTTCTGATAAAATCTCTGATGATAAGGATATTTTAGACTTCATTGAAACCAGTTTTGATCAAATAATTTTCAAGGATAAATTATTATCAATAAACTCTAGGGAGTTTCCTTGTAAAGCATACTCTGAAAAGTTTCTATGGATTTCTTATAAAGATTTTTTTTCTAAAGCTACTGGCGTAAAAGATTTCATGGAAATTTGTAAAGACAAAGACTGGATTTTTGTAAATGACTTTATTAAATGCGATGAAAATAATGCAGATATTATAAGAAGGTTTATTTCGTTTATAGATATTTGTTATAGAGAACATACAAAGGTAAAATTTTTTATGGGTGATTTAAACTCAGGCAACTTATATTCTGGAAATAAACTGCAGATTTTATGGGATAGATGCTTAAGCAGACTAAATGAAATGCAAACCATGGAGTATTTAGAAGGCAGATAATTAAAAAATAATGCACTTTAATATTGCTAATTTTGGCTCTAAACATTAATATTCGCATCTTACAAAAATATGATTATGAAAACGTTCTCACTAAAAAAAGAAAATGTCGAAAGACAATGGTATGTTATCGATGCTTCAGACAAGATTCTGGGCAGAGTAGCAACTAAAATAGCTGATAGAATCAGAGGTAAAGATAAGCCGACTTTCACGCCCCATACTGATGGCGGTGATTATGTTGTTGTTATTAATGCTGAAAAAATTAAGGTAACCGGAGCCAAGTTTGAGGATAAAAAATACTATACTCACTCCTTATATCCTGGTGGATTAAAAACTAGAACTTTCAGAGAAATGAACGAAAGATTTCCTGAGAGAATTATAGAAGAAGCTGTTAAAGGTATGTTACCAAAAAACAAGCTTGGTAAATCTATGATTAAAAAGCTTAAAGTTTTTAGTGGACCTGAGCATGAACACGAATCACAACAACCAATAGAATGGAATCCAAAAATATGACATCAGAAATTCATTACGCAACTGGTAGAAGAAAAACTTCATCTGCTAGAGTTTATCTATCTTCAGGAAAAGGAGATATCAGTGTTAATGATAAAAAGTTAGATGTTTATTTTGGTAGAAAAGTTGCACAAATGCTGGTCATGCAACCAATTGAAATGACAGAATTGACAGGAAAGCTTGATATAAATATCAAAGTTAAAGGTGGTGGAAGTTTTGGTCAAGCAGGCGCCATAAGGCATGGAATTTCAAGAGCTTTAATCTCATTTGATGAAGAACTAAGACCTCAACTAAAAAAAGCTGGATTACTTACTAGAGATTCTAGAAAAGTAGAAAGAAAGAAACCTGGTTTGGTCAAGGCTAGGAAAAGCAAACAGTTTTCAAAACGTTAATTTTTTTCAGATTTTTTCTCTAAAATTAGTGGTATAATCTGCTAGTTTTTTATTAGTACAAACACAAGCACACAAAGGGCTAATGCAAGAAAAAGACAATACAAGAAGAAAGGTTCTTATAGGCTTAACTAGCGCAGTTAGCTTGTCAGGAATACCTTTTGCTGCAACTCCATTTATCGCTGCATGGAATCCAAGTGCTAGAGCTAAAGCTGCAGGCGCGTCTGTAAAATTAGATGTATCAAAAATGCAATACGGACAACAAATTCAAGTAGCTTGGCGCAAACAACCAGTATTTATTATAAGACATACTAAAGAAAGTTTAAAAAGCTTAGAAGTAACCCTGCCTAAACTTGCTGACCCTAATTCAGAAGATATTGATGAACCATACAGAGGCATGAATGCAACTAGATCAAAGAGTGAAGAATATACAGTTGTAGCTGGAGTTTGTACTCACCTTGGCTGTTCACCAAAATATCATCCGGAAGTTGAACCAAAGCCATGGGATGCAACCTGGGCTGGAGGATTTTTTTGTCCTTGTCACGGTTCTATGTTTGATATGGTAGGAAGAGTTTTCAAAGGAGTTCCTGCTCCAACAAACCTTCCAGTACCACCACATTTTTTTGTTGGAAGTGTATTAACTATTGGTGAAGATGGAGGATCGGCTTAAATGAGTGAAATAGCAGGAAAAGTTTTTGGATGGTTTAATAGTAGACTTCCTATAGTCAATACTTTTGAAAGGCATTTATCAAAACACCCGGTGCCTTCTAAAGTCAATTTTTGGTACCTTTTTGGAGCTCTTGCATCCGTAGTGCTTATTATTCAAATAATATCAGGAATATGGTTAATAATGCCTTATTCAAATACAGAAGAGGAAGCATTTTCTTCTGTTGAATATATTATGAGAGATGTTGATTATGGCTGGGTTATAAGATACATGCATACAACTGGTGCATCTATGTTTTTTGCCGTTGTCTATCTTCATATGTTTAGAGGACTTCTTTACGGCTCTTATCAAAAACCAAAAGAACTAGTTTGGGTTTTTGGATGTGCAATATATTTAGCAATGATGGCTGAAGGCTTTCTTGGATACGTTCTTCCTTATGGACAAATGTCATACTGGGGGGCGCAAGTAATTATTTCTTTATTTGGAGCTATTCCATATATTGGAGAATCTTTAGAATTATGGGTTAGGGGTGATTACTATATTTCAGGAATAACAGTCTCAAGATTTTTTGCTCTTCATGTCGTTGCTTTGCCTTTAGTATTAATCGCATTAGTATTCCTTCATCTTGTAGCCTTGCATGAGGTAGGAGCAGGAAATCCTGAAGGTGTAGATATTGAAGAATTTCTTGACGACGACGGGGTGCCATTAGATAGTGTTCCATTCTTTCCGTACAAAGTTTTAAACGCTCTAGTAGGTATTGGTGTCTTCATGACGGTCTTTGCAATAATTATGTTCTTCTTTCCTGAAGGAGGAGGCTATTTTATTGAAATGGCAAATTTTGAAGAAGCTAATCCACTTGTTACACCAGAGCATATAGCACCTGTATGGTATTACTCTCCTTACTACGCAATGTTAAGAGCTGTTCCTGATAAGCTTGGCGGTTTAATTGTTATGGGTTCAGCAGTTGCAATATTATTTGTTGTTCCATGGTTAGATAATAGCAAGGCTGCATCAATTAGATACAAAGGCATCTACAGCAAGCTAGCTTTAGCATTGTTTGGTATTAGTTTCCTCACGTTAGGATATCTTGGAACAGTTGGCGTAACAGAAGTTAGAAAAACAATGAGCGTTATATGTACTTTTATTTATTTTGCCTTTTTCTTATTAATGCCAATTTATACAAAATTTGAAAAAACATTAGAAGTACCCAAAAGACTATGATGTATAAAAATATTTTATCTAAAAGCTCTAAATTTTTGTTGCTCTTCGTATCAACAATATTTTTTAATAGTTTAGAAGCTGCGGAGGGCGGACCATGTAAAGATTATGGTGATTGCGATAAATTTAAATATTCACTTAATGATATGGAATCTCTTCAAAGTGGTGCATCAACATTTCTTAACTATTGTTATGGCTGTCACTCTCTTCAATATTCAAGATGGGGAAGAGTGGCTAAAGATCTTCAGATTCCTGAGGATATTTTTTTTGAAAATCTAGTCTTTGATAAGTCAGTAAAGCCAGGTGACTTAATGACAGGCTCCATGCCTAAAGAAGAGTCTGCTAAATGGTTTGGAGTTGCCCCGCCTGATCTAACACTTGTTAGTAGGGTGAGAGGAGATGATTGGATATATTCTTATCTAAGAACCTACTATGAGGACTCAACAAAACAATATGGAGTGAATAATCTAGTTTACCCAGGTACAGCTATGCCTAATGTTCTAATGGCTCTGCAAGGAAATCAAAAATTAGTTTGCAAACAAGTTCCAGTTATTGCTAGAAATGGTGGTGAAAAAAGAGATGCTGAAGGAAATGCTATTACAAATGAAAAATGTGGATTTCTTGAAGTTGCAGAAGGTTCTGGAGAATTAACTAAAGACGAATTTGATAAATTAATATATGATCTTACAAATTTCTTGGTCTATGTTGGAGAACCTGCAAAGGCAACAAGGGAGAGGATAGGTTGGTATGTGGTATTCTATTTTTTAATATTCACAGCTTTGTCCTCTTTATTGTATCGAGAATACCATAAAGATTATCATTAAAAATTAGGAAAAAATTATGATTTTATATTCAGATAGAGATGACCATTACAGTCAAAGAGTGAGAATAGTTTTAGCTGAAAAGGATATTACTGCTGAGATAAAAGAATCAAAACCTGAGGCTACTCCTGAAGATATTCTATCTATAAGTCCTTATCATAAATTACCAATTCTAGTTGACAGAGATTTAGCGATACATGATCCTTCTGTAATGATGGAATATCTTGATGAAAGATTTCCTCATCCACCTTTATTACCTGTATACCCTGTTGCAAGGGCTAACAGCAGAACATTGATGTTAAGAATAGATAGAGAGTGGTGTCCAATGGTCGATACATTAATTGCTGGCGATCTTCCTGAAAAAGAGTTGATTAAATTAAGAGAAGAATTGCTTCATGAGATATCATCAATAGCTCCTACATTTAAAGAATTTAAATATTTTATGAGTGATGAATTTACTTTAGTTGATTGTTGTTTTGCACCAATTCTATGGAGGCTTCCCTCAATTGGAATAAGACTTCCCGTTAATAGACACTTAAAGCCTCTCATTGATTACCAAAAAGATATATTTAAAAGGCCTGGTTTTCTTGATAGCCTCTCCTCTTTAGAGAGAGACCTTAAAGACGATCAATAAAGACTATTTAGAGATATCTTCCAAATAGGGATATCCCTTTTTATACATTCGTTTCTATTAAAAACTGCAGAGCCTGTATTTAATAATATAGAAGCCTTACTTATGTTTGACTGCATAAGTTTTTCAGCTAATATCAAATCACTGGTCAAAGCTTTTCTATACTCATCATCAAAACTCCTTATTTCTTTTTTATCTAATATTTTTTTAAAGAAATAATCTGGGGATGGTATAAACAATCCTTCAAAATCATTTAATTGATTAATATCGGTAGCATTCAGAATAATCTCACTTGTGGAAAAGAATTTAATATCCAGCAAATAACTTCTAAAAATAGGGATAATAGACTTCCCTATTTCATGAGTAAGTAAAAAATATATTTCACTAAAATCTTTCCTCTCCCTTGGGCTGCTTTCTAATTTAATATTTCTATCTAACAATTCTATTGCACTAAACCTCTTCAAACTGTCATCTATACCTAAAGTTTCTTTGGTAAATTCCTCGAAATTATCCTCAACCTTTGACAATCTGACTCCAGGATATTTTTGCTTTAATAATTTTGCTTGCTCTTCAAAGTCCCTAGAGAAAACAACAATCACATTATCCCCATTATTTTTTGAAGAGAATATTAAATCTTCAATCGACTCTTTCTGTTCTTCGATAATACTTTTACAAAAATATAATAGATTTGAGGTTAGAAGATTATTTTTTATTTTATTACCGTTTGATTTATTAAACTGCACATTAAATTTTGAGTCATCCTTTAATACAGATTCAATAATATATTCTTTATTTTCATCACTTGTTAGGTAGTTAAGTTCAATGATTCCAGCTTTTTTTATTTTTTGGTTTATAGATAAAAATGATGAAACTCTTGAAATACCTTCTTCATTTAGAAAATCATTATCTATATATAAATTAATCAAAGAGATTTTTTGATCATCTAAATTTTTGAAGAAAAATAGGTCATCTAGTATTGTTGTTACCTCTTCCAATTTAGAAACTTTAATGACCGCATCTTTGTTAATTATTGAAGAAATATATGACTTATTACCTGAATCATTTTTATTTATATTTAAAATTTCTGGTGACGATATACATCCTGATAAAACAAGGATCAGTAATAATGAAATAAATGTTAAGCTAGGTTTTGTCACTTCTAATTTCTTTTAATTATGTTAAATCTTATATCAACACCAATAGGTAACCTAAATGATATATCACTAAGAGCAATCGATGTTCTTAAAAATTCAGATTATATATATGCTGAAGATACCAGAAATACAAATAAGCTATTAAAATTTATCAATGTTGATACAAAATCTCAAGCACTTCACGAGCATAATGAGATAGAAGTTAGCAAACATATTGTCGAACTTTTAAAGGATAAGAATATTAATATTTCATTGGTTTCCGATGCTGGCACGCCAGCAATTTCTGATCCTGGTTATTTGTTGGTTCAAGAGTGTATTAAAAATGATATTAAATTTACTTTACTGCCTGGCCCATCATCTGTAATAAATGCTTTAGTACTTTCAGGACTTCCAACTTCAAGTTTTTGTTTTTTAGGGTTCGTCCCTAGAAAAGCTACTCATAAAAAAGATTTCTTTAATGCTTTGAAGTATGAAAAAAATACAATAATTCTTTTTGAATCTGCAAAAAGAATTGAAAAAACTCTAGAGCATCTTAATGAGTACTACTCAAAGACAAAAAAGATATCTTTGTGTAGAGAGATGACTAAGATCTATGAAGATATTCAAAGAGGGACTATTTCAAATATCCTAGAAAAAATAAAAAAAGATGAAATAATATTAAAGGGAGAGTTTGTAATTGTTATAGAGGCAAACTCATCTTTAAAACCAAAATTTATTTTAGACAAAAAAATAAGTGAGGCCTTCTTGAAAATAATGCCAGCTAAGGATGCAGCTAAACTAATTTCACTTATCACCAAAGAGAATAAGAGAGAGATATATAAACAACTATTAGATTAAAAAAGATTTATAATAATCTCGAGTTGGTTGGATGATCGCTAATATTTATTGTTAGAGGAAAGTCCGGACTTCACAGAGCAGGGCGCCAGGTAACACCTGGGAGGCGTAAGCCTACGGAAAGTGCAACAGAAAGTATACCGCCAATTTTATATTGGTAAGGGTGAAAAGGTGGGGTAAGAGCCTACCGCTTAACTGGAGACAGTTAAGGCATTGTAAACCCCAGCCTGAAGCAAGACCAAATAGAAATCCTATAAAGCTGCTCGCTTAGGATTTGGGTAGGTTGCTAGAGTATTATGGCAACATAATATCGAGATAGATGATCATCTTTTACAGAATCCGGCTTACAGACCAACTCATTTACTAGCTAATATTCTTTGCTAGTGAGAAAAAGTGTGTAAATGTGTTGCAAAGTGTGTAAAAAGGCTTTATATTTTGTTGCATGTTTGGATTCAATACGGTTTCATTAGATCAAAAGGGTAGATTAGCTATCCCAGCTAAATACCGTGCTCATTTATTGCAAAACAATGAAACTAAAATAGTTGTAACCAAAGATCCGCAATACCCATCATTAAAAATTTATCCTGAATCAGAGTGGGAAATTATTTCATCTAAATTGCAGTCATTGCAGGGCTTAGATCCAATAGTAAGAAATCTCCAATGGACTATTCTAGGCAATGCTAATGTAATTGATTTAGATGTAAAAGGAAGAATGTTGTTATTAATCCCAGCTGAATTAAGAAAATATGCAGAAATTTATGATGAAAAGCAAATCTCATTAATTGGTATGGGCGATAAATTTGAAATATGGAATATTAATAACTGGGAAATGAGACAAATGGGCGGATCTCTATCAACAGAGATATTAGACGTAGTATTACCAGAAAGCATTAAATCAATGTCATTTTAAAAGGGGATAGACAATGAACTTTGAAGTAATAGGCCAGGCAGTTGAAAGCGCTAAAATTAAAGTAGTGGGAGTAGGTGGTGCAGGTGGAAATGCCGTAATCCATATGATCAATCATAAAATTCAAGGCGTCGATTTTATATGTGCGAATACTGATACTCAGGCACTTTCTGAAGCTGATGGAGCTATTACTCTTAAATTAGGTAATGGTTTAACAAAAGGCTTAGGAGCAGGCGCAAATCCGGATGTTGGAAGAAAAGCTGCTGAGAGCGATAGAGCTGCAATAGAAGAGTTATTAGTTGGAGCTGATATGGTATTCATAACAGCAGGAATGGGCGGTGGAACAGGCACAGGAGCGGCTCCAGTTGTTGCTTCAATTGCAAAAGATATGGGTGCTTTAACAGTTGCTGTTGTAACTAAGCCATTTAGATTTGAAGGTAAAAAAAGAATGTCTGCAGCTGAAAAGGGTCTAGCAGCATTGGTTGAGGAAGTTGATAGTTTAGTAACTATTCCAAATCAAAAGTTATATGAAATTCTTGGAGAAGATACTGCAATGCAAGATGCATTTGCAAAGGCTGATGATGTTCTAAAGGGTGCCGTTCAGGGGATATCTGACATAATTATGAAAAAAGGTCACATTAACGTCGATTTTGCAGACGTAAAAACTGTAATGTCAGAAAAAGGCATAGCTATGATGGGAACAGGAAGGGCTAGTGGAAAAAAGAGAGCAGAAGCTGCTGCAACCCAAGCTGTTAAAAGTGAGTTGCTTGAAGACATAAATCTTAAGAATGCTCGAGGCGTTCTTGTAAATATAACTGCAGCAAAACCTACTTTGGGCGACCAAACAGAAGTGGCAGATATAGTCGAAGAAATAGTGCATGAGGACGCAAATATTATTTACGGACTTGTCTATGATGATAGTGTTAAGGATGATTTATTGGTAACTATAGTGGCTACTGGTGTTGATCAAAGAGCTCCATCTCTTGTTATAGATAACCAACCAACAATTCAGCTTAATCCAGTTGGATTAAATAAAGAACAAACCAATCAAAGAGTTGGTGCATCGTCTGCAGAGGCAATTGATTTCCTTGATGTACCAACTTTTATGAGAAAACAAGTAGACTAATATGCTTCATTTTCCAGTGCTACTGGAAGAGTCTTTAGAATTTCTCGTCCAAAAAAAAGATGGTATATATATAGATTGTACTTATGGCAGAGGTGGACATACCAGAGCTATACTAGATAGAATTTCATCAGAAGGACATTTAACATCCCTAGACAAAGATCCAGATGCATTTATTGATGCCTCTAATATTAATAATAAAAACTTTACTGCAAAACATAATTCATTTAATAAATTAGAGTCTTATTTTGAGAAAGATTCAGTAGATGGAATTCTTTTTGATTTAGGGACATGCTCAACTCATTTTGATGATGAAACAAGAGGTTTTAGTTTTAGACACGATGGGCCACTAGACATGAGATTCAATACCTTAAAAGGCTTCCCTTTATCTGACTGGATAAATAAAGCAGACAGAAATGAGATTATGGATATTTTGTATAAATATGGTGATGAAAAGCACGCAAAAATTATTACTGATTCTATTCTAAAATTTAGAGAAAAAAAATTAATAGAAACAACAATTCAGTTAGCTCAAATTATTGAAGAAATTTATCCAGATAAAAGAATAAAAATACATCCAGCTACAAAATCCTTTCAAGCTTTTAGAATTTTTATCAATAATGAACTTGAGGAGTTAAAAGAAGGACTTAAACAAGCAAGTACTATTATTAAAAAAGATGCCGTAATAGTTATAATATCTTTCCATTCGTTGGAAGATAACATTGTTAAGAATTTCTTTAGACCAGAAATTAAAAATTATCCGAAAGATATCCCATTAAATACAATCGAACATAAAGAATTTTCATGCATTGCAAAGAAAATAAGACCTAGTCTTGAAGAAGTAGATAGAAATAAAAGATCTAGAAGTGCAATTATGAGAGTCTTTAAAAAAATATAATGAGTTACGCACAATCTATAATCTTAAGTACTCTATTATTTAGTTCATGCTTTCTCGCCCTGGAAAAAATTAAGCTCGCATTTGAAATAAATAGACTCCATGGAAATAATCAAAATTTATTAATAGAATATGCTAATTTTAAAGATTTAAATCTTAAGCTTGTAACTCAATTTCACACTGAAAATTCTCCAGCAAGTATCGAGAAAGATTCCAAAGAAAAGCTTGGGATGGTAAAAAAAAGAGCTCAAACTATTTTGATTAAAATTAATGAAAAAGACTAATTACATAAATTGGAGGCTTCTAGTTGTTTGCCTTTGTCTTAGCCTCTCTATTTTGGCAGTTGCTTCAAAAATTATCTCTGTCCAAGTCTTTGACAGTAACTTTTTACAATATGAAGGAAAGAAGAGATATATAAAATATAAAGATACAAATCCCGTAAGAGGAACTATTTTTGATAGAAACAATTTTCCTCTTGCAGTATCTGTTGTTAATTATGATTTATATGCCCTAGGTGGCCTGAACCTTGATAGATATTTGAAGCTTAAAGATTTAATTGCCATAGCGGATATAAAATTAGAAGACTCATCATTCATAAAAAAAACTTTATTAAAGAAAAACTTAACAATTAGAGAACAGGCAATTATTAATAGGTTAGATTTTAATAGATTGGAAATTGAGGTTAGGCACAGTAGACATTACCCATTAGGCGATCAAATAGCCCCTCTAATTGGTTTTCATGGAAAAGATAGGGCCTTAGAAGGCATTGAGAAGAGTTATGATTCAGTTCTATCAGGCACACCAGGAAAACAAAAATATTATACAAATGCCAAGCAAATAACTATCTCTAAACCAATTGAGGTAGAAAGAACGTTCTCTGGAAAAGATATAAAATTAACAATTGATTCAACTATTCAATTCTATGCGTATAAACATCTTGTAGAAGCTATCAAAGATAATAGCGCCAAAAGTGGAACTGTTCTCGTATTTGATAATACTAGTGGTGAGATTCTAGCAATTGCAAGCTATCCTTCCTACAATCCCAATAGTCCAGATAGAAAGATTCAAATGAACAGAGCTTTAGTTGATTCGTATGAGATGGGATCTGTTTTGAAGCCAATAGTATTCTCTAGTGCAACAGATAAAGGAATTATAAATCCTGACAGTCTTATGGATATACCAAGAAGATTAAATATTGGAAATAAAATTATTACTGATACAAAAAGTTATGAGAAGCTTACTCCTAAAGAGGTAATAGCTTTTTCAAGTCAAGTTGGAGCATCAAAAGTGGCAATGATGTTGGGTTATAAAAATTTAAAACAAACTTACCTAGATTTTGGTTTTTCTAGGCCTATTTCAGTCAATTTTCCCTCTTCAGCATTTGGTTTTTTAAAGATTCAAGAAAATATATCTGAAATAGAGATAGCATCTATGGGATATGGATATGGATTTGAAGTAAGCCCTTTTCAAATAACTTCAGCTTATTCAGTTTTTGCTAACAAAGGGATCTTTAAAGATTTTAAATTAATATTATCTGATGAGGTCCCTGAAAAAAGATTAATCTCAGAAGAATCTGCGAGGCATACCTTGGAAGCGTTGCAAAAAGTAGTAAAAATTGGAACTGGTAAGGCAGCTAAAGTAAAAGGTTTTAATATAGGTGGTAAAACTGGAACTGTTCACAAATCAATTGGAGGCGGATATCAAGAAGACAAATATAGAGCTACTTTTGTAGGAATCGTTCCAATTGAAAACAATTCTCTAACTATTTTTGTATCTATTAATGAACCAAGCCTAAATAAATACAGCGGTGGAGCGGTAGCAGCTCCATTATTTTCTCTTATTGCAGAAAGCTCAATAAATCATCTTGGATATTTTGGAAATGAATGAATTAGAAAAAATACTTGAGGTGACTTTTCCACTTGAAACTAAAATAACCAATGCTACTAATTCAACAGATAAGGTAAAAAAAGACTCTATTTTTTTTGGACTAAGAGGAGAAACAAATCATGGCAGTAAACATATAGAACTTGCATTGGAGCTTGGTGCATCTATCGCTGTCCATAATGATCCCAGTTATATATCTGAAAGAGGCAATGTTTTTTATATTGAAGATCTCGAAGATGCCGATGATTTTTTTGTAAGAGATAAAATCTATTATTTTTTAGAAGAATTTCATCAAATACTCAATATTCAAAATAGAAATAATTTTTTTGCCTTTACTGGAACAAATGGTAAAACATCAACTGCATACCTTTGTCATCAGTTATTAATATCTCAAGATTGTGAATCAGTTTATATCGGAACAATAGGCACTCAGCACAACAATGAAGAGATAAACCAATCATTCTCATCAAAAACTACTCCTGACATCTTTGAACTATTTAATATTTTTAAGTTCTATGACTTTCAAGATTCTGTTTCTGTATGTATTGAAATGTCCTCCCATGCACTTGTTCAAGATAGATTGAAATATCTGTCCTGTTTAAATTCTGCATCTATTTTAAATATAGGAACGGACCATCTAGATTACCATCTAAATTTAAATAATTATGCTAATGCTAAATTTTCAATATTTGATACCACAAGTCAGGTTAGGCTGATTAACGAAAACTTAAAAACTCTAGGAGATGATTATGACTTTATTAAGAACAGCCCATATAAGCTAACTTGTATAGGAAGTGAAAATCAATTTTCAGATATTTATTATGAAATAATAGAATCTAATTTTAATAAATCAATTTTTCAAATAACCATCAACAATCCTCCATTTGGATATCCGGTAGACTCCAAGAAGACTTATAAATTCTCATCCTCTTTATTTCCTGACTTTAATATTCAAAATCTTGTCTTTGCTATTTGTTCAATAGGCTTCGCAAATTTTTCTACTTCAAATACAAATAATTTATCTTTCTTAAATCTTCCCCAGGGAAGAACTGAGCTTATTTCTGATATATCGGCAAATGTTATTATTGATTTTGCTCATAATGCCGAAGGTTTTGAATTATTTTTGTCATCCATAAAGAGTTATTTTGATAACTTAATAATTATTTTTGGTTGTGGTGGAGATAGAGATAAACTAAAAAGACCTAAAATGCTAAAAATTGCTATGCAGAATGGAAAAAAAGTAATTTTTACTTCTGATAACTCAAGAAGTGAAAGTTTTAATAGTATTTATAATGATGCTATCGATAGTATGAAAAATCATGATGTTCTGGCAATAGAGGATAGAAAAGAGGCAATTATCCAAGGAAGTAAGATGATTGGTGACAATGACTGTCTAGTTATTCTTGGAAAAGGCCATGAGAATACTCAAGAAATAAATGGTAAGTTTTTATATTTTAGTGATCATGAGGTAGTCAATGAAATTTATAAATAATTCAAATGATCTTTCACATTTCTTAGATATTTCAGTTATAAAAAATATTGAAATTAAGAACATCTCTCTTGACTCAAGAACAATCAAGAAAGATTCATTATTTATAGCAATTAATGGTAAAAATTTTAATGGAAATGAATTCATAGATGATGCTTTCAAGAATGGAGCATGCCTTGCAATAACAGATAGTAAACAGTTTATAAATTCTAAAAATAAAAAAATAATTTATGTTAAGAACTCAACCATAGCACTTAAAAAAATATCTAAAAAAATCTTACATGAATATCATGGGAACATTATTGGTATTACAGGAAGTAATGGTAAAACAACAACCACAAAAATTATTACTAATGCACTTAGGGCTAGTTCCAGCACTCTAAAAAACTATAACAACGAACTAGGCATGCCTTTAAGTATAATGAGATCTAACCCAAATTCTAAACACTTAGTTATTGAAATGGGAGCAGCAAAACCAGGAGATATTAGTTATTTAAGCTCAATATTAAAACCACATATTGGAATTATTACAAATATTGGAAATTCTCATTTAGAAAATTTAAAAAATATTAAAGGTGTCCTAAAGGTTAAGTCTGAATTAATTACAAATATAAAAAGAAATGGTGTTTTGATTGTGCCTAATGAGAATAAACAACATTTAAAGTTATGGAAAAATTTTAGAGATGATTTGGAGGTAGTAACTTTTGGTATGAATAAGAGTGCAGATTTTTTTGCAACCAATATCAAACTAAATCTTAATCGAATGAAATTTGATATTTGTTCAAAAAAGAATGGTTTATTAGAAACAGTTAATACAAGTATGGTTGGAGAGCATAATATTAAAAATATATTGGCTTCTTTTGCTGCAAGTTTTTATTCAAAAAATTCAAATGAGTTATTTTTTAAAAGCATCAACAAGAATTCAACAAATAATCTAAGACAGAATCAATCAAAATGGCTAAGAGGATCTACCTTAATTGATGACACTTATAATGCTAACCCTGATTCAGTAACAAAAGCTATAGATCTTTTAGCGACTTCGAAGAGACACAAGGTATTAGTTCTTGGAGATATGTTAGAGCTTGGAAAATATAAAAAGAAATATCATATAAATATTGGCTTATATGCTGCAAAGAAAAAAATTGATATTTTCCTTGGTTTTGGTGATTTAACAAAATATGCTGTAAAGAGCTTTGGCAAGAAAGGAATTTTCTTTGATTCAGAGAAGGAATTAAAAATATTCTTAAAAGAGAATATTGGTTCAAAAGATATTGTCCTATTAAAGGGGTCTAGAGGCATGAAAATGGAAAAATTTATAAATGTTTGAATATTTAGGCTCAGTATTGGTGGATGTAGATCCAGGTTTTGATGTTCTTAGATATCTAACAGTAAGAACTCTTGGCGGCACTGTTACAGCGCTCATGATTTCAATTTTAATGGGCCCTTTTATTATAAATCTTTTGAAGTCTATGCAATTTGAGCAACACGTTAGGACTGATGGGCCGGAATCTCATTATAAAAAATCTGGAACACCCACTATGGGAGGACTATTAATTCTATCGTCTTTAGTGGTTTCTACTCTGCTTTGGGCTGATCTAAGCAATAGGTATATATGGGTTGTTCTATTTGTAACAGTTGCATTCGCTTCGATAGGCTTTATTGATGACTTTATTAAAATAAAAAAGAAAAGTTCTGATGGTTTAAATTCTAAACAAAAAGTTATTCTTCAATTATTATTTTCATTTATAACATTATTTTATTTATATCATTCAGCTGAAACACTTCCTGAGACTTCTTTTATAGTTCCTTTCTTTAAGGATTTAATAATACCAATGAGCCCATTCGTTTTTATATTTACAGGAATGTTTGTTTTGGTTGGATCGTCTAATGCTGTTAATCTCACTGATGGATTGGATGGACTTGCCATTCTTCCTTCGGTTCTTATAGCAGGAGCGCTTGGGCTTATAGCCTACAGCATGGGTAATCAAATTATAGCTAGTTATTTATATTTGCCTCATTTAGAACTTTCTGGAGAATTAATAGTTTTTTGTGGTGCTCTGATTGGCTCTGGAATAGGCTTTCTTTGGTACAACACTTATCCCGCGCAAATATTCATGGGAGACATAGGATCGCTAACATTAGGGGCAATCCTGGGTATACTTGCTGTTATATTAAGACATGAGTTAGTTTTTGCAATTATGGCTGGAGTTTTTGTAATAGAAACTTTAAGCGTCGCAATTCAAGTTATCTCATTTAAAACAAGAGGTAAAAGAGTCTTTTTAATGGCTCCTATTCATCATCATTATGAGTTAAAGGGATGGCCAGAGCCTAAAATTATTGTTCGTTTTTGGATTGTTACTCTTGTTTTAATTCTGATAGCACTAGCAACTTTAAAGTTGAGATAGTACTTAGAAATGAAGTCCTTAATATATGGTTATGGGATTACAGGAAAATCATTTGAAAGATATTTACAAAAGAAGAACCTTGAGTTTGATATTTTCGATAGCAATATTTCAAAATTTAAAAATATAGAGCCTCTTGAGGAATATGACTATATTTACTGTAGTCCAGGAGTTCCAAGAAGCGTTTTTAAATTATTGAAATCTAAGAGCAACATTTTAACTGATTTAGATATTTTTTTTAGAGAAGATACATCAATAAAGATCGGCATTACTGGAACTAATAGAAAAAGTACAACTTGCTTTCACTTATACCAACTTTTTAAGAGTCAAAATATAGTCAATTTGATAGGCAATATTGGCAATCCAATGCTTGACTCTATCAATAATGGAAAGAAGTACTCTATTATTGAACTATCAAGTTTTCAGTTAGATAAAATGTCTGTAAACGAATTGGATTTTGGTATTCTACTAAATATAGCTGAAGACCATTTAGACTATCATGGCAGTTTTGAGGATTATAAAAGAACCAAAAAGAAAGTCTTAAATAGTAAAAAATTTCTAAAAACGGAAGACCCTTATGAAATATTCGAATGGATTACTGGATCAAAGGCTCAAAACCAAACATTTAAAGATCTTCCATATAGATATCAAAAAATATCTAATTCAATTATAAATGATTCAAAATCAACAAATATGCATTCTCTTCAATATGCAATTGAGTTAGCAAATAAAGGATTCCAAAATAAAAATTATGTTCTTATTACATGTGGAAACCCTGAAAAAGAAAGATTCTCAAAAGTTTCATTAGATGGACCAGAAGAAGTATTAATATGCGGGAATCATCGAAAAGAAATATCTGAATGTATCCAGAATACAAATAAAAAGATTTTTTTAAATTTAAGAAAGGCCTTAGACCATATAAAACAGCAGAAAAATATAAAAAATATCCTTTTTTCTCCAGGCTATCCAAGCGGATCTGATTATAGAAATTTTGAAGAAAGGGGAAAAAATTTCAATTTGCTTGTAGAAGAGATCTTTAATGAATAATCAGGTAAATAATCTTTTAATACTTATCCCTTTTATTTGCCTAATGTGTATAGGGTTAGTTATGGTTTCATCTTCAAGTATATATATTGCGGATGAGATGACAGGTAATCCATTTCATTTTGCATCAAGGCAGATTCTTTTTATAGCTATAGGCATACTCGCAATGTCTTTATTTTTAGTTTTGCCCTCAGAGTTCCTATATAAATCTGATTGGGTATTTATGCTGATAACAATATTACTTTTAATAGCTTTGTTTATTCCTGATGTTGGAACAGCTGTAAATGGAAGTATTCGTTGGATAAGATTGGGACCAGTAAATATCCAACCTTCTGAGATTTGTAAATTTAGTCTAATCCTCTATATTTCTGGTTATTCAGTCAGAAGAATGTCTGAAATTGATTCTTTTAGGAGCTTTCTCAAGCCATTATTTTTACTTTTTATTATTTCAGTTTTAATTATGGGCCAACCAGATTTAGGCTCAACAGCAATAATCTGTTTATTAGTTGTGGCTATATTATTTTACGCTGGTATTTCTTTCTTTCAATTTACCCTTTTAGCCATGCTTATCGCCTTACTGGGATTTGTTGCAATATCTTCATCACCTATGCGTATAGCAAGGATGATGGCTTATATGGATCCATTTGACTCTGAGGTTGTTCTTGGGGCGGGTTATCAATTATCAAATTCTTTAATTAGCATCGGCCAGGGTGGGTGGTTTGGTTTAGGTTTGGGTAATAGTTTTCAAAAGAATTTTTTTCTACCCGAGGCACATACAGATTTTATATTTGCAATTATTGTTGAGGAACTTGGTATTGTTGGAGGACTATTCTTATTATTTTTATTCGTTATTCTTTTTATAGGTATTTTGAGAGTTACGCTTGATTCATTACAAAAAGGCAAGCTTTTTCAAGGTTACGTTTCATTTGGTATATTAATCCTAATCGCCATACAGTCATTGTTTAATATTGCTGTAAATATTGGTCTTCTTCCTACAAAAGGACTTACCTTACCCTTCATCAGTTATGGGGGAACGAGTATCATCATAATGATGTCTCTTATAGCAATAGTTCTTAGAATAAATAACGAAAACAAACTAATATAGAAGTATGAAGATTTTAATTTCAGCTGCAAAAACTGGAGGCCATGTATTTCCTGCAATTTCTGTTGGTTCAGAGTTAATTAAACAAGGTCATGAGGTTGTTTTTTTAGGCTCAGGAGCAAAAATAGAATTGAATGCGTTGAAAGATATAGATTTTACTTTTTATAAAGTTTCCATGGAGGGTTTTAGGGGTAAGGGCGTCATCCAAAAAATAAAATCATTATTTTTACTACCGTTAAGCATCTTCAAGTCAATGCAAATAATAAGGAAAGAAAAAGTTGATGGAATGATTGGTTTTGGCGGTTTTATTACAGTGCCTGCTGGAATAGCATCATTTTTAATGCAAAAACCATTATTTATTCATGAACAAAATTCAGTTATGGGCTCAGCAAATAGATTTTTATCAAAATTAACTAAATTGAATTTTACTGGATTTGTAATCGATTCAGCTCCAAAAAATTCAATAGTTACTGGCAATCCAATCAGAGATAGTTTTAATTCTAACTATAAAGATATCATTGATAGCAATGACATTATTAATATATATGTAACAGGTGGAAGCCAGGGTGCAGATTATATTAATCAAAATGTACCAAAATGTTTTAATAGCTTGAATAAAAAAATAAATATCAAACATCAATGCGGCTCTAGAAAAATAGATGCTGTTAGAGAAGCCTATAAAAATACTAAAGTAAAAGTTGAGGTTAAAGAATTTTATGAGAATCCTGAATCAATAATTAATTGGTCTGATTTTGTTATTACAAGATCTGGCGCTTTAAGCATCTCTGAAATATCTTCTATGGCAAAAGGAATGCTCATGATTCCATTACCTTCAGCTATTGATAATCATCAATATATTAATGCCATGCATATTGAATCTATGAATATGGGAGTGATTCATAATGAAAAAAACGGGCTAAAAGATTTGGTAGCTAAAGTATCAGAAATTATTTATCAAAAAACATACAATGATTGGAAAATTGAAATAAATACAGATCATAAAAATGCCGCATCTGTTATTTCAGCAAAGACAATAGAGCATCTAAATAAATGAATTTTTTTAAGAAAATTAAACATATCCACTTTATAGGAATCGGCGGTGCTGGAATGATTGGTATTGCCAGAGTCTTATTAAAAAAAGGATATAAGATTTCTGGATCTGATTTAATTGACTCTTATGAGTTAAAAAAATTAAGGAAGGTTGGTGTTAAA
This sequence comes from uncultured Gammaproteobacteria bacterium, assembly GCA_964613455.1. Taxonomy (GTDB): domain Bacteria; phylum Pseudomonadota; class Gammaproteobacteria; order Magnimaribacterales; family D2472; genus SCGC-AAA076-P13. Next base: position 89,444 of record CAZTGS010000001.1, on the reverse strand, counting down.
GTTTTTATCGGACATTCAAATAAAAACATTAAAAATGCCAATTTAATAGTAGTTTCATCTGCAATAGATAAAAAGAATCCAGAGATTGTTCAAGCTAAGAAAGAATCAATAACCGTAATCCCAAGAGCTGAAATGCTCGGAAGTATAATGAGAGGTTATGAAAGCATTGCAATAGCTGGAAGTCATGGAAAGACAACTACAACGAGCATGATTGCTAAAATATTTAGTGTAGCGGAGCTAAGTCCAACCTATGTTGTCGGCGGAAAAGTTCTAAGTACAGATGAAAATTCAGATCTTGGTGAGGGAAGTTATCTTATTGCAGAAGCAGATGAAAGTGATGGATCATTTACTCATTTGCAACCAGACGTAGCTATTTTGACTAATATCGATGACGATCATTTAGTTCACTATGACAATAATTTTGAATACCTATTAGATGCATTTGTGATGTTTTCTGAAAATGTTCCTTTTTATGGATATATGATTATTAATCGGGATGACAAAAATATAAGAAAAATTTCAAAAAGAATATCCAGAAAACAAATTACATTTGGAAAATCATCAAATTCTGATTTTCAAATATTAGATGCATCATTTATAAAAGGTAGACAGCATTTTAAAATTAAAGATAACCAAAGAAAAAAAACTCATAGTTTCAAAATAAAGATGCCTGGTATTCATAATATTTATAATGCCTCTGCATCAATTGCTGCCTGTATAGAAGAAGGCATTTCATTGAAAGCGATAAAAAAAGGAATTAGTGAATTTTCAGGTGTTGAGAGGAGATATGAAAAACATCAATTAGAAATAAGCTCTTGCAAAAAGACTCTTATTGATGATTATGGACATCACCCAATTGAAATTCTTTCAACTATCAAAGCATTTAGGGAGGAATATCCAAATAAAAAATTATGCATGATTTTTCAACCCCATAGATACTCCAGGACCGCTCAACTTTTTGAAGATTTTATTAATGTCTTAAAAAAGGTAGATTCATTGATATTACTTGATATATATCCTGCAAGTGAAAAACCTATCAAGGGAATAGATTCTAGAACAATTGTAGAAACTATAAAACAGCAAGGCCATAAAGATGTTTCTTATATTAAAAGTCATGAGAGTGTTCTTGATATAGTAAACCTTAAAAAAGATGAATTCGATATTCTTATTACTCAAGGCGCAGGAAGTGTTTCTTCGGTTTGCCAATCAATAAAAGATAAATGGGAAATATAGAAAATATAATTATAATTTGTGGAGGCTCATCATCTGAAAGAGAAATTTCTCTTCAAAGTGGTGAAGGCGTATTCGAGGCCCTGAAAGAACTCAACTATAACGTTCAAAAAAAAGATTTTAATGATCTCGATAATCTTAATGAACTAAAAGAATACGATATAGTTTTCATAGCACTTCATGGAGAAGAGGGCGAAAGCGGACTGCTTCAAGCAGAATTAGAATCGCTTGGTATTTCTTTCACAGGGCCAAATTCAAATGCCTGTATGCAGAGTTGGAACAAATCAATAAGTAAGGATGTTATTAGAAACAATGGTTTAAAGACACCAAGCTCTATAAATATAAAAAATACTCAAGCATTTAAGAAAAGATACCAAGATCTTCCTTTCGAACATTTTTTTTTAAAGCCAGCCATGGAAGGTTCTAGCGTAAACATTTTTGAAGTAAAAAATGAGCAAGATTATGAACAGGCCCTATCCAAGGTAAACGGTATTTCTCAAGAATTCATTCTTGAAGAGGCAATAAAACATAAAGAATATACTGTAAGCATAATAGGAGATGAAATATTCCCACCTATAGAAATAAAAACTGTAAATAGCTTTTATGATTATGATGCCAAGTACCTATGTGATTCTACGCAATTGATTCAAGCTGAAGGTGACGAAGCAACTATAAAAAAAATAAAAGATTTTGCTTTGAATTCGTATCACGCTTTGGGTTGCTCAGGCTGGGCTAGAGTAGATATTCTACAAGATTCAAATCATGATTTATATTTTCTTGAGCTAAACTCAAGCCCCGGAATGACATCTCATAGTTGCGTTCCTAAATCTGCTAGTTTCCTTGGACTGGACTACAAGCAAGTTGTAAATAAAATTATAAATGCATCAATTCAATAAATTTTTAATTTGTTTCTTATTATTTTTTTCTCATACGAGAATTATTGCTGCAAATTTTGACTTTGAAATTACATTTGAATCTGGATTAGAGCTAGAATCTCAAAAAAATTTTCTTAAAGATCTGGAGGATATCTCAAATAAGAATGAATTCGAAGAGCTTTTAGCAAATCAAGATTGGATAGAAGAGTACACGTTAAAATATAGACCTTTTAAAAAAAGTGCAGTATTAAATATTAAAAATAGAAAACCTATATTTATTCTTAATGATATTTACTTCGTTGACAAAAATCTCAAGAAATTTAAGTTTGATAAAACTGAGGCAAATATAGTAAGAGCTTCTGGACCAATTAAAGATTTAGCAGATATTCTTAAGATAATTAATTTTTTTTCGATTCAAAAAATGAATAAAGAGTATTTTAAATTAAATTCAATTAATTACAGTCATGTCTCAGGCTGGGCGATTCAAACGAATAGCTCTATAATTAAAATTGGAAAAAATATTGATGAAAAAAAATTTAAATCGCTTAGAGAAACTTTAAATTACTTGAACGACAAAAGGAAAATACCTAATATGATAGATCTTAGATATAAAGATGGAGCTGCTCTAAATTATGGCAAATAGTACAAAAAATTCTAATATGGTTGTTGGCTTAGATATTGGTACCTCGAAAGTAGTATGCATAGTCGGTAAATATAATGATTCTAATAAATTAGAAATTATTGCTTTGGGTTCTTATCCATCAAGCGGTCTGAAAAAGGGCGTAGTTGTAAATATTGATGCTACAACAGATGCTATCAAAAAAGCAGTAGAACAGGCTCAGTCCATGGTAGAAGAGAAGATCAAGTCAGTTTATGTTGGAATTGCTGGAAATCATATTAAAAGCTTAAATTCTCAAGGTGCTGTTGGAATTAAAGACAAAGAAGTTACGCCTTATGATATTGATAGAGTCATAGATTCCGCTCAAGCGGTTTCAATACCCTCAGATCAAAATGTTTTACATGTTCTGCCACAAGAGTACGTAATTGATAATCAAGAGGTCAGCTTAGATCCATTAGGCATGGCGGGAGTTAGGCTTGAAGCCAAAGTGCATTTAGTTACATGCGCAAATAGCGCTATAAAAAATATAGAAAAATGTATTCAAAATTGTGGATTATCAGTCGACGGTTTTGTTTTAGAGCAATTAGCAAGTTCTCACTCAATCTTATCTGAAGATGAAAAAGAGTTGGGAGTATGTTTAGTTGATATTGGTGGAGGAACAACAGATATAGCAATATTTAATTCAGGCTCTATTGTATTTACTGGAGTTATTCCCATTGCTGGAGACCAAGTAACTAGCGATATAGCCCAGGCATTAAGAACGCCAACTCCGCAAGCTGAAGAAATTAAGCAGAAACATGGCTGTGCTGTTGCAGAATTTACGAAAGATGATGAAAGTATTGAAGTTGCAGGGGTGGGGGGAAGGCCGACCAGAGAATTATCTAGATCTTCACTTGCAGATATTGTTCAGCCAAGATATACCGAGCTTTTTGAGTTGGTCAGAGCTGAAATTACAAGAAATGGTTTTGAAGATAAAATTTCAGCCGGCATTGTCTTTACTGGCGGAACCTCAAAAATGGAGGGAGTTGTAGAATTAGCTGAATCAATATTCCAAACTTCAGTAAGATTAGGTATCCCAAATAAATTTTCAGGAATGGAGAGTATCCTTCAGAATCCTATTTATGCAACTTCAATTGGGCTTGTAGATCACGGATTCAAGCAAATGAATGATGAGTTAATAGCTGAGAAAAACCAAGGATGGCTTTCGAAGTTGTTAAAAATAGTTAAAAGCGAGTATTGATTCTAAAAATCAATTCCTTTATCATGCCTCTTCCTTGGTTCCTACTAATAAAAGTATGAATCTATAACCATAAGGCACAACATGAAAAAATACGAAGCAGTAATAATTCTTAATCCAAACCTTTCTACAAAAGTAGATGAGTTTAAAAAAGATTTTGAAAAATTATTAACAGATAATTCCTTTAAAATAGTAAAAACTGAAGATGTCGGTAGAAGGCAATTAGCTTATTCAATAACAAACCATAACAAAGGCCACTACATATTATTTAATTTAGAAGGCGACCCTTCGAAGCTTCTTGAGATAGAAACTAAAATAAAATATAACGAATCAATCATTAGGCATTTATTTTTAGTTGTTAAAGAGCACGCAGGCGAAGATTCTAGTTTATTTACAGAATCAAAAAATAAAAAACCTGAAACTGTTCAAGAAGAAGTTAAAAAAGAAGTAAAAATTGAAGCATCTAAACCTGAAGAAGATAAATCTGAGAAGACTGAAGAGGGAGATAAGTAATATGAGTAAATATGAGTTACCAAAAAAGTTTGATCATAAAGATACAGATGTTTTGAAACAGTTTATTACTGAAACTGGAAAAATAATTCCTGCAAGAGTCACAGGTATTTCTGCTTCTAATCAAAGAAAAGTCACTAAATCAATAAAAATTGCTAGATTCTTAGCTCTTTTACCATATACGGACATGCATCAATAAGATTATGAAAATTATACTTTTAGATAAAATACAAAGACTTGGAGAAATCGGAGATGTTGTTCAGGTTAATTCTGGCTATGCTAGAAACTTTTTAATACCACAAAAGAAGGCAGCTTTCGCTAGTGATAAAAATATTGCTGAAGTTGAAGCTAAAAAAGGTGAACTCGCAGCTGCTTCTGCAGATCTTTTAACAAGAGCTCAGGGTAGATCAGAAGAAATCAACGGCTCTGTTTGTGAAATTAGTGTTCCTGTTACTGAAGAGGGCGCACTATATGGATCTGTCGGAACTAGAGAAATTTCAGATGCATTCACAGCAATTAATATAGATATAGATAAAAGTGAAGTTCAATTACCTGAAGGCCCAATAAAAGAAATTGGTGATCACACTATCTCTATTAGCGTTCATCCAGAGGTTTCAGCAGAAGTTACAGTAAAAGTATTAGCTGAGTAGTTGTATATTTTAAAATATGATGTAAAAATCATATTCCAATGTCTGACATATCAACAAATTTAAACGAGCAAACTAGAGAAGCCGAAAGGGCTGTCTTAGGTGGGCTTATGCTCGAATCTCATCGTTTTGATACAGTAATTCAAGTAATTAATGATAATGACTTCGATGGAAAAGATCATCAGATTATTTTTCAATCTATGTTCGAGCTTATCAATGCAAGCAAGCCCTTAGATCCGATTACAGTATCAGAACAATTAGATAATAAAAATTCTTTAAACAAAATTGGTGGAAAAAATTATTTAATTGAACTTGCCACATCTACTCCCTCTGCTGCAAATCTAGAAGCCTATGCTGAAATAATTAGACAGAGATCAATTACTAGAAAATTAATGAAAGCTAATTCAGAGATTTCTGAATTAATAGTAAATCCTCAAGGTCAAGACGGCGCAGCCTTATTAGATAAAGCAGAAAGTATGATTTTTGCACTTAATGATGAAACAAGCCAAGATGCCGACACGCTGAAACCAATGACAAAGCTTGTTCCTGACACAATGGACAGATTGCATGAGCTTACTACTAAAAAAGGTGGTCTTATAGGCTCATCAACTGGTTTTACTGACTTAGATAAAAAACTATTAGGTATTCAAGATGGAGATTTAATTGTAGTTGCAGGAAGACCTAGCATGGGTAAGACTTCACTAGCTATGAATCTTGCAGAAAATGTTCTTGTAAATAAAGAAAATAAAGGCGCTGTATTAATTTTTAGTTTAGAGATGCCTGGTGAATCCTTAACTACAAGAATGCTTTCCGGAATGAGCAAGCTTAATCAACAGAATGTTAGATCCGGCATGTTAAAAGATAATGAGTTAAAGTTATTATTTCAAGAAGGTGAAAAATTAAAAAATTTGCCACTTTGGATTGATGATAGTTCTTTATTATCTCCAATGGAGTTGAGAGCCAAGGCAAGAAGGCTTGCAAGACAAGAAGAACATGGACTTTCTCTAATCGTGGTTGATTATCTTCAGCTAATGCAATTACCAACATCAGCTGAAAATAGAGTTAATCAAATATCTGAAATTTCCAGATCGCTAAAATCTTTAGCTAAAGAATTAAATGTTCCTGTAATAGCATTATCTCAGCTTAATAGGGCTGTTGAACAGAGACCCAACAAAAGACCTATTATGGCTGACTTAAGAGATTCAGGAGCTATTGAGCAGGATGCCGATGTAATATTATTTATTTATAGAGATGAGGTTTATAACGAAGACTCTGATCAAGGAAATAAAGCAGAAATTATTATTGGCAAGCAAAGAAATGGGCCTATTGGGACTGTTAACCTTACTTTTCTTAAAGAATATACACGTTTTGAGAATTACGCTAATGATGGATACTCTGACAGTTACTCAAGTAACTTTGAATGACAAGGGCTTCCTCAGAGCTCTTAATTGATCCTTCTATTGTAAGAAATAATATTTCTTATTTAAGAAATAAGATAGATATCTCATCTAACTTTATGGCAATCATAAAATCAGATGCTTATGGTCATATTCTCTCAAATATAGTTAAAGATATAGATGATCTTGTTGATGGTTATGGCGTTGTAAGACTTGAAGAGGCTATTGAGATAAGGCAAATATCCTCAAAAAAAATCTTATTGATGCAAGGAGTCTACACTCAAGAAGATTTTATAGAAGCACGAGAAAATTCTTTAGATTTAGTTATTCATAATAATCATCAATTTGAAATTGTTAAGAATAATAATTCTTATGAGAATCTTTGGTTTAAAGTAAATACAGGAATGAATAGATTGGGTTTCGAAGAAAATGAGTTCCTTAATATCTATAAATCCCATTTGATTGATAAAAACTTTACTCTTATGTCACATCTATCAGCTTCAAATATTCCAAATGATGAATCAAATCAAAATCAATTTAATAGATTCAATGAGTTAGGTAAAAAATTACATTCAGGTATTTCTAAAAGTATCGCAAATACTGGTTGTATTATGAATTTTCCAGAACAATCATTCGATTGGGTAAGAGTTGGTATAGGCATCTTTGGTGGTTATATTGGTAACAAAGAACTTAAAACAGCAATGACTCTCAGGTCTCCAATTATTAATATTAGAGAAATTAAAAAAGGTGAGAAAGTTGGTTATGACGGTCGTGCTGAAGCATTGAATGATATGAAAATAGCAACAGTTTATATGGGATACGCTGACGGACTTCCAAATCATATAAAAGATGGTACTGAAATCAGAATCAATAATGAGACTGCAAAAGTCTTTGGAAAAGTTAGTATGGATGTAACCACTGTTGATGTATCAAATATTTCAGAGATTGCCATAGGAGACTGGTGTGAGTTTTTTTCACCCAATCAACCAATAACTGATTTAGTTTCCTCAAATGGACTGATTAGCTATGATTTAATGATTAGGATTAAATCGAGAGTAAAAAGAATCTATAAAAATTGCTAGGTCAACGCCGTCATTCCCTAAATATTATTTCACTATTAAATTTAATCTGTTATTCTGTTATCCCATCATGATTCAATTTATAGATGGCAAATACTAAATACATTTTTATTACCGGAGGAGTGGTTTCATCACTCGGTAAGGGTATTGCTGCAGCTTCATTAGGCGCTCTACTTGAAGCTAGAGGGCTCTCAGTATCATTAATTAAAGTTGATCCATATATAAACGTAGATCCTGGGACAATGAGTCCTTTTCAACACGGTGAAGTATTTGTAACTAATGATGGAACAGAAACAGACTTGGACCTTGGGCATTATGAGAGGTTTGTTAGGTTTGAAGCATCTAAAAAGAATAACTTTACAGCTGGAAAGGTTTACGAAACTGTTATTAGAAATGAAAGAAAGGGCAAATATCTAGGTGGGACCGTTCAAGTAATTCCGCATATTACAAATGAAATCAAAAAAAGAATTAAAGAAGGCGGTCAAGGAAAAGACATAGCGATAGTAGAAATCGGAGGTACTGTTGGAGATATAGAGAGTCAACCTTTTGTTGAAGCAATAAGGCAAATGGCTCTTGAATTGCCATCACCCTCATGGGCTTTTGTTCATTTAACTCTAGTTCCATTTATAAAGGCTTCTGGCGAGTTAAAAACAAAACCTACTCAACACTCAGTAAAAGAATTAAGATCACTTGGAATAAGCCCAGATTGTCTTATATGCAGATCTGAACAAGAACTTCCAAAAGATGAAAAGAAAAAGATAGCCCTCTTTTGCTCAGTTCAGCAAGACAATGTTATATCCATGCATGATGTCGAGACCGTTTACTCAATCCCATTATTATTAAATCAACAAAAAGTTGATCAGATAATTTTAAATAAGTTAAAAATTAAATCTAAGAATCCTAAATTATCTGACTGGAAAAGGGTGGTGAATGCGAGCTTAAAACCTCAAAAAGAGGTTAACGTTGCTTTTGTTGGAAAGTATACGGAACTCCAGGATTCATATAAATCAATAAATGAAGCTTTAGAACATGCTGGAATCAAACATAAAACAAAGGTAAATATTAATTTTGTTTTAGCTGAAACCATCACATCAAAAAATGTAAGAAAGGTTCTTTCAAAAACGGACGCTATTCTGGTTCCTGGTGGTTTTGGAGATCGTGGTATCGAAGGAATGATTCAAGCGTGTAAGTTTGCAAGAGAGAATCAAATCCCATATTTAGGAATATGCCTAGGAATGCAAGTAGCCCTAATAGAATATGCTAGAAATGTTTTAAAATTAAAAGATGCCAATAGTACTGAGTTTGATTCAAACACAAAGCATCCTATAGTTGCCTTAATAACTGAATGGAATGATATGTCAGGCAAAAAACAACAAAGAAATAAAAACTCAGACTTAGGTGGAACAATGAGGTTGGGAGGACAGGTTTGCAAACTTAAGAAATCTTCTAAAGCATATAAAATGTACAAAAATGATGAGATTGTAGAAAGACATCGTCATAGATATGAGGTCAACCCAAATTATATAGATCAACTAACCAGTTCAGGTCTTAGTTTGGTTGGAACATCGGTTGATGGAAAGCTTGTTGAAATGATTGAAATAAATAATCATAAATGGTTTCTTGCTTGTCAATTCCATCCTGAATTTACATCTAATCCTAGGGATGGGCATCCAATTTTTAACAGTTATATTAAGAGTACAATAACCAAGTAATTATGAATGATCTAGAATTAAGAAACTTTACTATTGGCAATAACAAACCTATGACATTGATGGGCGGCCTTAATGTTCTTGAATCACGTGATTTAGCGATGCAGGTAGCTGAAAAATTTAAAATTATTTCTGATAATTTAAGTATTAACTATATTTTTAAAGGATCTTTTGATAAAGCAAATAGAAGTTCTGTTTCCTCCTTTAGAGGTCCTGGAATGGAAGAGGGTTTAAAAATTCTTCAAGAGGTATCAAAAGAGTTTGATGTTGCAACGGTAACTGATATTCATGAACCCGATCAGGCTAAACCAGTAAGTGAGGTATGTGAGGTAGTCCAAATTCCTGCATTTCTAGCTCGTCAAACTGATTTAGTTGTTGCAGCTGCTCAAACAGATTCAATACTTCAATTTAAAAAACCACAATTTTTATCTGCTCCAGAAATGAAAAATATTATTGAAAAATGCGAGTCTGCTGGCAATAATAAAATTACTTTATGTGAGAGAGGTAATTCTTTTGGATATAACAATCTAATTGTTGATACATTAAATTTTCAAATACTTAAAAATTTAGGAAAACCTACAATATTTGATGTTACTCATTCACTTCAACTTCCTGGTGGTTTGGGTAATGCAGCCGGAGGAAGAAGAGAATACCTTTTAAGTTTAGCTAAAGCTGGAATTTCTCAAGGGATTGCTGGATTATTTCTAGAAACCCATCCTGATCCTGATAACGCAAAATGTGATGGTCCCTGCGCACTAAGATTAGACATGTTAGAACCGTTTCTTACCCAAGTTAAAAACCTGGATGACTTTATTAAGAATCAAGAAGCTCTAGATATTTCATAAAAACTATGTCTAAAATACAATCAATAAAAGCTATACAAGTTTTAGATTCACGAGGTCTCCCAACTGTTGCTTGTAGAATTACTTTAGACAATCTTCTTACAGCAGGAGTAATGGTTCCCAGCGGGGCATCTACTGGTGAAAAAGAAGCGATCGAACTTCGAGATGGTCTTGAAGATTATATGGGCAAGGGAGTCCTAAAGGCTGTTGATAACATCAATAATTTAATAGCTCCATCCTTATTAGGCCAAGATCCATCAAATCAAGAAAGTATCGACCAACAATTAATTGAATTAGATGGAACAGAAGATAAGTCAAACCTTGGAGCTAACGCAATATTGGCAGTTTCTCTTGCTGTTTGCAGAGTTGCAGCTAAAGATATTGATAAAAGCCTTCACGAGTACTTTGGCGACATTTACAAAAGTATTACTGGAAAATCCGCTAATCAAAACTTACCAATGCCAATGTTAAATATTCTTAATGGCGGAGAACATGCTGATAATAATATCGATATTCAAGAATTTATGGTAATTCCTTCAGGAGCAAAAAATTTAAAAGAAGCTATGAGGTGGTCTTCTGAGATTTATTGGAACCTCAAAAATATTTTAAAAGATAAGGGTCTATCAAATTCAGTTGGTGACGAGGGAGGGTTCGCTCCAGACCTTCAATCAAATGAAGAAGCATTAAAATTAATTCTAGAGTCTATAGAAAAATCTAAACTTATTCCCGGAAAAGATATTTTTTTAGCATTAGATTGTGCAGCAAGTGAATTTTATCAAGATAATCAATATCATTTAAAAGGGGAAGGTAGAAGCATGGATTCTGAATCTTTTGCTAACTATTTAGAAGAACTTGTTGAAAAGTATCCAATTATATCTATCGAAGATGGTATGGATGAAAATGATTACGAAGGATGGAGAATATTAACTGATAAAATTGGATCGAAATGTCAATTAGTTGGTGATGACCTTTTTGTTACCAATAAAAAATTTTTTCAAGAGGGTATAGATAAAAAATTAGCCAATGCAATTTTAATTAAATTTAATCAAATAGGTTCTATTACAGAAACTATAGAAACCATTGGGTTAGCAAATTCTAATAATTATAAATCAATTATTTCTCACAGATCTGGGGAAACAGAAGATACAACAATCGCAGACTTAGCAGTTGGACTAGGTGCGGGACAAATTAAAACTGGGGCTCCATGTCGATCCGATAGAGTGGCAAAATATAATAGATTGCTATGGATAGAAGAGGAGAGACCTGATTTAAGTTTCCCTAAATGAGAAAACTTTTTTACCTATTAGCCACATTACTTTTTTTAGTAATAATGACCTTGCTTAATGGCATTTTTTTTGGGGACTATAGCTACAATAAGAAATCTTTGCTTATTGACGAAAACAACTTACAAATAAAAAAAAATAATAATTTAAAAAAAGAAAATGATATTTTAGAGTTTGAGATTGATAATGCTCAAAAATCGAACGATCATATTGAAAATTTTGCTAGAGAAAAATTAAATTTAACATATCCAAATGAAGAATTTATTATTTTTAAAAAAGAGGAATTAGAAAAAGATGAATAGCAAACTACTGGCTATTATTCCTGCAGCAGGTATTGGAGAGAGGTTTGATGCTAAAACCCCTAAACAATATGTCAGCTTAAATGGTAAGTCTATAATTGAATCATCAGTTAAAGCCTTTCTAGATTCTGATCTTATTGATAAAATTATTATTCCAATAGCTCCCAATGATTTATTTATAAAAGATCAAGATTTTTTTAACAATCCTCAAATTACTTTTATTGATGGTGGAAGTTCTAGGGCTGAATCGGTTTTAAATGCATTGCATCATAAAGAAGCTGAAGGGTTTGATTTTGTGATAACTCATGATGCTGCAAGGCCCAATATAGATTCTATTGATATCTTTAATATTTATAATGAAATTATTTCATCTAAATCTGATTGTTCTATATATTATCTTCCAGTAGTAGATTCGATTAAAAAAACCATAGCAGGAAAAGATAATACAGAAAGTAAGTCCAATTATTATTTAGTTCAAACACCTCAAATTTCAAAATTTACTAAACTCAAATCACAATTAGAGATTCTTTTGGAGAAAGGCATTACCGTTCCAGACGAATCATTCGCTATAGAATCAGGAGGTCTGGTTATCTCAAGAATTAAAGGCAAGTCATCAAATATTAAAATTACACATAGGGAAGATCTAGAGCTTTTAGAGAAATTTACAACTAGAACAGGAACTGGTTTTGACCTTCATACATATAGAGAAGGTAAGGGAATTTTGATTGGTGGTTATTTACTTGAATGTGGTTATGAAATAGAAGCTCATTCAGATGGAGATGTTCTTCTTCATTCAATAGCTGATTCAATTCTTGGAGCATCAGCAATAGGAGATATCGGAATATATTTTTCAGACACTGATGAGCAAAACAAAGGACTTGACAGTAAAGAGATAATTAATTTTTGTTTAGAAAAAATTAAAAGAATGAACTTACAAATTCATAATATTGATGCAACTATTATTTGCGAATCTCCCAAGATTAGCCCTCATAGAAATAATATACTTGAAAGTCTTGCATCTATTTTAAAAATACCTAAATCAAAAATTGGTCTAAAGGCAACAACCTCAGAAAAGATTGGTATCATAGGCAAAAATAAAGCAATAGCCGTTCAATCATCGGTCAACCTTAAAGAGATAATATGAGAATACTTTTAACAAATGACGATGGTTATAATGCTCCAAATATACAAAACCTATTTAAAAGACTATCCCAAGAGCACGAAGTTTGGATTGTTGCTCCAGAAAATAACTGTAGCGGAATGAGTGCTGCTATATCGTTTCTTAAAGAAATAGAAGTTAGGAAGGTTGATGAAAGAATTTATGCCGTAGATGGAACTCCTGCTGATTGCACTTATTTGGGTTTATTAAGTATTGTTGATTTTGAATTTGATATGGTTGTTTCAGGAATTAATCATGGAGCTAATATTGGAAATGATGTTATATATTCTGGAACAGTTGGTGCTGCAGTTGGAGGAAGAAAGCTTAAGTATCCTCCAGTTGCTTTATCGGTAGCCTCATACGAAACAAAGAACTCTTCATTCATCATGAATAAATCCGCTGAATTAATCAACCTCATTAAAGATTTACCCTCAGAACTAACTGGAAAGGTTATTAATATTAATTTTCCAGATCTTTCAGAAGAAGAATGTAAAGGTGTAAAGATAACTGGATTGTCAAAAAGAGGCATTCCGTCAAAGCCTTTAGAAATGGAATCAGATAATAAAAATAAACGATATAGATATAACCTTCAGGGCGAAGCATTAAAGGATGAATTTATTACAGATGCAGAGGCAGTCAAGGAAGGATATATTTCTATTTCAGTTCTTGATTACGGATTAGATAGGACTGAAGATAAAGATATTTTAAAAGAATATATACATGAATAATTCTGGATTTACCTTTAGAAGGGTAAAAGAGGAAATGATCGAAACCCTTCTGGAAATGGGAATAAAAGATTTTAGAGTTCTGGACGCAATGTCCCAAATTCCAAGGCATATATTTATAGATGAAGCGCTTAGATCTCGAGCATATGAAAATAGATCATTAACTATTGGCTACAAACAGACTATATCTCAACCTTATATTGTTGCAAAAATGACTGAATTGCTTATCTCTCATACAAAAGGAAGAGGTAAGATCTTTAATAAAGTTCTTGAGCTTGGCTCTGGTTGCGGATATCAATCTGCAGTTTTATCTTATTTCTGTGAACAGGTCCACTCAATAGAAAGAATAAAACCTTTAGTTATAAAATCTAGAGAAAATCTTAGTGAGTTAAAAATTAATAATGTTTTATTTACTCATGGAGATGGTTTTTTAGATTGGGATCAGGATATTAAATATGATGGCGTTATATGTGCTGCAGCTCCGAGACAATACCCACAAGAACTAGTAGATTGCCTTACCATGAATTCAAAAATTGTCATTCCAGTTGGCGACTCAAAGTTTCAGCAATTAAACGTAATAACAAAAGTAACTAAAAATGAAGTTACTGAAGATTTACATGATGAGGTTGCATTTGTTCCAATGCTTCCAGGAAAATCTTTAGATGGTAATGATTCATGAATGAGAAATTAAGATATTTCATCGCAGGAATTTTTATAGGCCTTTCCGAATTATTACCTGGAATTTCTGGAGCAACGGTAGCTCTAATGTTTGGTGTTTATAAAAAACTTTTATCGTTTTTGACTGATTTAAAAGGCTTCGATCTTATTATTCCTTTAATTATTGGAATGGGCATTAGTGTTATTTCTTTTTCAAGCCTCATACATTTTTTATATGAAAGCTATCAACTTGTTTTTATGCTTGTTATTTCAGCTATTATGATAATGTATGGATTATTTCTAATAGTAACGACATTTAAAAAAATATCCAATACGATAACTAATAAATTCTTATTCCTTATAAAGATATTTTTAGCTTTTCTACTAGGCTTATGCATTGTTGGGTTTGGTTATAATTTTGCTGATTCGCCAGGAATTTTGCTTCTAATTATTTTTGGATTTATAGCATGTGGATTCTTAATTTTTCCTGGAGTTTCAGGAAGTGCTTTTTTATTAGCTATAGGCATTTATCCTACAATAATATCAAGCGTTTCTACATTAAATTTTCAAATTTTAATACCTTTTGCTTTTGGGATGTTGTTGTCTATAGCATTAATGCCAAGAGTAATTAATAATCTTTATTACAAATACGGTGACACCGTTTTAATATACTTTGGCGCAATAATTTTAGCAGCAGGCCTTGATCAACTAATAACTAGGTATATTGAAATGCAGTCCTGGGCTCATATGTAATTTTAAATATTTAGGCAAAAAATAAAATCTTATTCTTTAAGGGTTCGCATCTTAATAACATTGAATTTATTTTCTTGAAGAAATTCCATTATCTTCATAGTCCATTCGTGATGTGCTTGCGGTTCGATACTTAAGATAACAGTTTCTTCAATCACCAGACTTTTAAGAAGTTGATCTTTATTGAAAGAGAAATCTTTAATATTAAAAGCTTGATTATTTGTTTCAACATCACCACTATCAAATAAATAAATTTTATTAGACTCAATTGATTGGCTGTTTGATTTTGATTCATCTTTCCCTATATCAATATTTAAAAATTTAATTTTATTTTTCACATCTTTAAATTGAGGTTCCTCAGAATGAGGAGGGGAAGCTTCAGTTATATTTTCATAAACATCTGCAAGTTTTGCATTAATCTCAATGAATGCAATTTGATCACTTGGAAGTTCATCTTCAGAGAATATTGCATCAATAGGACATTCTGGTTCGCATAGAGCGCAATCTATACATTCATCTGGATGTATTACTAGGAAATCAGGACCTTCATAAAAGCAATCTACCGGACATACTTCTACACAGTCTGTGTATTTGCATTTAATGCACGATTCTGTAACTACAAATGTCATAATATTTTATTAAAGTGGTCTGATTTTAACTTACAAGAAAACAAATATATAGAAAAGTATTTGAATTCTACGTTTTTTATATTATACTGTATAAACATACAGTAAGGAGACTAAGATGGCAAAATCAAAAGATACAGGCAGTAAATCGTTAAAAGACACACTTGCGGATATAGATAGTCATTTCGGTAAAGGTACCGTTATGAGAATGGGAGACAAAGAAATTGTTGATATTCCATCAATATCTACTGGTTCAGTTGGTCTGGACATAGCACTTGGAATAGGCGGCATACCAAGAGGTAGAGTTACAGAAATATATGGTCCTGAATCATCAGGGAAAACAACACTAACATTGCAAATTATTGCTGAGTGTCAAAAAGATGGAGGAACTTGTGCGTTTATCGATGCAGAGCATGCATTAGATCCTCAATATGCAGAAAAATTAGGTGTAAATGTTGATGAGCTTTTATTATCTCAACCTGATACTGGCGAACAGGCTCTAGAAGTTGCTGATATGTTAGTTAAATCTAATAGTGTAGATCTAGTTATTATTGATTCAGTTGCAGCACTTGTTCCAAGAGCAGAAATTGAAGGAGAGATGGGAGATCACCATGTTGGACTGCAGGCTCGTTTAATGTCTCAGGCGCTAAGAAAGATAACAGGAAACATTCAAAGGTCTGGAGCTACAGTAGTATTTATTAATCAAATTAGAATGAAAATTGGAGTTATGTTCGGAAGTCCAGAAACAACTTCTGGTGGCAACGCTTTAAAATTTTATTCTTCAGTAAGGCTAGATATTAGAAGAATTGGTGCTGTAAAAGAAGGCGATGAAATAATGGGTAACGAAACAAGAGTCAAGGTTGTAAAGAATAAAGTTTCCCCTCCATTCAAACAAGCTGAATTTCAAATTATGTATGGTTTAGGAATTAACTCTGAAGGAGAGATCCTAGACTATGGAAATAAATTAGGATTAATAGAAAAGTCTGGGGCTTTTTATAAGTTGAATGGCGAAACCATTGGCCAAGGTAAAGTGAAGGCTAGTATGTTCTTGAAGGAAAATGCAAAGATTCGTGAAGACTTACTAAAAGAAATTAAAGAAACTTATATAGTTAGCAAAGCTAATCCTACAAAATAATTTTTTTTGTTGATACACTAATCCCTATTGAATTAATTTAATAGGGATTTTTTTATGGCTGAAAAAGCATATATTGTGGCTGCTACTAGAACACCTGGTGGCAAAAAAAACGGTTCATTGAGTAAATGGCATCCAGCAGATATGGGTGCAGCAGTTTTAGATGAACTCGTAAGGCTTTCGGGAGTTGATCCTAAGGATATTGATGATGTTATTTTTGGGTGTGTAGATCAAGTAGGAGCTCAATCAGGAAACTTAGCTAGAAATGCTGTGCTTGCATCTTCTTTACCGGAATCTGTTCCTGGAACTACTATTGATAGACAATGCGGATCTTCTCAACAAGCTCTCCATTTCGCCGCTCAGGCTGTTATGTCTGGAACTCAAGATATCGTCATAGCAGGAGGAGTTGAAGTCATGTCTATAGTTCCTATTGGAGCTAGTGTTACAGATGGAATGAATGCAGGACATGGATTTCCATTTAATGCCGAAGGTATTGAGAAAAGATATCCAGGTGTTTTCTTTTCACAGTTTACAGGAGCAGAATTAGTGGCTGATAAATGGAATTTATCTAGAGAAGATTTAGACCAATTTGCATTTCAAAGTCATCTCAAAGCAGCAGCAGCTTCAAAAGCTGGCTTTTTTAATAAAGAAATACTTGTTCTACAAGGAAAGAATGATAATGGTAATGAATCTATGATTATGGCTGATGAAGGAATTCGCTATGATGCTTCCATTGAAGCGTTATCAGGTCTTAAAACTGTAACTGAAGGCGGCGTTATTACTGCTGGCAATGCCAGTCAAATCACTGATGGTGCTTCAGCTATTATGGTTTGCAATGATGCTGGCCTTAAAAAAATTAAATCTGATCCTCGTGCATTGATTAAAACTATAACTGTTGTTGGAGACGATCCTATATTTATGCTCACTGGTCCAATTCCAGCATCGAAGCTTGCACTTAAAAAAGCAAATTTATCTATAACAGATATGGACATTTATGAAGTAAATGAAGCTTTTGCACCCGTGCCTCTTGCATGGGCTATCGAGCTTGATGCAGATAAAGATAAACTTAACGTAAACGGAGGAGCTATTGCTCTAGGGCATCCTCTAGGCGCAACAGGTACAAAGCTCATGACTACTATGGTTCATGAATTAGAGCGAAGAGAAGGCAAGTATGCACTCCAAGCAATATGTGAAGGCGGTGGAACTGCAAATGCTACTATTATTGAAAGGCTGTAAAGTTTCTAGTTATATAAATAACTAGAATTTATTTATTTTTAAAGAAGTTTAGAATAGTTTCCATTTCAGAGATGTTATTAACTGAGCTCTCTCCAGATCTAGACTTTAATTCTACCTCTTTATTTTCTAAATATTGCTTACCAATAATTATGTTAAGAGGCACTCCAATGAGTTCAGAATCTTTCATTTTAGTACCGTAACCATCTTTTCTATCATCAAGTAATACGTCATACCCCATATTTGAAAGGTCTGTATATAGCTTGTTCGCTGCCTCTGCTATTTCTTCATTTTTTTCATAACCGATTGCTACTATGTTGATATCAAATGGTGCAATACTATGAGGCCAAATAATTCCTTTATCATCATTGTTTTGTTCAATAGCTGCAGCTACAAGCCTTGAAACACCAATGCCATAACAACCCATATAAAGAGTTGATGCTTTACCTTCTTTATTTAGAACGTTCGCCTTCATCTGGTCTGCATAAATCTTCCCTAATTTAAAGATATGACCGACTTCGATGCCTTTTTTGATTTGTATAACTCCTTTCCCATCAGGAGATGGCTTGCCTGCTAGGGATTCTATATCCTCACCATCTTTGAGCAAGAGTTCAGTATTAATAGCAAATTCAGAGGCATCACTTATAGCAATAGTATCTTCACCATTTTCAGCTAATACATGAAATTCTTCAGAGGCATCTCCTCCTATTGCGCCTGAGTCCGCTGCTACTATTTTATAATCAAGACCCATTCTTCCTAAAACATTTTTATAGGTATTTCTCATATTTAAATATGTTTCTTGAAGACATTCTTCATCAGCATTAAAACTATAGGAATCTTTCATTAGGAATTCTCTTCCTCTCATCACGCCATATCTTGGCCTTATCTCATCTCTAAATTTTGTCTGGATTTGATAAATATTTAACGGAAGCTCTTTATAACTTTTTACAGTATTTCTAATTAGATCAGTTATAACTTCCTCATGAGTGGGCCCTAAACAAAAGTCTCTATCATGTCTATCTTTTATTCGTAAAAGCTCAGGACCCATCTTGTCCCATCTATTTGTCTCATTCCATAATTCTTTTGGTTGAACCATAGGCATGAAAACTTCTTGAGCCCCAGATGCATTCATCTCTTCCCTTACAATATTTTCTATTTTTCTTAAGACTTTCAAACCCATTGGAAGCCATATATAGATACCTGAGGCAACTTTCCTTATCATCCCAGCTCTTAGCATAAGTTTATGACTGACAACTTCAGCCTCTTGAGGGGCATCTTTTAATGTAGGTAGTAAAATTTTTGAAAACAACATTTTATAATTTAGTTATATGTATAAATCCTTATAGTTTATAATTTTATCTTTTTTTGGGGACTTATGCCGATTTATGATTATAAATGTTCAGATTGTGAACATCAGATTGAAGTAATTCAAAAGCTTAGTGATGAGCCTAGAAAGCTATGCCCTAGTTGTAGCAAAGAAACCTTAAGCAAAATGGTTTCCGCCCCTTCATTTAGACTTAAAGGAGGAGGATGGTATGAAACAGACTTCAAAACAGGCAATAAAAAGAATCTTTTATCAAATGACAGCAAGTCTTCAGATAAATCTTCAGAAAATACACCTTCAGACTCCAAGAAAGTGCCTAAACAAGATAAGATTACTAAATAAATAAGGAAAAATTATGAGATCTCATTATTGTGGGGAAATTACATCCAAGAATCTTAATGAAGAAGTAACTATATGTGGTTGGATTCATAAAAGACGTGATCATGGTGGTGTGATTTTTCTTGATGTAAGAGATATAAAAGGTATCTGCCAGGCAGTTATTAATCCTGACAATGCTAAGTCTTTCTCTATTGCAGAAACTTTAAGAAATGAATTTGTTGTTGAAATTTCTGGAACAGTAAGAGCTAGACTTGAAGGAACAATAAATAAGAACATGATTACAGGTGAAATCGAACTTGAAGCTAAAAATATAAATATTTTAAGTAAAGCTGTTACTCCTGTATTTCCTTTGGATGATTATCAAGATGTAAATGAGGATGTTCGCCTTAAGAATAGAGTTTTAGATTTAAGAAGGCCTGAGATGAATCAAAGAATTGTTACTAGATCAAAAATAAGTTCAATGATTAGAAACTACTTGGATGATAACGATTTCCATGAAATAGAAACACCTATACTAACTAGAGCTACCCCAGAGGGGGCTAGAGATTTTATTCTTCCTAGCAGAGTTCAGTCTGGTAAATTTTTCGCACTACCACAATCACCTCAGTTATTTAAACAATTATTAATGATGGGTGGACTTGATAAATATTATCAAATAGCAAGATGTTTTAGAGATGAAGATTTAAGAGCAGATCGTCAACCTGAATTTACTCAAATAGATATAGAAGCATCGTTTATTGATCAAAACTATATTATGGAAATTGGTGAGGGGATGATAAAGGGCTTAGTAGAAAGATTCTGTGGAGATACTTTAGATACTTTTCCAATATTAGACTGGCATGATTCAATGAGAGATTTTGGTTGTGATAAACCTGATTTAAGAATACCTTTAAAATTAGTTGAAATTTCTGATTTAGTAAAAAATGAAGAGTTTAAAGTTTTTGCAGAGCCAGCTAAAGACGATAATTCTAGAGTAGTTGCACTAAAAATCCCTGGTGGAAATTCTCTTTCAAGAGGCCAGATAGATGAATATACAAATTTTGTTTCTAAATTAGGTGCCAAAGGACTAGCTTATATAAAAGTTAATGATAAGAACGATCTAGAGAATGGACTTCAATCACCAATCTTAAAATTCTTAAAAAATGAGACTATATCTGCCTTAGTTAATGATCTAGATCTAGAAAATGATGATTTATTATTTTTTGGTGCAGGCAAAGACTCAGTTGTTAATCTAAGCATGAGCAGCTTGATCAAAAAAATAGGTGAAGACTTAGAATTATATTCTTGTAAATGGGCTCCTTGTTGGGTGGTCGACTTTCCAATGTTTGAAAAAAATGGAGAGGGGAACCTAACCTCACTTCACCATCCATTCACGCTTCCTGATTGTTCCGTTGATGAATTGAAAAATTCACCAGAAAAATCTATAGCTCATGCGTACGACATTGTTCTTAACGGCTATGAAATTGGTGGAGGCTCTTTGAGAGTTTTTGATGCTGATATGCAAAAAGCAATTTTTGACATATTAAATATTTCTGATGAAGAAGCGGATAATAAATTCGGATTTCTACTTAAAGCACTTTCATCTGGATGTCCTCCTCATGGAGGAATTGCTTTTGGGTTAGATAGAATTGTCATGCTCATTACAAATACTACAAATATTAGAGATGTAATTGCATTTCCAAAAACTCAAAGTGCAACCTGTTTATTAACAGATGCGCCGAGTAAAGTTGATGATGCGCAATTAGAAGAATTAAAAATAATTAGTACATACAAGGAAGATTAATAGATGGCCGGACACTCCAAATGGGCAAATATAAAACATCGAAAAGCTCGACAGGATGCTTCAAGGGGCAAAGTTTGGACTAAGGTAATAAGAGAAATAACAGTAGCAGCTAAAGGTGGTCCTGATCCTGACGACAATCCAAGACTTAGACTTGCATTAGATAAAGCAAATGCAGCAAACATGCCCAAAGATAATATTAAAAGAGCTATCGAAAAAGGTTCTGGTACTGGAGAATCCGGGGCTTTAGAAGAAATTACACTTGAAGGTTATGGTCCAGGCGGAGTAGCTATATTAGTTGAAACAATGTCAGATAATAGAAATAGAACTGTATCTGATGTTCGTCATGCTTTTTCTAAATTTGGTGGAAACTTAGGCACAGATGGATCGGTCTCATACTTATTTAACAAAATAGGAATCATTCATATCTCAAAAAACTATTCTGAGGAATCATTGATGGAAATAGTTCTTGATTCTGGTGCTGATGATTTAGTTGATGAGGGCGAGTATTTTGAAATTATTACCAGTAACTCAGAACTTAGCAATGTTTTAGAGGCTCTTAAAAACAACAATATTGAAAATGTTAATGCTGAGTTAACTCTCAGAGCAGAAACATCGGTAGCCATTGAACAGGAAATGTCAGAAAAGGTTCTCAAAATAATGGATTTCATGGATGAGCTGGATGATGTTCAAGAAGTTCACACTAATGCTGAATTTCCTGAAAATTTTGAGTTAACAGAGTAAACATTGACTATTAATTCAAGAAATAAAGGCGCAACTTTTGAAAGGCAAATAGCAAATGCTTTAATTCAAGATTTGAGTTTGACAAACCCCGTTAAAAGAATTCTTGAGCAGACTAGAACCAAAGAACTTCCTGATTTAATGCTTGGAAACTGGTGTATAGAATGCAAGGCATATGGTTCTGGTGCAGAACCAAGACCTGATTGGTGGGAACAGGTCCTAGCTTCCTCAAAAGGAGCAAACCTAAAGCCAGCTCTAGTATATAAATTTAATAATAGACCTATAAAGGTAAGAGTTCTTGCATCTTCTATCAATGATAAGATCAAAAATAATTTAGTTACTGTAGATTTGTTATGGCCTGATTTCATCCAGATTATTCTTGAGTTATTTCAGAAAGACATTGAACTACATGAACAAAATTTTCAAGCATAAAGATTTTTCTTTAAATATATATGTAGAGGATACTGATTTCCAAGGATTTGTTTATCATGCAAACTATATAAAATTTTTTGAGAGAGCTCGTTCAGATTTTCTGTTAAGTAATAATATTCATCAAGAAATACTAAGAGAGGAGGGGTTTGGCTTTGTTATAAAGAAAATAGAAATAGACTACCTGTTTCCTGCCAAACTAAATGATGAACTAATAGTTCAAACCTCAGTAGAAAAGAAATCTAATGCACGCATGATATTTAATCAAAAAATTATTAGTAATAAAGAGAGTAAATTAGTATGTGATGGAGTTGTTGAAGTTTGTTTTATAAATATTGAGACAAAAAAACCAAAACCATTCCCTGATGATTTATTATTAATCTTTAACAGAGGCAAAGAAAATGAATGACATATCTGTAATAAACCTTTTTCTTGAAGCGGGACTTGTAGTAAAAATTGTAATGATGATACTTCTAATAGCTTCTTTATTAACATGGATAGTTATTGTTGAAAGATACAATTTTTATAAAAAGATTAAGGATATTAATTCAAGTTTTCATAAAAGATTTTGGAGTGGAGAGGATTTAAATACTCTTTTTGAGGAAATAGTTAATGAAGATATTCCTCTATATGGATCTTTAAGCGTATTTAAAAGCGCGTTTATAGAATTCAAGAGTATTAGTTCAAATGAAGCAATTACAGAACTTGATCTTGAGGGAATCAATCGCTGTATGAGAGTTGCAATTGCTTCAGATGAAGAGGAGATGAATAAACACCTACCATTTCTAGCAAATGTTGGCTCTGTAAGCCCATATATAGGATTACTTGGAACAGTCTGGGGCATTATGACCTCGTTTCAAGGTTTATCTGATGCAACTCAAGCGACTATAAATGCAGTTGCTCCAGGCATATCAGAGGCATTGGTTGCTACTGCTATGGGATTGTTCGCAGCAATACCTGCAGTGATTGCCTTTAATAAATATACTTCTGAGTTAGAAACTATGAGCCAATCAACATTAATTTTTTCTGAAGAACTTGCAAGTATTTTTTATAAGCAGTCAGTTAAAAAATAAATGATTTATAGATTAGCAAAAAAGAAAGAACTGAAAGCAGAGATAAACGTAGTTCCATATATTGACGTTATGCTAGTCCTTTTGATTATATTTATGGTGCTATCACCGTTATTAATTCAAGGAATTGAAGTTAATCTCCCTAAAACAGATACAACTAAAATGACAGTCCAAAATGAGCCCTTGGTAATTTCTATTGATATCTCAGGTAAATATTTTTTAAACGTTGGCGATGAAACTTTACCAATTGACCTTGATGAGCTTAAAAGAAAATCTATTGTTATTTTTGAAGCAAACCCAGAGATTGAAGTTGTTTTTCAAAGTGATAAAGGAGTAATTTTTGATAGTGTTGCAAAGGCCATGGCAGCTGTTCAAAGCGTTGGTATAACTAAAATTGGAATTGTAACTACTGGTTATGCAGATTAAAACTGACTATCTTGTTGCGTCTTTTTTTTCATTTCTAATACATGCGATTATGATTCTTTATCTTATGGATTTCTTTTATGCAGAAAAGCAATATAGACCTGTTTTAAGCAAGCCTGTTAGTGTTAATCTTCTTTTTGAGGATGAAATAAAAAAAATGATTAAAACTAACTCGATTAAACCAATAGTTAAAGATAAGAAAATTGAGTTAATAAAAAGCTCTATTACCGATCAAAAAATTCAATTCACTCCAGTGATTCAGTCGACTGATATTAAAGATTTAATCAAGGAAGATAACCTTATCTCTAAGAGTTCTGAGCAGAATTTGATAGATCAATTCAGCGGCATGATCATTCAATTTATTCAGAGTGCTTGGATAAAACCTCAGAATATCCAAGACGGACTAATTTGTGAATTAAGGATGTCAATAAATAAAAATGGCCGCATTATTGATATTGATTTAATTAAAAGTAGTGGAAATATTCGTTTCGACAATTCAGCTATAATTGCTGTTAAGAGAATTGAAACCTTTAATTTTTTCAATCAAATATCTTACAATTTGTATCAAAACAATTTTAGAAATGTAGTTATTACCTTTAATCCATCATGAAAAAAATAACATTTATATTCCTGTTGATGCCGCATTTAGTTTTTGCTGAGTTAATTCTTGAAATAACTCAAGGTTCTGAGGATCCATATTCTGTTGCTTTTTTAAATTTTGAAGGTTCAAGAAAAATTACTGACCAAATAAATGACATTGTCATCAATGATCTAAAACGAACTGGAGAATTTAAAATTTATAATAATTCTCAAATCCTTTCAGTTCCTAATAACGAAGAAGAAATCCAATACGATGAATTTAAGTTATTAAATATTGATTTTATTATTAGTGGCGCAGTTGTCTCAGAAGAAAAATTCAATTTGTCAGCATCTTACAATATATATGATGTGAGAAAGGAGAAGAAAATAAGAACTTCTAAAGTTTTTGGCATACCAAACAAAATAAGGCAGCTCTCTCATTATATAAGTGATGGAATATATGAGGAGATTACTGGACTTCAGGGTGTTGCATCAACAAAAATTTTATATGTAACTGAATTGAATAAAAATGATAAATCACTTTTCAGACTTATTGTTGCTGATGCTGATGGTGCAAATGAACAGATTTTATTACAGAGCTCAGAGCCTATAATATCTCCTTCATGGTCTCCAGATTCCAAGGAGGTTGCTTATGTATCTTTTGAAACGGGAATGGCTAAAGTTTTTATCCAAAATATTGCTTCTGGAAAAAGAGACTTAGTTGTAACAAACTCTTCTCAAATAAGTTCTCCTTCATGGTCTCCAAACGGCAAGTTTCTATCATTAACCATGTATCAAGATGGCAATGCTGAAATATATATTCTTAACTTAAAGAATAAGAACTTAACGAGATTAACCAAGCATTATTCAATTGATACAGAGTCATCATGGTCGCCTAATGGATCTAAAATTATGTTTACATCAGGAAGATCAGGATCTCCCCAACTGTATGAAATTAATTTGAGAAAATCGAATGCCCAACCAAAGAGAATTACTTTTGAGGGCAACTATAATGCAAAGGCGTCATACTTAAGCAATGGTGATGGCATAATTTTTGTCCATAGATCTAAAAGTAAGTTCCAAATAGCTTTAAAATATTTTAATGAAAATTTTGTTAGACCATTAACAGAATCAAAACTAGATGAATCACCTAGTATTTCTCCCAATGGTAATGTGATAGTCTATGCAATAACAGAGAATGAGATGGGTTTGCTTGCAGGTGTGACACTTAGTGGGGCTAGATTTCGACTTCCAGCAAGAGAAGGAGAGGTGAGGGAGCCATCTTGGTCTGGGTACTTAAGGTAAATAATAGGAGCAACTAGTATGTTTAATTTTAAAAAATCATTTATAAAAAAATCTTTCAACACTTCAGTGATAATAGTTTTTCTTTCATCTTGTTCAAGCATGAATATTACCGAAGAAACTGTTTATGATGGTGGAATCAAGACTGTTCAAGCCTCAGTTACCAAAGAAACAACTTTAGATTATGAATCAAGAGCAATTTTTACCAATGCAACAGTATATTTTGAATTTGATAATTACAACTTAACAAGCAAATCAATTCAAACGCTAAAAAGTGCTGTAACTGCAATGAAAGATAATTCTTCTATAAAAATTACTATATCAGGACATGCTGACGAAAGAGGGACTAGGGAATATAACTTAGCTCTTGGACAAAGAAGGGCTGAATCTGTTAAAGACTACTTTGCTCTAAATGGAATAGACACCTCTAGGTTAGGTGTTAAAAGTTATGGTGAAGAAAGACCCCTTATGAGTGGGTCTGATGAAAAAAGTCATGCAAAAAATAGAAGAGCTGAAATTAACTAACATATGAAAAAGATTTTCTTGTCTCCTTTTTTGGTACTTTTACTAATTACCTCAACTGATAAATTAGTTGGAGAAGAAGAAAGTACTATACAAGTTGACCTTCTTTTCTTAAAAATTCAAGAACTTGAGCTAGAATTAGCAAATCTCCGGAATGATATTGAGTCACAAAATTACCTAATTCAAAAACTTATCAATGAATCAGCGCCTTTGGTTGAAAATGCTAATGATAATTCTATTACCGACCTTGCAAATAATTCTAATCTTAGGTTTAAAGGTATAGAAGATAGTAAAAGTAAAGAAGATGTCTATAAAGCGGCTATTGAAGCGTTAGAAAATCAAGATTTTAAAAAAGCTCTTTCTTTATTTAAATATTTTGTGCAAAGTTTTAATGATGATGAAAAAAATCCTTTAGCTTATTTTTGGTTGGGCGAAATATCTATGATAGAAAATGATCTAGATTCCTCTGAAATTTATTTTATGGAACTGGTTTCTTCTTTCCCATCACATTATAGAGTTCCTTTAGCGCATAAAAAAATTGGTGACATATACTTAAAGAAAAATGACTTAGAAAAGGCAAAAAATAAATATAATTTTGTTGCAAGAGAGTTCCCAAATGATACTGCTTCATCATTAGCCTTGCAGTTATTGAAAAATATGGAATAATCACCTTTTTTTATTATGCATAATCGCGGGTCGCTAGCTCAGCTGGTAGAGCAGTTGACTTTTAATCAATTGGTCACAGGTTCGAATCCTGTGCGACCCACCACTCTTAAGGCATAATAAATATATGAAATCTACAAGAGAATTTTTTCGTAATTCATTTCAAGCTTTTACTAAAGATTCCTTACTAGCTGGTTTTCTATTTTTTTTAGTTCTTTCATCTTGGTATGTATTAAGGCCAGTTAGAAATGAGATGGCAGTTCAAAACGTTTCTGAACTTCCATTTCTTTTAGCAGCAGGTGCTATAGGTATGCTTTTAGCTAACCCAATATATGCATGGGTTGCATCAAGATCTAGCTTAAATAAGATTATTATTTATTGTTACTCTTTTTTAATATCAAATTTATTATTTTTCCTTTTCTCATGGCGAGTTTTAGATTTAGGTGATTCCATATGGCTGGGAAGAATTTTTTATGTATGGTGCAATATCTATTCTTTTTTTGTGGTTTCCATTTTTTGGGTTTTAATAATAAATATTTATAGAAGCTCTAAATCAAGAAGTTTTTATGGCGTAATTGCAGCAGGGGGATCTCTGGGAGCTTTTTTTGGTTCTGAGATTTCTAAGAGATTTGCATCTTCTTTTAATGATTATGGTTTGGAGCTATTTTCTTTAGGAACAGCTATCTTATTATTTTTAGCAATGATTACAGCACTATACTTAATCAATACACGGTCAAATGAAATACAAATATCTGAAAGAGTTGGAGGAAGCAGTTTTGATGGCATAAAAAATGTAATCAGCAAATCTGAAATAAGATCTATAGCGATATATACTTGGATATGGACCGCATTGATGACAGTTCATTGGATCACAGCCATAACTATTATCGAAGGCTCATTACAAAACCCTGAGGAAAGAATAATATTTTTTAGCGTGCTTGAGCAGATTGTCACGCCATTAGCTTTTTTCACTCAATTATTACTGACAAACATAATTATTAAATCTCTTGGTTTAAGAACTATCTTGTTTAGTTATGGAGTAATTTTTATATTTGTTTTTATTTTTTATGCAACGATGCCCTCAATAATGGTGGTAGCCATAGCAACTGTCATTTTAAGATTGTTTGAATATGCTATCAATAAACCAACAAGAGAGATTGTTTATAGTTTTCTTGATAAGAATGATAGGTACAAATCATCTGTGTTTATCGATACATTCTTAACAAGACTTGGTGATTTTTCTGGAAGCGGCTTTATAGCTTTTGGTAAATTAGCCAGTATAACTTTTAATATAATGCCTATTTTAGCAATTCCATTTGCTGGAATTTTATCTTATGCAGGGATGCAGATCGCTAAAAAAGCAAATATCAAAGACCTCTAGATTTAGCTAAGTCTTTTTTAATTGAAATTATTTTAGTTAATATACTTTCAGAGGCCTGGAAATTATTTTTAGTAAGATCTAGAGCAAACTCTAATTGATTTAAAGCTTCTTCATTTTGACCGAGCAGCATAAAGTATTCAGCTTTACTTTGATGATAGCCAATTACATTTTTACTACTTCTCTGGATCTCTGAAAGAAGCAACCAAAGCTCTGGATCATCATTCCTTCTAATAAGCTGATCTCTAATAATTTCCTCTGATTCAAAATATCTTTTCATTTCAATAAATAGCTTTGATTTTATAATTGATAGTGGATAGTTTTTAGGAGATATTTCAAGATATTTATTAGATAAAGATAG
Organism: uncultured Gammaproteobacteria bacterium; assembly: GCA_964613455.1. Classification (GTDB taxonomy): domain Bacteria; phylum Pseudomonadota; class Gammaproteobacteria; order Magnimaribacterales; family D2472; genus SCGC-AAA076-P13. The sequence goes on along the minus strand of CAZTGS010000001.1, from coordinate 60,524 downwards.
TGCTGATTGATAATCTTTAGCTTGCGTTAATATTTCAATCTTTGATGAATTTAAAAACAAATTTTTTGGATATTTTTTTATTAATTTATCAATCAAAGAAAGACTCTCTTTAATGTTATTGCTTTTTTGATTAGCTAAGGCTAAACCATAAACATTAGCATCAGAATAATTATCCTCAAGCTGTGAATTAAAATATCTTATGGAATTTGAAGGAATTTTTTCATAATATACTTTTAATCTAGATTTAATCAATGAGTATTCGAGGGAATCTTTTTTAGTTCCTTCTTCTGACATCCCTTCAGCAGCATTAAATGCATCATTTACTCTTGAAGAAGAAAGAGGATGAGTTAAAAGAAATTCAGGAGGCAGATCACCAGAAAATCTTCTAAGGTTATTCATATTTTCAAACATTTCTCCCATTACTTTTGGATTATAGCCAGCATTTATGAGATTAGAAAAGCCCACTCTGTCAGCTTCTCTTTCAAATAAACGACTGTATCTCAAGTTTTCTGTTTGAAGAGCTGCGGGTCCTAAAGCAATAGCATTAGGATTATTACTTATTAAGGCAACAGCAATTGAGGAGACCATTACAAGAGTAGAAGCTAAATTAGTATCCTGTGATCTTAGGACTTTTCTAGCAAAGTGTCTCTGACTTAAATGAGCAAGTTCATGAGCTAGTACTGATGAAAATTGACCCTCATTATCTGCATTAAGAAAAAGTCCTCCGTTCACACCAATTATTCCTCCTGGTGCAGCAAATGCATTCAGAGAATCATCATCAATCAAAAGAATATTATAAGACCTATCTATTACTTGGCTGTATTCAGAAAGTCTGTATATCAAGAGTTCCGTATATTCTTGAATTAAGGGATCTGATATTAGCGGTGCTTGGAAGTATATTTGTTTGAGGAATTCTTTACCAATAGCTCTTTCTTCAGAAGAAGATACAGCTGCTGACACTCGCGAGCCTAGTTCAGGCAATAATAATTCTTTCTTTTCATCTCCAAAAGGAGTCACATGGAAGAAAATTAAAATAAGGCTATAAAAGTAAATTTTCATCGAGTATATTTATCAGAAAAATAGACAATCCAACCTAAAACTAACATTAAAGCCTTTTTTCGATTATTATGATTCATTGTTATTGTATAGAATATTATAAATATATGTGATTTGACCATATTTTTTAGTACTTAGTTCCAATAAAGAGAATAATATAAATTAAAAATGATAGAGCAATTAAATAGTTTTTTTAAAAAAATCTTTAATAGTGAAGAAACAATTATCTTTTCACTGGTATTACTATTTGCCATATTTCTTGTAATTTTTTTTGGTTCAATCTTAACTCCTTTTATAATTAGTATAGTTGTTGCATACCTTCTGGTAGGACTTCAAAAGAAGATAGAATCTTTTAACGTAAGCAAATATTTTGCTTTGCTAATAACTTTTGCAATATTTATTGTTACAGGGGCTGCAATGTTGATATGGTTATTACCTATTCTTTACATACAGTTACAAGCTTTTGTTTTAGATGTTCCGGGTTTATTTAATGATTTTTTAGATTTTGTCTCTGAATTGCCGGCAAAATTTCCAGATTTGGTGTCATCAGATCAAATTTCAATCTTTTTTCAAGCTGTTTCTTCAGAATTGTCATCAGTAACACAAAATCTTGTTAAGTCTTCAATATCAGGAATTCAAAGCACTATAACAATACTTTTATACGCAATTCTTTTTCCTGTTCTTGTATTTTTCTTTCTATTTGATAGAGATAATATAATAAATGGTTTAATGAAGTTGATACCTGGAAGAAGAGAAATGTTTACTGACATTTGGAAAGAAATGGATGTCCAGCTCAGCAACTATGTTCGTGGCAAAGTAATTGAGATATTTATTGTGGGATTATCGGCTGCAATAATATTTGCTTCTTTGGGCTTAAAATACTCAGCTTTGCTTTCGGTTTTAGTGGGTTTATCAGTTTTAATACCCTATGTTGGCGCTTTTTTAGTAACTATCCCAGTCGTAGTAGTAGGCTTATTACAATTTGGGCTTGTTCCACAATTCTGGATACTTGTTGGCCTTTATCTTTTACTTCAAGCTCTTGATGGCAATCTTTTGGTGCCAATAATCTTTTCAGATGCTGTAAAACTTCATCCTGTAGTCATAATTTTTTCAGTATTTATATTTGGAAGTATGTTTGGATTTTGGGGTGTATTCTTCTCGATACCAATTGCTACTTTTATAAAAGCTGTATGGAATGCCTGGCCATCTAGTTAACTATTAACTAACAAAGATCTTTAACTTGTTTTAAAACTTCTTCTACATGCCCAGTCACTTTAACTCCCCTCCATTCTTTAACAACTTTACCTTTAGAATTTATTAAAAAAGTGCTTCTATCAATTCCAATGTACTGTCTTCCGTACATTGATTTTAATTTCATAACATCAAATTTTTTACATACTTTCTCATCTGGGTCAGATAGCAGCTCGAATGGAAATGATTGTTTAGATTTAAAATTTTCATGTGATTTAATACTTTCTCTAGAAACTCCTAAAATTTCAGTATTAAGTTTCTTGAAATATTTGTAGTTATCTCTAAAATCTTGACCTTCAGTAGTACACCCAGGGGTGCTATCCTTAGGATAAAAATATATTACAAGATTCTTTCCAATAAAATCTTTACTGGATACTTCGAGATTGCTTGTACATTCTCCTTTAAAAACTGGACATTTTTTTCCTTCAATTTTCTTACTCATAGTTTCCCTCTTTTGGTATAAGATATTTATTAAAATAGTGTATAGTCCTATTTTTTACTGAAATATTTATAGATGCAAGCATTACAAGGAAGTTTAGTAGCATTAACTACTCCAATGACTCTAGATGGAGGCGTTGATTATAAGTCACTTGAGAAACTCATTGATTGGCATATCAGCGAAGGAACTAATGGCATTGTTTCTGTTGGAACTACTGGTGAATCTGCTACTTTAAATATAAAAGAACATCTTAATGTTATTAAATTCACATCAAATTATGTAAATAAAAGAATCCCTGTAATAGCTGGAACTGGAGCAAATTCTACATTAGAAGCCATCGATCTAACCAAAGAAGCAAAAGCTTTAGGTGCTGATTATGCTTTATTAGTCACACCTTATTACAACAAACCTAATCAAAAGGGTTTGATTGCTCATTATGAAGCCATAGCTGATGCTGCTGATATTAAACAAATTTTATATAACGTTCCGTCCCGAACAGCATGTGATTTGTTGCCTTCAACTGTAAAAATTCTTGCCAAACATAACAATATAGTTGGAATCAAAGAAGCTGTTGATGATATGGCTCGAGTTCAAGATTTAGTAAATATATCTTCAAATTTAGATAAAGATTTTTTTATATATTCCGGTGATGATCCTACATTTACAGATTCGCTTATTCTTGGAACAGATGGTGTTATTTCTGTTGCAGCAAATGTAATACCAAAAAGTATTGCAAACATTTGTAAATTAACTAGAGATAAGAATTATGATGAGGCCAAAAAATTAAATATATATAACAAAAATTTGTATAAGTTACTTTTTGTTGAATCTAATCCAATTCCTGTTAAATGGATGTTATATAAAATGGGGTTAGTTCAGAATTCTATCAGACTTCCTTTAATTGAATTAGATGAAACTTTCCATGATGAAATCATGTCTGAGATGTTAAAGTTAGGATTATTATGATTAAAAAACTATTTATTATTAATGTTTTTCTTATAACATCTTCATGTTCATATATTTCTGGACCAGAAGGGTATTTCCCAACCACTAAGTATGATTTTCTAAAAGAAGAAGTCGAAAAAAATATTACTCTACCTGAAAGTCTAGAGTTAGCGCAAAGCGAAAATCATTATCCGGTGATTGACTCCCTGGAAACTATGCAAAATCAAGATGTTCCAAAACCAAGACAAATATTTGCATCTTCAGGAAATAGTTCAGTTCAATTAAGAAGACTTGGCGAGCTAATGTGGATATATATTGAAACTTTACCTTCTACCTCGTGGCCTATTTCTAAAAATTACTGGGATACTTCTTCATATCAAGTTATTTCTGCTAATCCAAAAACTGGTGAAATTGAAGTTGATTTTGATGAATCATCTTTCTTAAAAATGAAAATTGAACATGGGATTAAAGAAGCATCAACAGAAATATTCTTGTATAAAATAAATAAAGATAGCAATGAAATTATAAGCAACCCAAATTTCATTCAAGCAGAATTAGAAAATGTTGTTAATTATTTTGCTGATTCTATAAGTAGTTTTTCAGGTACTTCGCTGGCAGCACAAAATCTTAATGAAATGAAAAAGGCTAAAATTTTTGCTGAAGATGGACAAACTGTAATAGAGCTTGATTTAAGTTTTGATAGAGCCTGGTCTTCGATTAGCAAAGCTATGACAGAGGCAAATATCACCTCTAATGATAAAGATAGAAGCAATGGTATATTCTACGTTAGCTATTCCAAGGAAGAAGAAGACGGATTTTTTTCATTTTTAGGATTCGGCCAAAAAGCCAATGAAAAAGACAATACTTTTAATGAAAAAGCTCAATTCGAAGTACTTATTACAGAAAAAAATAATAAAACCTATGTTCGAGCAAGGGCATTAAATGATAAAATAGATGATGCTGAAGAATTATTATCAAAAATTAACGAATCATTAAGCTAATGGAAAAAATTAAAGAAATAACAAAAGGTAAGGCCAAGTCCTTATTCACAACTAATAACGATGCTCATTTAATTATGCATTTTAGTGATGACACATCAGCATTTGATGGCAAGAAAAAGGAAGCTCTTCTTGGAAAAGGGTCAGTAAATAATCAATTTAATGCTTTTATTATGAAACACCTTGAAGAGAAGGGTGTAGAAACTCATATGGTAGAAGTTATCAACAATAATGACTCTCTTGTTCACAAGCTAGAGATGTTCCCAATAGAATGCGTTATTAGAAATAGAGCATCTGGTTCAATATGTAGAAGACTCGGTACAGAAGATGGGCTGATTTTAGAGCAACCACTTTTTGAATTTTTCTTAAAAGATGATGATTTAGGAGATCCATTAATTAATGACGAACATATTCTTTCATTTGGCTGGGCAACTAAAGAACAAATAGATGAAATGAAAGTGCTTACTTATAAGGTAAATACTATTCTTAGTAAATTATTTATAGATTCAGGATTAATACTTGTAGACTTTAAAGTAGAGTTTGGAGTTTCAGGAACTAAGATACTCTTAGCTGATGAATTTACTCCAGATGGATGCAGATTATGGGATTCAGAGACTTTAATGAAGATGGATAAAGATAGATTTAGACAGGGTCTAGGTGATGTTGTTGAGTCTTATCATCAAGTAGCAGATAGATTAGGCATGAATATAAATACTTGACTAAAATAGTCAAGTATTTATAATTCACGCGTGAGATTAACTACTAAAAGTAGGTATGCGGTAAATGCACTAACTGAGCTGCGTATACTTGAGTCTAGGGGCCCGGTTTCACTTTCTGATATTTCAACAAATCAAAATATTGAACTTTCATATTTAGAACAAATTTTTAGGAAACTTAGAATTGCTGGAATTGTTAAAAGTATCAGGGGCAGGAATGGTGGATACCTTTATGCAAAAGACCCATCAGTTATTTCAATTAAAGAAATAATGAATGCAGTAGAGGAGGATATGGATGCCACTAGTTGTAATGGTAATAGCACATGCCATCACGGCAAAAAGTGTAATACCCATAATTTATGGCATGAATTGAATCAAGTAGTAGATAATTACTTAAGTAAAATAACCATTAATAAGCTTGTAGAATCGAATAATAGTCCTTATATAAGCTTGAGAGAGATAAATTAAATGAGCACACAATCAACAATATATTTAGATTACGCTTCGACAACTCCTGTTGATCCTAGAGTAGCATCTAAAATGATGGAATTCTTAACACCTGATGGTGAGTTTGGAAATCCTGCATCTAGATCTCATCGTTATGGTTGGAAAGCCGATGAGGCTGTGGAAGAAGCTAGATCTCATGTTGCTAATCTTGTTAACTGCGACCCAAGAGAAATTGTTTGGACATCAGGCGCTACAGAATCTGATAATTTAGCTGTAAAAGGAGTTGCTAGATTCTACAAATCAAAAGGTAATCATATAATCACTTCAAAAATAGAGCATAAAGCTGTTCTAGACCCATGTAGACAACTTGAAAGAGAAGGTTTTGAAGTTACTTATTTAGATCCTAATGAAGGCGGAATAATTACTCCAGAAGCTATCAAAGCTGCTATGAAAGATACTACAATTCTTGTTTCAATCATGCATATAAATAATGAGCTAGGAACCTTAAATGACCTTGCTGCAATTGGAACCATTACAAGAGAAGCAGGTGCATTCTTTCATGTCGATGCAGCACAAAGCACTGGAAAAGTAGACATTGATTTATCAACTTTGCCTGTAGATCTTATGTCATTTTCAGCTCACAAAACATATGGTCCTAAAGGCATGGGCGCTTTGTTTGTAAGAAGAAAGCCAAGAGTCAGGATTGAAGCCTTAATTCATGGTGGTGGTCATGAAAGAGGTATGAGGTCTGGAACGCTTGCACCACATCAAATTGTTGGTATGGGAGAGGCTTTTAGAATAGCCAAAGAAGAAATGCAAAAAGATAACGAAAAAGTAAAGGCATTCCATACAAAATTTTTAAAAGAAGCTATGAAAATTGAGCATGCTTATATTAATGGTGATGTAGATAACAAGGTTCCAAATATTCTAAATATAAGTTTTAATTTCGTAGAAGGTGAGTCTTTAATTATGGGACTAAAAGATATAGCAGTATCCTCAGGGTCTGCATGTACTTCAGCAAGTTTAGAGCCTTCATATGTTCTTAGAGCCTTAGGAAGAAAAGATGAGTTAGCACATAGCTCTATAAGATTTTCTTTTGGCAGATTTACCAAAGATGAAGATATAGATAAAACCTTGTCTATATTACATAACGTAGTTGAAAGATTAAGAGAATTATCCCCTTTATGGGAGATGCATTTAGATGGTGTTGATCTTGATTCCGTTGTTTGGAATACCCATTAATAACGTAGGAGTTTAAAAATGGCATATAGTAAAAAAGTAGTAGATAAATTTGAGAATACTCTAAATAACCCTAAAGCTTTTAACGTTGGAAGATTTGATCCATCGGAAGCTGGAGTTGGAACAGGAATGGTTGGAGCCCCTGCATGTGGTGATGTGATGAAGTTACAAATTAAATGTGAACCTCAAGGCAATACTCATATTATCAAGGATGTTAAATTCAAGACTTATGGCTGTGGTTCAGCTATAGCCTCTTCAAGTGAATTAGTTGAAATGCTAATCGGCAAGACTTTGGAAGAAGCAAAAGAAATCAAGAACAAAGAAATAGTAGATGCTCTTGAATTACCCCCAATCAAAATTCATTGCTCTGTTCTTGCAGAAGATTCTATCAAACAAGCAATAGAAGATTACGAATCTAAGCAATAGGAAATTTATATGGAGAGCTTTAGTTCCACTGACTTAAACTTCTCAGATAAGGCAATTTCACATTTTTTAACTAGTCTTGATTCTAGAGGCAAAGGCCTAGGTATAAAAATTGGGGTAAGAAAAGCTGGATGTTCTGGTTATGAATATTTTTTTGACTTTGTAGACGCATTAGAAGCTGAGAATATTTTATTTGAAAAAAGTGGATGTAAAATATTTGTAGATCAAGAAAGTTTAAATTTTTTAAAAGGGAGTCTAGTTGACTACAGCGAAGACGGCCTTAACAAAGGTATTAAATTTATAAATCCTAATGCAAAAGCAGTATGCGGTTGCGGCGAAAGCTTTACAGTTTAAAAAATGGCAAAAATAAAGATTTGGCCTCATGAGGATCTTTGTCCTAATGGAGTTGAAATAGAAACTCTTCCAAATGAAACGATTTGTGAGGCGGCACTCAGAGAAGGAATAAAAATTGAACATGCTTGTGAAATGTCATGCGCATGTACAACTTGTCATTGTATTGTTAGAAAAGGTTTTAATAGTCTTGATGATGCAAGTGATATCGAAGAAGATATGCTTGATAAAGCATGGGGATTAGAACAAACATCTAGGTTAAGCTGTCAGACAGTTCCTCCAATAGACGAAGATATAGAAATAGAACTACCTAGATATAATATAAACATGGTTTCAGAAGATCATTAATGGATAATCTAGAATGGCTTGATGTTGACGATATTGCTATAGAGTTATTTGAAAAATTTCCTGAAATAGATCCACAATGGATAGCTTTTCCAGATTTGCACTCCAAAGTATGTAATTTAGAAAATTTTTCTGGAGATCCCTTAAAATCTAATGAAAAAATTTTAGAAGCTATTCAGATGTTATGGATAGAAGAATATCTATAAGTCCCATATAATAGCTAAAATTTTATATAGGAAACATTACCATGGCAATAGAACAAACATTATCAATCATTAAACCAGATGCAGTTTCCAAAAATGTTATTGGAAAAATTATTTCAAGATTTGAAGAAAGTGGCTTGTATTTAGTGGCAGGAAAATTAGTACAACTCTCTGATGAAATGGCTGCAGGTTTTTATGCAGAACATGAAGGAAGACCTTTTTACAATGATCTTAAAGCTTTTATGACTTCTGGGCCAGTTTTTGTTCAGGTTTTGGAGGGAGAAGGAGCCATTTTAAAGAATAGAGAACTTATGGGTAATACAAATCCTCAAGAAGCAGCAGCAGGTACTATTAGAGCTGACTTTGCAAAAAGTATTGATGCCAACGCTGTACATGGTTCTGATTCTGAAATCAGTGCTCAGAGGGAGATTAATTATTTTTTCAAAGATGAAGAAATAATGTCTAAATAAACCTTGGAAATTAAAGAAAATCTTTTAGGGTACTCATTAGATTCATTAGAAGATTTCTTTAAAAAAATCGACGAGCCTAAATTTAGAGCAAAACAGGTCTTAAAATGGATTCATCAAAAAGGTATTCTTGATTTTGATGAAATGACCGATCTTAACAAGGGTTTAAGGGAAAGATTAAAGTCAATTTCTTTTATTCAACCTCCAATAGTTGAAGAAACATTCATATCTCCTGAAGGCACAAAGAAATATCTCATAAAATTAGATTCAGGTTCAATGGTTGAAATGGTTAGAATTCCAGAAAAAAAGAGAATGACTTTATGTATTTCTTCTCAAGCTGGATGCGCTCTTCAATGCACATTTTGTGCTACTGGAGCTCAAGGCTTTGAAAAAAATTTAACAGCTGATGAAATAATAGGTCAGGTATGGCTAGCAAACTTTCATGAAAAGGAAGAGCATCTCATCACCAATGTTGTTTTTATGGGCATGGGCGAGCCATTATTAAATTTTAAGCCAGTTATTGAGTCTGCAAAGATAATGAAAGATCAAATGGCATATGGTCTCTCTAGAAAAAGAATTACTATAAGCACCTCAGGGATAACTCCTCAGATAGACAAGTTATCTGAATCTATAGATGTATCTTTAGCTATATCTCTTCATGCGCCAATTAATAAACTAAGAGATGAAATAGTACCCATTAATAAAAAATATCCAATAAGTGAGCTAATTAAATCTTGCAAGAATTATCTTGCTTATTATGAAGGTAAAAGAAGCATAACTATTGAATATGTTCTAATTGATGGGGTAAACGATTCACCAGATTTAGCAAGAAAATTAACGAAACTCTTATCAGATATTTCATGTAAGATAAATTTAATCCCATTCAATCCTTTTGATGGGTCAAATTACAAAAGATCAACTAATAAAAACATCAATGAATTTAAGAAAATACTTATGGATAAAGGTTTTATAACCACTCTAAGAATTACTAGGGGTGATGCTATTGATGGAGCTTGCGGTCAGTTGGTTGGAAAATTGACCAAATCTGTAAAAGGTAAAAAACTTATAAGTCATCAATCAATATGAGTAATGAAGAACTAAAATCAGCAAATTCAGCAAAAATTGGAATAATTTTTTCTGATGCTAGATCAAAAATTGGTTTAACACCGATTGAAGTTTCAGAAAAAACATTAATAAATTTAAAATACATTCAAGCTATAGAGTCTGGTGATTATTCAAATTTTCCAAGTGAAGGCTTTGCAAGAGCTTACTTTATTAAATATGCTAAGTTTTTATCAATCAAATGCGATTTCCCATCTATTTACGAAGCAAGCACAAGGGAAGAAGAGATTGTTGAAAAATCTATTCCTATAATAAATAAATCTTTTTATAATTTATTTGCTGCAGTTTCTTTATTATCGATTGTCTTGATAGTTATTTTAATAAAATTTCTTCCTAATAAAAATATAGATTCTATTGATATAAAAAATACTCAAGTAAATCTATCAGAAGAAAATATATCTCTCATTGTGGGGAATGTTAAAAGTAATATTGTTTCTTCACAAAATAAAATTCTCGAACCTGCTCAATCAACCATTAAAGCAATGAGTAATGAAATATCACTATTGTTTAATGATCAGTGTTGGATTGAAATCTATTCAAATGATGAATTGGTTGAATATCAATTATTTAATGCTGGTGATAGTTTTGAGAAAGTTATAAATAGGCCTTTCAAAATCATAATAGGCAATGCTGAAGCAGTATCTGGTACATATGATGGTGATTTTATTGATTTTATCAGTAATGCTAATAGACTTAGAGTTAATACTATTATTTTTAATGATGAGTAACTGGATAACAAGAAAAAAAACTAAAGCCGTTAATGTTGGAGGGGTTTTAGTTGGGGGTGGAAATCCAATTGCTGTTCAATCTATGACAAATACTAATACGTCAGATGTGCTAGCAACTGTAAAACAAATTAATGATTTACAAGCAGCAGGTGCTGATATCGTAAGAGTCTCAGTCCCTGGCTTTGAAGAGGCAGCTGCTTTTAAGCAAATTAGGAAAGCAGTTGATATTCCACTCGTGGCAGATATCCATTTTGATTATAAAATTGCATTAGAAGTGGCCGATACTGCAGATTGCTTAAGAATAAATCCTGGAAATATTGGAAAAGAGAATAAAGTAAGAGAAGTCATCCAAGCAGCGATTCATAACAATGTGCCAATAAGGGTAGGTGTAAATGCTGGTTCGTTGGAAAAAGATCTCCAAAAAAAGTATGGCGAACCAAATGCTGATTCTCTTGTAGAGTCAGCTCTTCGTCATGCTGATATTCTCGATAGATTTAATTTTGATAATTACAAGATGAGTCTCAAGGCATCAAATATAGAAATGACTGTTGAGGCTTATAGAAAAATTTCCAATCTAATTGATCAACCACTCCATCTTGGAATTACTGAGGCTGGAAGTTACAGAGCTGGAACTGTTAAGTCATCTATAGGTGTTGGGATGCTTCTTACTGAGGGGATAGGAGATACTATAAGAATATCTCTTGCCTCAGATCCTGTGGATGAAATAAAAGTTGGTTGGGATATTTTAAAAAGTCTTAATATTAGAAGTAGGGGAGTTAAAATTATTGCATGCCCTAGTTGCTCTAGACAAAATTTTAACGTTATTGAAGTGGTTAATGAATTAGAAGAAAGATTTGAAGATATATCAGAGGATATAGAAGTCGCTATTATAGGTTGTTACGTCAATGGTCCAGGTGAAAGCAAAGCTGCAGAAATTGGGCTGACTGGAGCTAGTCCTAGAAATCTTCTTTATGTTGATGGATCTCCAGATAAAAAAATAAGTAGTGAAAATCTTGTTGAGGAAATTGAAGAGAAGGTTAGGGAAAGAATAGCCATGAGAGATTCAGTAGAAATCATTGCGAGGAGCTAAATTGGATAAAATTCACTCACTAACAGGCATGCTAGATCTTTATGATGATGGAGATTCTAACAACTTATCAGTAAAAATATTTGAAGTTGAAGAAAGAATTAAAAAAATTTTTATTAACTATAAATTAAGCGAAATAAGAACTCCAGCGCTCGAAGATACCAATCTATTTAAAAGGGCTACTGGCGATACATCAGATATAGTTAATAAAGAAATATATTCATTTAACGATAGAAACGAAAAAAGCATAGCTTTAAGACCTGAAGGCACTGCAAGTGTAATAAGGGCCATAATTGAGAAGAAATTAGATCAATCACCTCATAAGATTTGGTATATGGGTCCTATGTGGAGATATGAAAGACCTCAAAAAGGTAGGTACAGACAATTTTATCAAGCAGGAGTTGAGATTCTAGGATACGAAGAAGGTCCTCCTGAGTTTGAAATGATTTCTTTGGTTTGTTCAATAATTGATGAGTTTATGCTTGAAGGTTGTTGCATTAAAATTAACCACCTAGGCAATAAAATTAGCAAACAAGCCTTTTGTGATGCATTGGTTAAATTTTTAGAACCTTTTAAAGATGATCTTGATTCCAAAGATTGTGAAAGGCTCTTAAAGAATCCTTTAAGAATATTAGATAGTAAAAATGAGCATACTCAGAGTATTTTAGAAAAAGCACCCTCTATAAAAGATTTTTTAGAACCAGAATCAATTGAATTGCTTGAGAGAATCAAAGAACAATTTTCTGATATTTGTTCTATTGAAATTGATTATTCCCTTGTAAGAGGGCTTGATTATTATTCCGGGTTTGTTTTTGAAGCAATTTCTTCCAATCTTGGGGCTCAAGACTCATTTTTGGGTGGTGGCAGGTATGATAATTTGTGTTCAAAGCTTGGAGGAAAAGACTTACCTTCAATAGGTATGGCTATTGGGATTGAAAGATTTGCAAGCCTTATTGAAGAAGTAACTGTAAAAAACAAAATAATATCATTTGTAACTGTTACTAGTAATTTAGAACCAAAAACATATAAAATAGCGCACCAACTTAGGACTATTAATAGAGATGTTGTATTAGATACTCACCTTGACAGTGCAAGCTTAAAAGCTAAGTTAAGAAGAGCTAATAAAAATAATGCAGACTATGCGATTATTATTGGTGAAGAAGAGTTGAGCAGTAATACCGCAATTATTAAGCCATTGAAAGATGAACTTAAGGATCAGCAAACTGTCTCAATTGATGAGTTACTGAGCTTTTATAAAGCTATATAAATTTAGGAAAAATTATGAACGAAGTGTTTGAAAATGATATGAAATTTGCATCTTTCTTTAGATTTTATAATAAATATAAAATTCTTATTTTATCCTCTATTGCTTTGACTGTATTAGTTTTAGTAGCAACTTTAGCAACGAGTCAAATATCTAAAATCAATCATGAAAAAGCAGCCTCAATATATAGCAATTGGCTTGCACAAGATAGAACTGCAGAGGAAGGCCAGATAAGAGCTGAAGAGTTATTTAATGAATTAATTTCTTCTTATCAAAAAACAGGATACGCACAAATAGCCCTACTCAATAAAGCATCTTCTGATGCAAAAGCTGGTAATACCAGTGAAGCTTTAGAAAAGTTTACTATGCTAGTTAACATATCTGATGGCTTCTCTGGCAATAAGTTGTTTAATAAATTAGCTAGAATTAGTTCTGCAAGACTATTATCTTCAAACAAAGAATACGATAAGGCATTAGAGATGCTTGAAAAGTACTCATCTTCATCAACAAATGCATATATACATGAATTAATTGGCGATATTTTACTTAAAAAAGAACAATCTTCTCTGGCTCGTGAACAATACCTACTGGCAAAAGATAAATATACTGATGAAGCCTCAAAATCGATTATTTCGATGAAAATAGCAAGTATCAAATCTTAAATATATTTAAATGATAAATAATCTTAATCAACACTTCGCAGAAAAAAAAATATTTCTATTATTTTCTATCCTTTTTTTATCCTCTTGTTCTTCAATGGAGTCACTAAAATTTTGGGAAAATGATGAGTTGGATATAGATGCTCCAAAAGAACTAACAAGTTTTTCTGAAAAAAAGATGATCAAAAGTAATTGGAAAATTTCTTTTGACGGAAACAATGATTTAGGTAATTTTATTCCAACATTTAATGGAGCTGATTTATTTTTTTCTGACTCCTCTGGAGTAATTAAATCTATAAATTCTGATTCAGGATCAATAAATTGGGAAATACAATCTAGTTTTCTTTCCACGGGAACAGCATCTGGCTTTGGCATATTGGTTGTAGCAGATGTTGACGGTAATGTTATAGCTCTAAACCAAGAAGATGGATCTTTATTATGGTCAAAAAATGTAATGGGAGAAGTGCTATCACCTCCTGCAATAGATGCTCAATTTGTAATAGTTAAAACGGGTTCAGGAGAATTACTGGCTCTTGATAAAAATTCAGGAGAAATTAAATGGTCTTATAGGTCTAAGCTTCCTGCCTTAACCATTAGAGGCAGCAGCAGCCCTGTAATTTATGAAAATCAAGTTTTTGCTTCTTTTGATAACGGTAGATTAGGTGTATTCCAATTGAGCTCTGGTTTTACAATTTGGGATGGAGCAATTTCTTATATGAGCGGCTCATCAGAACTTGAAAACTTAATTGACTCCGACTCTTCTCCGCTTATTGATAATGGATTGGTTTATGCAACTAATTACCAAGGAAATTTAAATATATTTGATCTAGTTCAAAAAAGATCTGTATGGGAGTCTGAAGTATCCTCATTTTTTCAACCTCTTTTAATAAAAGGCCTGGTAGTTGTTGTTGAATCTGATTCAACTATTAAATCAATTACCTCTAGAACTCTTGAGGAATCATGGATCTCAGAAGAATATAGAAATAGAGAGACCTCTAATGCGACAAGTTTTGACAACTATATTGTTATAGGCGATTTTGAAGGATACATACATATCATTGACCCACTTAATGGAAAGACTGTAGGCAGAGAAAGAGTTTCTAAAAAACCAATTAAACGAATTATAAGCAGGAGTAATAATTTTTATGTAGTTGATGAAGGATTTAATTTATATTCATTAAGTATATAAAATGATAATTAATAATGTTTACTTCAATTGCAATTATAGGAAGACCTAATGTTGGTAAATCAACATTATTTAATAAGCTAACAAGATCTCGAAAAGCAATAGTATCTAACTTCTCTGGCTTAACCAAAGATAGAAATTATGGGTATATAACTTTCGGCGACCAAAAAAGTCTTATCATAGATACTGGTGGTATAGCTCAAGACGACACCATATTAAAAGAAGATATAGCTGAACAAGCATGGATTGCTGCAGAAGAATCTAGTCTTATAATTTTTTTATTAGATGGATCAGAAAATCTTATCAAAGAAGACTTAGATATATTGACTAGGTTAAGAAAGCTAAATAAAAAATTCATTACTGTAATAAATAAGATTGATAAAAACTCAGATTCAATCCTAATAGAAGATCTTATAAAAAAGGGCATTAATGAATATTTCGAAATTAGCGCAGAACACTCAAGAAACATAGTAGATCTAAGAACATTTATAAAAGAATCTTTACCAGATGAGAAGTATGAACTCCCAGAAGGAAAAAAAATAGCTGTTCTTGGCAGACCAAATGCAGGAAAGTCTACTTTTATAAATAAATTTATTAATGAAGATAGACTAATTGTTTCTGAAATTGCTGGAACCACCATAGATGCGATTAGTATTCCTTTTTCAGTTGATGGCAGCGATTTTGTTTTTATAGATACAGCAGGGATAAGAAAGGGTTATAGAAATAGTCATAAGATTGAATATTTTTCATATGTTAGAGCTATGCATTCCGTAGAGGAGTGTGATGTAGTTATTTTTATTTGTGATTCAGAACAGGGAATAGTAGATCAAGACTTAAAAATTATTAATATGGTTTGTGAAATGGGTAAGCCCATCCTTATAGCGCTAAATAAAATAGATCTACTATCAAAAAAAGAAAAGGATGACATCTATGAAACAAAAAGAGCTCAATCTAATTTTGTTTCTGATTTTATTAAGTTAGAAATATCTGGAATTAAAGGCTTGGGCTTTAAAAGATTATTTAGAATAACCAACGGGTTAATTGAAAGAGCTCAACAAAACTACACTACTTCTTCATTAAACAAATTATTGAATAAATTTATTGAACAAAGTGCGCCACCATCAGTAGGAGGAAGGCAGTTAAAATTAAAGCATGTACATTTTGGAGGAATAAATCCTACAACTTTTGTTATTCATTCTAATCAGGATAAAAAAATACCAAAAAACTATAAGAAATATTTAGAAAATTCTTTTAGAACTGCTCTGAAGCTTGATAGTATTCAGTTGAGACTGATATTTAGAAAAGCTGAAAATCCATATGAATCCAAGGTCAATAAGCTTTCTGATAGACAAATAAAGAAAAAACAGAGACTTATAAAGCATGTTAAAAAAAACAAAAAGTAATCTAAGTTATTTAAGAATGACTTCTGAAATGTGCTGTATAATTCGCCTTAACTGCACAAACGAATAGACATTTGTCTCATTAAAAATAATGAATCAAAGACCTGTATATATAGATTTAACAAAAATTAAACTGCCTATGTCGGCATTTTCTTCTATTACTCATAGATTATCAGGCATGTATATTTTTTTTATCAGTTTGCCACTTTTTATAGGTCTTTTATATCTTTCCACTTCAAGTAAATCTAGTTACGATAATCTCCATCTAAGCTTAGGTGAGATTTCTTTTTTTTCTATTTTTGTTCTCTTTAGTTTCTTAGTTCTTTGG
Source organism: uncultured Gammaproteobacteria bacterium (assembly GCA_964613455.1). Lineage (GTDB taxonomy): Bacteria > Pseudomonadota > Gammaproteobacteria > Magnimaribacterales > D2472 > SCGC-AAA076-P13. The sequence goes on along the minus strand of CAZTGS010000001.1, from coordinate 43,870 downwards.
TATCACATACTAACTGGAGTAAGGCACTTGATTATGGATTTTTTTCATCTTGGTGAAACTTTAGTTGGATCTTATTACTCTTCCATTTCTGTCTTAGTCATCTGGTCATTAACCTCGATAGGTTTATTTTTCTTATTATATTTATGAAAGGTTCTTTAATTTGGTATGCGCAGCGATATAGCTCTTTAGTAATACTGACTTATGTAGCTTATCTCTTTTATTATTTTCTCACCCTTAGTGGAGATATTAGCTACTTTGAATGGACTATGTTCATCTTGTCTTTTCAAATGCGTATTTTTACAAGCTTAGTAAGTATTTTAATAATATTGCATGCTTTTATTGGCCTATGGACTGTAGGGACAGATTATTTAACCACCAGAACTTTGGGCTTTCTAAACAAATCAGTAGCTAAGAGCGCTAATATTATTAGGAATTTATATTATTTCATATTCATATTTTTGGGCTCACTATATTTAATAGCTATTCTATATATGATATGGTTATAGTTATAATTTATAATTAATTATAATGCACACTAATAAAGGGATAAATGAACAATAGTATATTTACAGATAATATAAAAACTATCGAGTTTGATGCATTAATTGTTGGTGGGGGCGGCTCAGGAATGAGAGCCTCGTTAGAGCTAGCTAAATCTGGTCTTAAAACTGCAGTTGTGTCCAAAGTTTTTCCTACCAGATCTCATACAGTATCCGCTCAAGGTGGAATTACTTGCGCGATAGCAAGTGCCGATCCTGATGATGATTGGAGATGGCATATGTACGATACCGTCAAAGGTGCAGATTTCATTGGAGATCAAGATGCTATTGAATATTTATGTTCTGAAGGTCCAAAGGCTGTTTTTGAGTTGGAACATATGGGGCTTCCATTTTCTAGATTTGAAAACGGCAGAATATATCAAAGACCATTTGGTGGACAATCTAAAGACTTTGGTAAAGGTGGTCAAGCAGCAAGAACGTGTGCTGCTGCAGATAGAACAGGGCACGCACTACTTCATACTCTTTATCAAAACAACGTAAAAGAAGGCACAAATTTTTTAAATGAATGGTTTGCTGTAGATGTTGTAAAGAATAGCAAGAATGAAGTAACTGGTGTAATTGCATTCTCTATAGAGTACGGGGAAGTTGCGTACTTAAAAGCTCAAGCAACTGTTATGGCAACAGGCGGTGCTGGAAGGATATATGCATCAACAACAAATGCTCTTATCAATACAGGTGATGGTTTAGCAATGACATTAAGAGCTGGATTCCCAGCACAAGATATGGAGATGTGGCAATTTCATCCTACGGGTATTTATGGAGCCGGATCTCTAGTTACTGAAGGATGCAGAGGTGAAGGCGGGTATCTTATTAACAAAGATGGCGAAAGATTTATGGAAAGATATGCTCCAAATGTTAAAGACTTAGCAGGAAGAGACGTCGTAGCAAGATCAATGGTCTTAGAAATTCTTGAAGGAAGGGGATGTGGGGAAAATAAAGATCATATTTTCTTAAAGATGGATCATTTAGGTGCTGATGTTTTAAATTCAAAACTGCCTGGCATTTGCGAGTTATCTAAAACGTTTGCTCACGTAGACCCGATATACGAACCAATTCCAGTAGTTCCAACCTGTCATTACATGATGGGAGGTACGCCTACAAATGTAAATGGCCAAGCTTTTAACAGAATTAATAATATTGATTCAATAGTTCCTGGGCTTTATGCCGCTGGAGAGGCGGCCTGTGTATCAGTTCATGGAGCAAATAGATTGGGTGGTAATTCTCTTTTAGATCTTGTTGTTTTTGGAAGAGCAACAGGAATGCATATAGAAAAAGAATTAAAATCAGGAGGAGGAGTTGCCTCCGCAACCAAAGAAGATATTAACGCATCTCTCGAAAGACTTAATTACCTTAATGAATCTAACAGTGGTTATGAAACTGCAACTGTAAAAAGAGAACTCCAAGAATGTATGCAAAATTATTTTGGAGTTTTTAGAAGAGGAGATTTTATGGAAAAAGGACTCACAGAATTAACTGAAATTAGAGAAAAAGTTCAGAATCTTCACTTAAAAGATAAAAGTGACGCCTTTAATACCAGTAGAGTTGAAGCTATCGAACTCCAAAATCTTTTTGAAGTAGCTGAAGCAACTGCAATATCAGCTTTTGAGAGAAATGAAAGTCGAGGCGCTCATGCCAGAGATGACTTTCCAGATAGAGATGATGAAAATTGGTTATGTCATTCGTTATACGATCCGATATCAAAAAAAGTTTCTAAAAGAGAGGTTAACTTTGAACCTAAACAGGTCGAAGCTTTCCCTCCAGTTGTGAGGACTTATTAAGTGTTAGGAAATAAAATAGAAGTGAGTATGTATAGATATAATCCTGAACAGGATAAATTTCCATATATGAAAAAATATAAGATAAATAAGCCTGCTAGAGATATTATGATTTTAGACTTACTTCATCTTTTAAAAGAAGAGGATGAGACGATCTCTTATAGAAGATCTTGTAGAGAGGGTGTTTGCGGATCAGATGGAATGAACATCAATGGTAAAAATGGATTAGCTTGTATTACACCAATATCTGAAGTTATAAAAAGAAATAAAATTGAATTAAGACCTCTTCCAGGATTACCAGTTATACGGGACCTGGTTGTTGATATGACAGAGTTTTATACCCAGTACGAGAAAATAAAACCCTTTTTACAAAACGACACTACAGCACCAGAGCAAGAAAGACTTCAATCACCAGAAGATAGAGACAAACTTGATGGTTTATATGAGTGTATTCTTTGTGCTTGTTGCTCAACTAGCTGTCCTTCATTTTGGTGGAATCCTGATAAATTTGTAGGTCCCGCAGCTCTACTTCAGGCTTATAGGTTTTTAGCTGATACAAGAGATTTAGAAACTACTGAAAGATTAGATGCGCTATCAGATCCTTTCAGTGTATATAGGTGTCACGGCATTATGAATTGTGTAAGCGTTTGCCCAAAAGGACTTAATCCAAATAAAGCAATTGGTGAAATAAAATCAATGCTTTTAAAGAATAAGAAGAATATAATTACATCTGATGGAGCTCACCAGTAAACATTATAGATAAAAATGAAACAAACAATGGAAGAACTCTGGGGAAGTTCTCACGTATCAGCAGGACATGCTGACTACCTTGAATCCCTTTACGAAACATATTTAAGTCAACCTGAATCCCTTTCAAAAGAATGGTTAGATTTCTTTAAGAACTTACCAACACAACCAAACTCAAATGGAGAGGTCTCTCATCAATCTGTTGTTAATGAATTTAAAAATATGTCCAGAGGTTCAGGTTTAGTTGAAGAGATCGTAGATGAAAGGCAGGGACAAGTCATTAGGCTTATTCAGGCATACAGAAATCGTGGACATCAAGAAGCAAAATTAGATCCATTAGGCATGATGGACAGAAATCCTATTGAAGATCTCAAGATTGAATTTCATGGATTGTCTGAAGCTGATTTAGACAAAGAATTCTTCACAGATACTTTTTTAACTGGTACAACAAAATCATCTCTTAGAGATATTCTTGAGAATCTTAGAAGAATATACTGTGGCACTATTGGAATTGAATATAACTATATTATGGATTCCGATGAAAGAAGGTGGTTTCAGAAGAAATTCGAGTCAAAGCTAGAAAAATATACGTTTTCAAAAGATGAAAAATTACACATATATGAAAGACTTAATTCTGCTGAAGGTCTAGCAAAATACTTAGCAGCAAAATATCCTGGAATGAAACGTTTTGGGGTTGATGGTTCTGAGGCTTTAGTGCCTTTAATCGATTCAGTAATTGAAGAATGCGGATCACTAGGTGCAAATCAAATATGCTTTGGCATGGCACACAGAGGAAGGTTAAATCTTTTAGTAAATGTTCTTGGCAAACTTCCCGATGATTTGTTTTCAGCTTTTGATGAAAAGGGGACAATAGAAGGAGCAAATACTGGCGATGTTAAATATCACTTAGGCTTCTCTTCAAATATAGAGACGTCTGGTGGAGAAGTTCATGTTTCGCTTAATAACAACCCTTCGCACTTAGAGATCGTTGACCCAGTTGTACTGGGCTCTGTCAGAGCTAGACAAGATAGACTAGGTGATAAAAAAAGAAAAAAAGTAATACCTGTTTTGCTTCACGGCGATGCAGCATTCTCTGGACAGGGTGTTGTTATGGAATCCCTGCAAATGTCACAGACAAGAGGATTCAATGTTGGAGGAACTATCCATATAGTAGTTAATAATCAAATCGGTTTTACTACAAGTAACAAGAATGATGCCAGATCTACAGATTATTCTACCGATGTTGCAAAAATGATACAGGCCCCAGTTATTCATGTTAATGGTGATCATCCTGAGATGGTTGTTAATGCCGTCAAGATAGCTACTAAGTATAGAAATAAATTTAATAAAGATATTGTTATAGATTTATTTTGCTACAGAAGAAGAGGTCATAATGAGGCCGATGATCCATCGGCAACACAGCCTTTAATGTATAAGAAGATAGCAACTCATCCTCCGGTTTTAAATCAATATCAAGAGATATTAATAGAAGAAGGGCACTTAACTAAAGAAGAAGCCGCAGAAATAAAATCTACTTATAGAAATTCTTTGGAAAGTGGTATTTCTGTTGCTAAAAATGTATCTTCTAACCCTAATGATTCTCTATGGTTTGATTGGAATGATTATCTAAATGTTCTTTGGTGGCCAAAGGTAGATACAACATTTAACAAAAAACAGTTTAATGAACTTGGATCTCAAATATGTGAAGTGCCTAAATCATTTAAATTAGGTACACAGGCTACAAAAATTTTTGATGACAGAAGAAAAATGAACGGAGGAGGGCTCGAAATTAATTGGGGTTTTGCTGAAAATATGGCATATGCATCTCTCCTATCTGAAAATTATCCCATAAGAATTACTGGGCAAGATGTTCGCAGAGGAACATTTTCTCATAGGCATGCTTGTGTTTTTGATAAGGAAAATGGAGAGGGCTATATTCCATTATCAAAAATTGCTAAATCAAATAATACAAGGTTTGATATCTATGATTCATTACTTTCAGAGGAAGCTGTTTTAGGTTTTGAGTATGGCTATTCTGCAACATGGCCAACTGGTCTTGCTATATGGGAGGCTCAATTTGGTGATTTTGTTAATGGAGCTCAGGTTGTAATCGATCAATTTATAGTTTCTGCTCAACATAAATGGGAGCGACTTTCTGGCTTGGTAATGTTACTTCCTCATGGTTATGAAGGCCAAGGTCCTGAGCATAGTAGTGCTCGAATAGAAAGATTTCTTCAATTATGTGCATCTGAGAATATTCAGGTATGTGTTCCAAGTTCGCCATCTCAAATCTTTCATCTACTAAGAAGACAAGCTATTAGGAAAATGAGAACCCCATTAATAGTTATATCTCCAAAAAGTTTATTAAGAAATCCAAAAGCTGTATCAACTATTGATGATTTGGTAGAAGGTTCTTTCAAATGCGTTATTGATGATGAATTAAAAAATAAATCGAAAGTCTCCAAAATTATTCTTTGCTCTGGAAAAGTTTTTTATGACTTGCAAGAGCAAAGAAATCTTAATAAAAAGTCTAATATTGCTTTAGTTAGGATTGAACAATTGTACCCATTTCCATATGATGACCTTGAGCAAATAATTGCAAAGTACAAAAATATAAAAGAGGTTGTCTGGTGTCAAGAAGAACCATCAAATCAGGGCGCATGGTTTAGTCACAGACACAGAATACAAAGAGTTTTAGATAGGTTTGAAGATAAAAAACAGATAAATTTAGTGAGTAGACCTGCCGCCGCCGCACCAGCTGTTGGAATGATGAAATTACATCTAAAGCAACAAGCTGAATTGGTCGAAGAAGCGTTACAATAGGTAAATTATGACAATAGAAATAAAATCGCCAACTTTTCCAGAGTCTGTTGCAGATGGAACGGTAGCTAATTGGCTAAAAAAAGAAGGCGAGAATGTAAGTCAGGATGAAGTTATAGCTGAAATAGAGACAGATAAAGTTGTACTAGAAGTTGTAGCACCAATAGATGGCACCTTGATAAAAATCATCAAAAATGAGGGCGAAGTCGTAAATAGTGCTGAGATTATAGGTGAATTTTCTGAAGGAAGTTCTGATGTAGTAGAAACTAAAAACTTAAATGAAGATACAAAAGATTCTAGTGAAGAAAAAATAGATAATAAAGAAGATAAAAAACCTAAGACAAATAATAGTAAGTTGGGTCCAGCTGCTAAAAAAATGATTACTGAGAATAACTTAGATATTGATACAATTAAGTCTTCAGGTAAAGATGATCGTGTTACAAAAGCCGATGTAATAAATCATCTTGAAGATTCAAAACCAAAAAGCACTATGTTGCAACCACCAGCAAATCTAGGAAACAGGCCAGAAAAAAGAGTCCCAATGTCACGTCTTAGAAGTACTATTGCAAATAGACTTGTAGCTGTGCAGCAAGAGACAGCAATGCTAACTACTTTCAACGAAGTTGATATGCTTCCAATAAAAGAGCTTAGGTCAAAGTATGGTCAGGAGTTTGAAAAACAGCACGGTGTAAAATTAGGATTTATGGGTTTCTTTGTTATTGCAGCAGTTCAAGCTCTTAAAAAATCACCTCTTGTAAATGCATCAATTGATGGATCTGATGTTGTGTATCATGGATATCAGGATATTGGTGTAGCTGTTTCTACAGAAAGAGGTCTTGTCGTTCCTGTTATAAAGGACGCTGATACAAAATCTCTCCCAGATCTTGAAAAATCTATACTTGGTTACTCTGAAAAAGCTAGAGATGGAAAATTATCGATCGAAGAGATGCAAGGAGGAACGTTTACCATCTCAAATGGTGGAGTATTCGGATCGTTGCTATCAACACCAATATTAAATGCTCCACAAACAGCTATTTTAGGAATGCATTCAATTAAAGATAGACCTGTTGCAATTGATGGTCAGGTGGTTATTAGGCCGATGATGTACTTAGCTATGAGCTACGACCACAGATTACTTGATGGAAAAGAAGCGGTTAGGTTTTTAGTTTCAATCAAGGAGCAGTTAGAATCTCCAGAAAGATTATTATTAAATTTATAGGTTATAAAGATTATGTATGACGTAGTTGTTATAGGCGGTGGTCCAGCAGGTTATGTTGCTGCAATTAGAGCATCTCAATTAGGCTTAAATGTTGCTTGTATTGAAGATTATATTGATGAAAAAGGTGGTCCTGTTTTCGGTGGAACATGTCTAAATGTTGGTTGTATTCCATCTAAGGCTCTTCTAGATTCCTCACATAGGTTTTATGAAGCATCTGGACATCTTGAAAATCACGGTATAAATATTAAAGATATTGAATTAGATCTTCCTGCCATGATGAAAAGAAAAAATGGTATCGTTCAAAAACTTACCGGTGGAATAAGTGGTTTATTTGCTGCAAATAAAGTTACTCCAATTGCAGGAAGGGGAAAAGTTCTTGCTGGTAATAAAGTTGAAGTTACCAAGTCTGACGGCTCAATAGAAATCGTGGATTCAAAAAATACCATTATAGCTTCTGGTTCATCACCTATAGAAATACAATCTGCTCAGTTTGATAATAATAATATTGTTGATAGTACCGGAGCTCTTGATTTTCAGTCCGTACCGAAAACACTTGGTGTAGTTGGTGCCGGCGTAATTGGTTTGGAGTTAGGAAGTGTGTGGGCAAGACTAGGCTCAAAAGTTACTGTGATCGAAGCTATGGATGATTTTTTATTCATGGCTGACAAAGAGATAGCAAAAGAGTCATTAAAAGACTTTAAAAAACAAGGTCTTGATATCAAACTTGGCTGTCGTCTAACATCATCAAAAAATTTAAAGAATTCTGTAAAAATTTCTTATGAAAATAATGGTAAAACAGAAGAAATGGACTTTGAAAAACTTGTCGTAGCAGTTGGCAGAAAACCAAATACACATAATCTTTTTTCTGAAGATTCTGGTGTTCACTTAGATGAAAGAGGCTTTATTTTTGTAGACGATCACTGTCAAACCAATGCTTCAAATATATGGGCAATTGGTGATGTTGTAAGAGGCCCAATGCTCGCTCATAAAGGGAGCGAGGAAGGGATTATGGTTGCAGAGAGGATTGCTGGAAAGCATGCAGAAATGAATTATGATCTAGTTCCTTCAGTTATATACACTCATCCTGAGATAGCATGGGTCGGTAAGAATGAGGAAGAATTAAAATCTGAGGATATCGACTTTAAAGTTGGAAAATTCCCTTTTGCTGCTAGTGGAAGAGCTCTTGCTGTTGATCAATCGGTTGGTTTTGTAAAATTAATTTCAGATGCAAAAACAGATACTATCTTAGGTGTTCATGTTTTTGGTCCTTCTGCTGCTGAAATTGTTCAGCAGGCACTTATATCTATGGAATTTGGAGCAAGTTCAGAAGATTTAGGACTTACAATCTTTAGCCATCCTACTGTTTCAGAAGCTCTTCATGAAGCAGCATTAGCTGTCAATAATCAGGCAATTCACATAGGAAATAAAAGAAAATGAATCTACATGAATATCAAGGCAAGGCACTGTTTGCAGAATACGACTTGCCTGTGTCAAATGGTAAAGTTATATATGAGGCTGAAGATGCTCTCAAAGCTTGCAGAGATATCGGAGGTTCTAAATGGGTTGTTAAGGCACAAGTGCATGCTGGTGGTCGAGGAAAATCTGGAGGGGTGAAGCTTGTTGACTCACCAGATGAGGCAATAGAATTTGCAAAAAGCTGGTTAGGAAAAAGACTTGTAACATATCAAACAGATGCAAATGGTCAACTTGTTAATTCTATCTTAGTAGAAGAATGTACTGATATTGCTAACGAACTCTATCTGAGTGCTGTTATAGATAGAGATTCTCAAAGAGTTGTATTTATAGGATCTAGCGAAGGTGGAGTTAATATTGAAGAAGTAGCTAAAAATACACCTGAGAAAATTATATATGAACCAATTGACCCGCTTTGCGGTGCCCAGGGTTTCCAAGCAAGAAAAATAGCAAAAGTTTTAAACTTAAATGCAGCTCAAACTAAACAATTTACTCCGATGCTTAAAAATTTAATGAAACTATTTGTTGAAAGGGATTTAAGTCTTTTAGAGATCAATCCTTTAGTAATAACTAGTGGTGGCAATTTACATTGTCTTGATGCAAAAATAAATATAGATTCGAATGCTATATACAGACAACCTGAAATTGCTGAAATGCACGACCCATCGCAAGAAGATGCAAGAGAAGCAGAAGCAGCAAAAAATGATTTGAGTTATGTTTCATTGGATGGAAATATTGGCTGCATGGTTAATGGAGCAGGACTAGCTATGGGCACCATGGATACCATTAAATTTTTTGGGGGTAATCCAGCAAATTTTCTCGATGTTGGAGGAACTGCAACTCAAGAAAGAGTATCGAAAGCTTTTAAAATAATACTGGATGATCCTGAAGTTAAAGTTGTTCTTGTAAACATATTTGGTGGCATTGTTAGATGCGACTTAATAGCCGAAGGTGTAATTGCTGCAATAGAAGAAGTTGGTGTTCAAATTCCAGTTGTTGTTAGATTGGAAGGAAATAATGCTGAAATGGGCTCTGAAATTCTTTCTAAAGCAGGAGTTAAGATAGAGAGTATTAATAATCTTGGTGATGCGGCCAAAAAAGCAGTGGAACTAGCAAGATGAGTATATTAGTAAATAAAGATACTAGAGTTATAGTTCAAGGTTTTACTGGGTCTCAGGCAACATTACACTCAGAACAAGCTATAGAGTATGGAACTAACATTGTTGGTGGTATTACACCAGGTAAAGGGGGGCAAACTCATCTTGGAAGACCAGTTTTTGATACTATGGAAGAGGCAAAGAAATCTGTAAATCCAAATGCATCATTAATTTTTGTTCCTGCTCCGTTTTGTAAAGACTCAATTCTAGAGGCCGCTGAGTCAGGAATAGAGCTAATAATTTGTATCACTGAGGGTGTGCCTACTTTGGATATGCTGGATGTTAAAAAAAGAGTGGATGAATTGGGAGTTACTTTAATTGGGCCTAATTGTCCTGGTGTAATAACTCCAGGAGAAGCAAAATTAGGAATTATGCCGGCAAGTATTCATATGTCTGGCTCAATAGGAATCATTTCAAGATCTGGTACATTGACTTATGAAGCAGTAAAGCAAACTTCTGATTTAGGCTTTGGTCAAAGCAGTTGTGTTGGAATCGGGGGAGACCCTATACCGGGATCCTCATTCATCGACATTCTAAAATTATTTCAAGAGGATGAGCAGACAGAAGCAATCGTTATGGTTGGTGAAATAGGTGGAACAGCCGAAGAAGATGCTGCCGAATATATTAAAAGTTATATTACAAAACCTGTTATTTCTTATATTGCTGGTCAAACAGCTCCTGCTGGAAAAAGAATGGGTCATGCAGGTGCAATAATTGCGGGTGGGAAGGGAACTGCTGCAGATAAGATTAAAAAATTAAAAGAATGTGGCGTTCATATAGCTGATAATCTTGTAGAGATTGGTACCAAAGTTGCCGAAGTTATTTCTCAGAAATAGAAGCTAAAACTTTTTTAATTATCCAGTTAAGTCTGAGTATTGAAAAGAATGAAAAAATAGTTAATCCGATTATCATCCCATACCACATTCCTGCAGCACCTAGCGGTATATTAAAACCTGTATTTGTTAAGTAATACCCTATTGGCATTGCAAATATCCAGTAAGAAATAAACAATAAAATCATAGGTATGAATGTATCTTTGTAACCTCTTAAACTCCCCAAAGCACCCATTTGAATTCCATCTGGAAGCTGGAAAATAGCTGCAAAAATTAATAAACTTACTGCCATATCAAATACAAGCGCATCAGTAGTGTAAACACTGACAATAAACTCTCTAAAGATCAAAATAATTAAGCTATTTATTAAGGCGGCGCACATGCACATATAAATCGTAGAGTATGAAGCGACTTTTGCTTGTCTTAGGTTATTCTCTCCTATTAGATTTCCAACTCTTGTTGCAGCCGCCAAACCAATAGATAGCGGCACCATAAAAAACAAACTTGCTATATTAATAGCTATAGAATGACTTGCTACAACCGTTTCTCCTAGAATGCCCAATATTATAGCTGCTCCAGAGAACATGCTTAGCTCAATAAAAATTCCTAGCCCAATTGGAAAGCCTAATTTAAAAACTTCTTTGGTAGTTAAAAAAGAAGGCCAAGAAAACTCAGAAAAAGGTTTCGTTTTTTTATAATTTTTTGAATATGAAATATATAGAATCAGTGTAACCATCATAAGAAAATTAACTATAGAAGTTGCAAATCCACAGCCAACACCTCCAAGCTTAGGGGCTCCTAAATAGCCATAAACAAACATTAAATCTAATGGGATATTTATAAGCATCCCAAAAAATGCAATATAAAAAACAGGTTTCGCAAGAGTCATGCCTTCGCTATAGCATCTTAGGCAAGTGAATATAGTTATGAAAGTACCGCCTATTGCTACTGCTTTTAAATATTTGACAGATATATCAGTAATATCATTATCAATTGGGAGGTTGTTTAGAATTAATCCCATATTCATAAACAGAAGAAATATTACAATACCTAAAAATAAAGCAATCCATAAAATTTCTCTTAATTTTTTACCTATTTCTATAAATTTTTTAGCTCCATATAACTGAGCGACTATTGGAGTAACAGAAAAAATGACACCTGAAATAAACATCCATATGGTGGTAGCAAAGGCAGTACCAACTGCCAAGCCGGCAAGATCAGCAGAGCTGGCTCTACCAGCAATAATAGTATCAGTGGCTCCCATCAGCATATATGAAAGCTGAGATCCAAAAATAGGGATACCTATTTTAATAAGCTGCTTAAACTCTATAATATATTTATCAATCAATTTAATTTAGTAAATAATTTTTCGCTACTTTATCATATTAAAATAACTTAACTAGGAGATTAGCATCAGAAAAGATAACAGACCATATTGGTTAAAAAAGATTTCTACAAAGATTATCAGAATCTATGTAAGACAATTTCTAAAGCCTCAATTTTTATATCTAGGCAAGGGGGGAGTCTACTTTAAACCAAGATATATAAATGTTTTTGGAGGTAATATCTTTATAGATGATTTTCCTACCCTTATTGGTGCTAGAGATGCCAATATACAATTCACCTCTTGGAATATTGGAGACTATAACGGCAAAATAAAAATTGGCAAATATTGTCTTATAACACCTGGTGTTCGAATCATGGCAGCAGAAAGCATTGTTATTGGCGATGCGTGCATGATAGCTCATGGAGTTTATATTTCTGATGCAGACTGGCACGGTATTTATGATAGAGCTCAGCCAGTAGGTAATACCAAGCCAGTAACTTTAGAAGATAATGTATGGATAGGTGATAGTGCAATTATTTGTAAAGGAGTGACTATTGGAAAAAACAGTATTATTGGGGCAGGGGCAGTAGTAACAAAAGATGTGCCACCAAACTCTATTTTTGCTGGAAACCCTGCAAAATTAGTTAAGTTTTTAGAAAATGAAACCTTCAATACGAGGGCAGATTTTTTAGAGGATCCAGCCAAACTTGCAAAAGATTTTGATCTATTAGATCAACACACACTAAAAAACAATACATTAATAAATTGGATTAAAAGTATCCTAATACCAGACGATACCCATTAAAGATGATTGTTGTTGTTGACCGTGGTATACAAAATTTTCATGAAGCAGTTAACGTTGTCGAGGGGTTAAGTGAGGTAGATTTTACTTATGTATACCCAGAAGAAATCACAAATGATTTATTAAAAAATGTTGAAGTCTTATTTATTAGATCAACTACCAAAATCAATTCAAGTTTACTAAGAGATACAAATATTAAGCTTATAGGTTCAGCAACTGCTGGCTCAGATCATATTGATTCAAAGTATCTCGATAAAAAAAATATTAAATGGTTTTATGCACCTGGATGCAATTCATCATCTGTTGTTCACTATGTCTTATCTTCGCTATCTGCCCTAATAGATAAAAATTTATTCAATCATAATGATAGTGTCGGCATACTTGGCTGCGGTCATGTTGGCTCAAAATTAAGATATGCGCTTAATGCATTACATATTAAAAACAGTTGTTATGACCCATTTCTTTCAATGGATTTTTTAGCAAGCCTGGAAGAGGTGAAAGAATGCAAATTGTTATCTCTTCATATCCCACTAACAGATTCCCGCAAGTTCCCTACAAGAGGAATTATCAATCGAGATTTTTTGAAAGACTTTAAAGATAAAATTTTAATTAATACGTCTAGAGGAGAGGTTGTTGATGAGGATGCTTTAATAGAAACAGAAAAGTTATTGTTAGTAAGTGACGTTTGGAATAATGAGCCAACTCCATCCAAAGAAATTATAGATTTTTCATTTATTTCTACCGCTCACATCGCCGGTCATAGTTATGAGGGTAAATTAAATGGAACGCTTCTATTGCTTAATCGTTTGTTTGAATATTTAAATCTTAGTAGTGATGCTCAGGTAAGAAATGCGGAGCAATTAAAAGATTATTTCTCTGTAAATCTTATCAAAAACTATCCAATAGAAATAAAAGACTACGAGAAATCCTTTAATCTTATGGAAGAATCAACAAAGTTTAAGGAATCATGTAAAGATTATAAAAAAAGTGTTCCCTCAGAAATTTTTAAGAGTCTCAGAGCTAATCACATAAAAAGAAAAGACTTAACTCCATAACTATTTAACCAATTGGTGAATTTTTATATGTATATTATTTACATACAATATATTTATAGTGTATGATATGCATTCATTATAAATATATTTAAGCACACTAAATAAATTTATTAGAATTAAAAAAAATACTAATAATTACAGGTGTAACTAAACATGAATATATCCCAAATAGAAAAAAAATCTTTAAAGAATGCTAAGCAAGTTATCAGAAGAGTCTTGAGTGCAACTATAGAAAATCCTAACAATCCAGATTCACTAAACTTCTTTCAGTCTGACACATACCGTTTTTATTTTTTAATGAGCTTTATGTATGAATTTTTTGAGGAAAATGAAATATCTCAGGAATATGCTATTTCTCTTGTTCCAAAAAAATTCGCTTCAAGAATAAAAAGACTTCAAGTATTAAAACAAGCAGTTCAATTAGGATTCATTATTGAAGAATCTTCTGAAGTGGATAAAAGAAGAAGAATTTACTATCCATCTGAAATTTTATTAAATGATTTTTTAGGTTACGCCAATAGCTCTAACTCTATTATTATAAAAGACAATAACTCTTAAGCATATAAGTCTACCTATCTGGATAGTTGTTCATTACAATTGAAGGATGTCTGAACATAATAAAACTCAAGATCAATGGAAATCTCTTTTATCTGAAGAAAGTTATAAAGTGACCAGAGAATCAGCAACAGAAAGACCTTTTACTGGTAAGTACTGGGACTTTGATGAGAAGGGTTCTTATTTATGTATATGCTGCCAAGAACCATTATTTAAGTCTAATACAAAATTTGATGCTGGTTGCGGTTGGCCTAGTTTCTTCCTTCCTGTTAATAATGAAGCTATTTTAGAAGTAAACGACTCATCACTTGGAATGTCTAGAACAGAGGTGAAATGCTCTAAATGTGATGCACATTTAGGACATGTTTTTAATGACGGGCCTGAGCCAACAGGCCTAAGATATTGCATTAATTCAGCTTCTCTAGATTTTGATAGTTAACAATGAATAGTGAAATAGCTAATGACAACTCAAGAATTTTCCTTTCTTTAAAAAAAGTTGCAGGCTGGACTGGTTTATCTAGAATATTTGGTCTTTTTAGGGACATTGCAACAACCAGCCTACTAGGAGCTTCTGTTTTTCATGATATTTTTGTTGTAACACTGAAGATTCCTAATCTATTTAGAAGGTTTTTTGCAGAAGGTGCTTTTAATCAAGCATTTATCCCAATCTATAGTGATTTTGAAAAAGCTAATAATGAAAAAGAAACTAAAGAATTTATTAATGCATTAGCAGGTACATTTTTATCTATACTTTTTGTTTTTACCTTATTAGTTTTATTGGTAACCCCCTTATTCATTTTAATTTTTGCTCCGGGATTTTATTTAGATGAATTTAAAAGAGATATCGCAGTAGATGTTCTTAGGATCATGTTTCCATATCTTGCATTGATATCTCTTGTTGCTTTTGCTGGCGGTATTCAAAATACTCATAATAGGTTTTCTTTGCCGGCCTCAACACCTTTAATTTTCAATTCATGTTTAATCATCGCAGCTGTTTTAATAGCTCCTAAATATGAACTACCAATATATGTTTTAGCCTGGGGAGTATTGATAGCTGGATTTATGCAACTAATGATTCAGTTTTTTCCTTTAAAACAAATAAATAGACTCCCAGTACCTAAAATAGATTTTTCTAACAAAGGATCAAGAAAGGTTTTTAAACTCATGATTCCTGCCATTCTTGCTGGAGGAATAATACAAATCAATCTCTTGGTTGATACTATTTTTGCTTCGCTGCTAGAAACGGGAAGTCCTACTTGGCTTTATGTGTCTGACAGGTTGATTCAGTTTCCAATGGGAATCTTCGCTATAGCAATTGGAACAGTTTTATTACCTACATTATCCAAAATAGATTTCTCTACTAATATGGCTGAATTTATTGATAGAGTTAAAAAAAGTCAAAGGTTTGTTTTATTTATAGGAATTCCTTCTTTTATAGGTCTAGCATTCTGCTCTACTGATTTATTAAGTACTATATTTTTGAGAGGTGAATTTACAATAAACGATGTATATCAATCATCTTATAGCCTAATAGCTTTTTCATTTGGATTGCCATTTTTTATGCTAATGAAAGTTTTAACCCCAACCTTTTTTTCCAGAAAAGACACTAAAACACCAATGTATATAGCATTATTATCATTATTGCTTAATGCTAGTCTCAATTACATTTTAGCTTTTAAGCTTGGATATGGACATATTGGTATAGCAGTCGGAAGCTCTATATCAGCTATGGTAAGTGTAGTTATTTTAGAAATTATTCTCTTTAAGCAAGGTATTATCTTATTACAAAACCCTTTCAATAAATTTAATTCTTCAATACTATTCTCATCAATTATCTTGGTAATATTTTTGTACAACACATCTCAATTAATTAATTTTATTGATTTGGGTCAAATACATAAAATTATTGTATTGTTTGCAAAAGTTTCAATTGCCATTGGAATTTATATTGGAACTGTAAGAATATTATATGGAAAACCTTTGAAGGAAATATTTGATTAAAAATGTATTTAATAAGAGGTCAGCACAATCTGGAATTATTTAGGACCAGTCATACAAATAGTGTTCCATTACATGGAACGATTGGCAATTTTGATGGTCTTCACAAAGGCCATCAAGCTATTTTATCAAAAATTAAAAACACTGCTTCCAACTCTGGAGCAAAGACTATAGTTTTTTTTACAGAACCACATGCATCAGAATACTTTGCAGCTAAAGACGATTCTGGATTTATTTCTCCTCCAAGAATATGTCCATGGAGAAAAAAATATGAATTGTTGGATGAATTTGGAATAGATTTTGCTTTTTTCCTTAAATTTAATAATTCTTTAAGAACTATGACACCAGAATCATTTATTTCAGAGATATTAGACTCAGTTGGCTTGAGCGCATTGACGGTAGGAGACGACTTTAGATTTGGTATAAACAGATCTGGAGATTTTGAATTACTAAAGTCTTGGGGAAATCAGAATAATGTAGACGTTAGTAATACAGATACGTATAAATATCTAGATAAAAGAGTCAGTAGTACAAGAATCAGAGATGCATTATTGAATAATGATTTCGATCTAGCAAAGAACCTTCTTGGAAGGCCATATACTTTTTCTGGAAAAGTCGTCCATGGTCAGCATCTGGGAAGAACAATAGAAGTACCCACAGCTAATATTTGGTTGCCTAAACAAAAATTGCCCATTTCAGGAGTTTATGCTGTTTCTTGTAAATTGATGGGTAAAAGTCTAAAAGGTATTGCAAATATGGGCACTCGTCCAACAGTAGGAGGCACTATGCCAGTCCTAGAAGTGCATCTATTTAATTTTAATGATGATATTTACTCAAAGAGATTAGAAGTTGAGTTTAAGCATAAAATTCGTGATGAAAAGAAATTTAATAATTTAGACATGTTAAAATTGCAGATTCAAGAAGACATACTTATAGCAAACAAAATTTTAGAAGATTAATATGACAATCAATTATAGAGATACTCTTAATCTCCCTGAAACAGAATTATCTATGAAAGCAGGGCTGCCTAGAAAAGAACCTGAAATTCTAGAGTTTTGGAATCAGGTAGATTTATATAATAAAATTAGAGCTAAAAATACTGGGAATCAAAAGTTTATTCTTCATGATGGCCCTCCTTATGCTAACGGAGCTATTCATTTAGGTCATTCAGTAAACAAAATACTTAAAGATATAACCATCAAATCTAAAACACTTCTTGGCATGGATGCTCCCTATGTACCTGGATGGGATTGCCATGGCTTGCCTATAGAATTGAATGTTGAAAAGAAACATGGAAAGAGAAGTGAATTAGTTCAGGATAAAAAGAAATTTCAAGAAGCATGCAAAGAATACGCCCTAACCCAAATTGATAATCAAAAAAGTGATTTCATAAGACTAGGTGTTCTTGGAGAGTGGGATAATCCATATAAAAGTTTAGATTCATCATTTGAAGCTAATGCGGTTAGAGCGCTTGGAAAAATTTTCGAGGCAGGGCACCTGGAGAAGGGAGAAAAACCAGTTCATTGGTGTCAAGATTGTGGATCAGCATTAGCTGAAGCAGAAGTTGAATATCAGGATAAGGTTTCTAAGTCTATAGATGTTGCTTTTGAGGTCAAACAAGAAAGTATGGCAAAAGTTCTTGATGCTTTTGATTTAGATATTTCAGAATCCATTTCATTTGTTATATGGACTACAACTCCATGGACGATTCCATCAAACGTTGCTGTTTGTATAAATCCAGAACTTGATTATGTCCTTGTTAAAGTGAATCAATCATATTTAGTTATTGCTGAAGCAATGCAGGAATCATGTAAGGAGAGATGGGGATCCTCTATTGAACTTGTTTCAAAAACTCTTGGAGCAAACTTAAAAGATATTTCACTTCATCATCCTTTTATAGATAGACCTTCTGTGCTCTTGCAGGCCGATCATGTAACCACTGAAGCTGGTACAGGATGCGTTCACACGGCACCCGCTCATGGATTAGATGATTATTTTATATGTAAAAAATATAATGTTGAAACCTTTAAAGCACTTAATAGTAAAGGACTTTTCAAAGAAGAGTTTGATTTTATTGCAGGCATGCCAGCATTCAAAGCTGATCCTTTAGTTATAGAAAAATTAACTGAGAGTAATGCCTTAATCAATTGTGAAGACTATAAGCATTCATACCCCCATTGCTGGAGACATAAATCTCCATTAATTTTTACCTCAACAGCTCAATGGTTTATATCTATGCATAAAGAAGGGTTATTAGCTGAAGCCCTTAATAGTATTGAAAGTGTTTCATGGGAGCCCTCATGGGGCCTTCAAAGAATTGAAGGTATGTTAAAAGATCGACCAGACTGGTGCATTTCTAGACAAAGAAATTGGGGTGTTCCAATAACACTTGTTGTAAACAAAGAAACTGGAGAAATACATCCCAACCAGAATGAGCTCTTTAAAAAATTTGCTGACGCTATAGAGAAAGATGGAATATCTTGTTGGGATTCGTTAGCTCTTGAAGATTTTATAGATGACGCAGATTCTTATATAAAAGTTTTAGATTCACTTGATGTTTGGTTTGATTCAGGAATTACGCATTTTGCTGTTTCCGAACAAAGATTTAATAAAGGAGTTGTTGCTGATCTTTATCTTGAAGGCTCAGATCAGCACAGAGGATGGTTTCAATCATCACTTCTTACAAGTATTGCTATGAATGGAAAAGCTCCTTATAAAGCAGTTCTTACTCATGGATTTGTTGTTGATGAAAATGGAAGAAAACAATCTAAATCTCTTGGCAATGTAGTGTCTCCTCAAAAAGTATGGGATAGTCTAGGCGCGGATATTTTAAGACTTTGGGTAGCATCTGCGGACTTTAGAAGTGAAATGGTAGCTTCTGACGAAATACTTAAAAGAGTTTCTGATCAATACAGAAGAATTAGAAATACCTTCAGATTTATATTAGGAAATCTTAGTGATTTCAGTGAAGATAATAAAGTAAGTTTCAACAATCAAATAGAATTAGATAAATGGATTATCAATCAAACACTGCAATTACAAAAAGATGTTCTTCATTCTTATGAGACATACTCATATCATAATGCAGCACAAAAAATTCATAACTTTTGTGTTAATGAGCTTGGAGGAATGTATCTCGATATAGTTAAAGATAGGCTATATACCTGTAAAGATGATTCAAGTGCACGACGATCATGCCAAACGAGCTTAGACTTTGTATTAAATACCTTAGTTAGGCTTATTGCACCAATTCTATCCTTCACAGCTGAAGAGATATGGCAAACGCACCCATCATTAAAAAAACAAGAAGAATCAATATTTTTAACAGAACATTTAGAAACTAAGACTAATCAAACGTCATCAATCTCATCTTCGGACTGGCAAAGAATTTTTGAAATAAAAGACTTAGTCAATCAATCAATAGAGAAGTTGCGCAATGAAGATAAGATCAAGGGATCTTTGGATTCAGAAGTTATCATTCACGCTAACGATGAAGATAAAATAATATTAGATAAATTAGGGTCAGAGCTTCATTTTGTTTTTATATCATCAGATGCTTCAGTAAAAGAAGGAAAAGATCTATCGATTTCAATAGAATTATCAGAGAATGATAAATGCACAAGATGCTGGCATAGAGATGATTCAGTTGGTGCTAGTTCCAAACATCCTGAAGTATGCTCTAGATGTGAGCAAAATATAGATTTTGAAGGGGAGACAAGATCCTTTGTTTAAAGTTTCAAGTTTTCTAAATATTTTAAAACCAGATAAATTCTATTTTTATATTCTGATTTTACTATTTTTAGATATTCTTACCAAACAATTCGCACTAAGTAATCTTTCTCATGGCGTATCTAAAGATTTCATTCCATTTGTAGATCTTTTGCTTATTTATAATTCTGGGATAGCTTTTGGTTTTTTAGACTTTGGAGAAAAGTTTTTTTCAAATCTTCTTATGTTTATAGGAATAGCCATAGTTATTTACATTCTGGTTCTCCTTAAAGAAGAAAAAGACTATTTAAAAAAGATGTCTCTCACTTTTATTGCAGGAGGAGCTCTTGGAAATATAGTAGATAGGTTGCCTGATGGTTATGTCACTGATTTCCTTCACCTAAAAATAAATAATTTCTCTTTTTTTATTTTTAATTTTGCAGATGCTTCCATAAGTCTAGGAGCACTTTTAATTATATACTTAGAAATATTTAAAAAAGATCATGCTTAAAGAAAATAGAGAAATAAAATTAGCCAACCCTAGAGGCTTCTGCGCTGGAGTTGACAGAGCTATAGATATAGTAAATAAGGCTCTTGAGATTTATGGCAGTCCAGTTTATGTAAAGCATGAGGTAGTTCATAACAAATTTGTTGTAGAGGATCTAAAGAGTAGAGGTGCAATCTTTGTGGAGGAGATTGATGAGATTCCTGATGATTCACTGGTAATTTTTAGCGCTCACGGTGTATCAGACGAGGTCGAGCAAGCAACAAATTTAAGAAATCTGCAATACTTTGATGCCACATGCCCGCTTGTTACTAAAGTTCACATGGAAGTAATGAGACATGCTAGAGCTGAAAAAGATATCATTCTTATTGGTCATGAAGGCCACCCTGAGGTTGAAGGAACAATGGGCAGACATATCAATAAAGAAAAAAGCAATATTTATCTAGTTCAAGACGAAGAAGAAGCAAAAAATATTAATATAGACAAGCCAGATAACCTGGCAATAGTCACTCAAACAACCTTGAGTGTTGATGATACAAAGACAATCATTGAAGTCTTAAAACAAAGATTTCCAAATATCAACATCCCAAAAAAAGATGATATTTGTTATGCAACTCAAAATAGACAAGATGCTGTAAAGCAATTAGCCTTGGAATCAGACTTCATGATAGTCGTGGGATCTAGTAATAGCTCTAACTCAAATAGATTACAAGAACTTAGTGAGAAATGTGGATGTAGGTCTGTTTTAATTGATGGTTTTGAAGACCTTGATCTATCAGATTTAGAAGGGCGACAAAGAATAGCTATTACTGCAGGTGCATCAGCTCCCGAATCAAGAGTTCAAGAAATAGCCTTAGCTGTTAAAGATCATACTGGAGCAAGTATTATTGAACATGGCGTTGATGAGGAAAATATTTATTTCAAGTTGCCTCCTAAATTAAGATAAATGGAAATAAAAAATCATATTTTTCAAGATATAAAATTTTTAGAATCACCAAATTTCAATGAAAGACCAGAGCAAGAAGTAATAAGCTTACTTGTTATCCACTCTATAAGCCTCCCGCCCAATCAATACGAAACAGGGCACATCGAAAAGTTTTTTTTAAATGAACTTGATTTCAATTCACATGAATTTTATAAAGAAATTGAAGATTTAAAGGTTTCTGCACATATTCTTATTAAAAGGGATGGAGAAATAATACAATTCGTTCCTTTTAATAAAAGAGCATGGCATGCAGGGGTTTCTTCTTTTATGGGAGTTGAAGACTGTAACGATTACTCTATTGGAATAGAGCTAGAGGGATCGGATTGTGATGTATTTACAGATGACCAATACAATAGCCTTAAGAAACTGACTTCGTTAATAATGAAAGAATATGATTTAATAACTAAAGACAGGATAAAAGGGCATTCAGACATTGCCCCTGGAAGAAAAAAAGATCCTGGAATTCTATTCGATTGGGATGGTTACTTAGATAATGTTTAATTTTAGAAAAATGTTTGTTATGGGATCCTTTGGATTCGCTTCAGGATTGCCCTACATTTTAATTTTTTCTACCCTAACTGCTTGGCTGAGAGATGTTGATATTAGTCTTTCTACCATTGGTTTCTTTGCATGGATCTCTTTAACTTACTCACTAAAATTTTTATGGGCTCCTTTTGTAGACAGGTTTTCAATTCCCTTTTTAGCTAAATATGGAAAAAGAAAAAGCTGGATAATCATTGCTCAACTAATAATAGTTTTATCCTTATTGGCTCTCTCATCGATAGATCCTAAAAATAATATCTCTTTGTTTATATTATTTGCTTTTTTTATAGCTTTTTCTGGCTCTATTCAGGATATAGCCATAGATGCATTTAGGATTGAGTATGCTGAAATAGAGGATCAAGGAAACTTAGCAGCTGCATATCAATTTGGTTATAGGCTAGCAATATTAGTAGCAACTTCGCTGGCATTAATTCTTGCAGATAGTTATGGGTGGTCTAAAACTTATGAAGTAATGGCTCTATTAATGCTGTTTGGTTTTATTGGTGTTCTTATTTCAAAAAAAGAAATTGTTAATAATGATTTAGAAAAGTTAAATTTTATAGATTCTTTTATCGAACCTATAAGAGATTTTGGCACTAGATATGGTTTTTATCTAGCTTCTATACTTTTATTAATAGTTGCAACTTATCGATTAACAGACATAGTTATGGGTCCCATGGCAAATCCATTTTATTTAGATATGGGATACACACTCACCCAAATAGGAAGTGTTGTTAAAATTGTTGCTTTAATAGCCTCAATAGTTGGTATTTTTATTGGAGGAATTCTTATCAAAAGAGTTGGCCTGTATTACTCATTACTAACCGGAGCTTTTTTGGTAATGCTTACCAATCTTTGCTTTTCATATGTAGCAATTACCAATGAGGTATTTTTTCAGTTCGGTTTGGTCAACATTCCGCTTAAATTAAGTACCATAGTTGGTCTTGATAGTATTGCAGCTGGAGTTGTTGGAACTGTAAATATTACTTTCTTAACAAGCTTAGTATCAAAAAAATATACGGCTGTTCAATATGCTTTACTAACATCTTTTATGATGCTCCCTGGAAAAATATTTAGTGGTTTTTCAGGAGTTATGGCAAGCTACTTTCAGAGTTTTTCAAGTCTCGAGTTTGGTTGGATGTATTTCTATATAGCTACTTCCTTATTAACGATACCCTCAATCGCATTTATCATGATTAATAAAAATTTCTTCATCAAACATGAATAGATTATTCCGATTCATATTTGCGATATCCTTAATCATAGTGATGTTTTTTAGTATTGTTTCAGCTTCAGATATTCCGAACATAGCTGCGTTAAGCTTTATTACTGATAAATTTATTCATTTTTTAATATTTCTATACCTTTCTTTAATCGGACTGATGTGCAGATTTTCATTATCTAATTTAATGCTGCTAATTTTTATATTTAGCTTCGGCCTCTTAATTGAAATAATTCATTTTTACCACCCTTATAGATATTTCGAGATTGCCGATCTTGCAGCTAACTTTAGTGGTATTTTTATAGCATCAGTGCTATTTTCTTTGAAAAAAGACGATTCTAGGTATTGATTTATCATTTTTAGTCCATAACTAGTGTCTAAGTTACACAAACTAGCTTAAAATTCGACAAAATTATTTTAGTGGAGAAATAAATGAAATTAAGACCATTACATGACAAAGTTCTTGTAAAGAGAACTGAAGAAGAAGAAACCTCATCTGGAGGGATCATTCTTTCAGGTTCTGCAAAAGAAAAGCCTTCTCAGGGAGAAGTTATATCAGTTGGACCAGGTAAGAAAAATGATTCTGGTGATGTTATGCCGGTTAATGTCAAAGCTGGTGATACTGTAATTTTTGGCCAATATGGCGGAAATGAAATCAAATTAGATGGCGAAGATTTTCTCATTTTAAGTGAGAGTGATATTTTCGGCGTAATTGAATAAATTAAATTTACAAATAAGGAGTAAATAAATGTCAGCAAAAGATGTGAAATTTGGAGATAGTGCAAGAGGCCATATGTTAGATGGTGTAAATATACTTGCCGATGCAGTTAAAGTAACTTTAGGGCCTAAAGGAAGAAATGTAGTTTTAGATAAATCCTTTGGAGCACCAACGGTCACCAAAGACGGTGTCTCTGTTGCAAAAGAAATTGAATTAGAGAACAAGTTTGAAAATATGGGTGCTCAAATGATTAAGCAAGTAGCTTCGCAAACTAATGATGAGGCAGGCGATGGAACTACAACTGCTACTGTTCTTGCTCAATCTATTGTGAATGAAGGAAACAAAGCTGTTGCTGCTGGTATGAATCCAATGGATCTTAAAAGAGGAATAGATAAAGCAGTTTTAGCTGCTGTTGAACATGTAAAAGATCTAAGTGTTCCTTGTACCGACAATAAAGCCATTGCCCAAGTAGGAACTATTTCTGCAAATGGTGATGAAGCAGTCGGAGAAATAATTGCCGAGGCTATGGAGAAAGTTGGAAAAGAGGGTGTTATAACTGTTGAAGAAGGAAGCGGTATTGAAAACGAACTAGACGTTGTTGAAGGCATGCAATTTGATCGAGGCTATCTATCTCCTTACTTCATCACCAATCAAGATAATATGACTGTAGAACTTGAGACTCCATTAATTCTTTTATTTGATAAAAAAATATCCAACATCAGAGATCTTTTACCTTTATTAGAATCTGTAGCAAAAGCGGGAAGACCGTTATTGATTGTTGCTGAAGACATTGAAGGTGAAGCCCTAGCAACCTTGGTTGTTAATAATCTTCGTGGAATCGTAAAGGCAGCTGCTTGTAAGGCTCCAGGATTTGGAGATAGAAGAAAAGCTATGCTTGAAGATATTGCTATTTTAACTGGTGGAACTGTTATTTCAGACGAAGTAGGACTTTCATTGGAAGGCGCTACTGTTGAGGATCTAGGAACTGCTAAAAGAGTTGTTTTGAATAAAGACAATGCCACAATTATTGATGGTGCAGGAAATGAGCAAGCTATAGCAGCACGAGTAAATCAAATTAGAGCTCAAATTGAAGAGACTTCATCAGATTATGATAAAGAGAAGCTTCAAGAAAGAGTTGCTAAATTAGCAGGCGGTGTAGCTGTAATAAAAGTTGGAGCTGGTTCAGAAGTTGAAATGAAAGAGAAAAAAGCAAGAGTAGAGGATGCCTTGCATTCAACTAGAGCTGCGGTTGAGGAGGGAGTTGTCCCTGGCGGTGGATCTGCACTTATAAGATGCCTAGAAGCAGTAGAAAAAGTTGTTGGTGATAATGACGATCAAATGGTTGGAATTAATATCGCTAAAAAAGCTTTCGAAGCCCCTTTAAGACAAATAGTATCCAATGCAGGCGAAGAGTCATCTGTGATTGTTGCAAATGTAAAAGAAGGTTCAGGGTCATATGGCTTTAATGCTGCTACTGGAGAATTCGGTGACATGATAGAGATGGGTATTCTTGATCCAGCTAAAGTAACAAGAACAGCAATTCAAGCAGCAGGATCAGTTGCTGGAATGATGATTACTACTGAAGCTATGGTTACAGATATCCCAAAAGATGATTCTCCAATGCCAGCTATGCCAGATATGGGCGGAATGGGCGGAATGGGCGGAATGATGTAATTAAAAGCTTAGGCTTTCAAAAAAGGGGCATTGAGCCCCTTTTTAAATTACAAATAATTAGAACACTTTTATTTAAATTTAATAATAATCATATAAAATATAAACACTATTACTAAGGAAAATTAATGAATAATAAACCATCAAAAGAAGAAGCTTTAGCTGCAGTAAGAACTCTTATTTCTTGGGCAGGAGACGATCCTGATAGAGAAGGATTGATTGAAACACCAGATAGAGTTGTCCGTTCTTATAATGAGTTTTTTTCTGGATACGAAGCTGACGCTGAGGCTGTCCTTGGTAAAACCTTTGAAGATGTGGAGGGTTATGACGAAGTTGTTATTGTAAGAAACATTAGAGTTGAGTCTCATTGTGAACATCACATGGTTCCAATAGTTGGCGTTGCTCATGTTGGGTATATACCTAACAATAAGGTAGTTGGTATTAGTAAGCTAGCAAGAGTTGTAGACATATTTGGTAAAAGGTTACAAACTCAAGAGACCATGACGGCTTTAATTGCTGACACTATCGATAAAGTTCTTCAACCAAAAGGGGTTGCTGTAGTAATAGATGCTAATCATGAATGCATGTCTACGAGAGGAATTCACAAAACAGAATCGAGCACAATAACAAGTAGAATGTTAGGTAGTTTCAGAGACAATATTGAAACTAGAGCTGAATTCATGACTCTTATAAATTCACCTAAATCATTCTAAATGGGCCAGGACTCGATACTTCATAGTATCAATCCCTCAACACCTTTAATTCTAGCTTCCGGTTCTCAGAGCAGAAAAATAATGCTTGAAGATGCTGGCATTAATTTTGATATCATCACTTCAGATGTTGATGAAGATATTATTAAAAAGCAAATTTCTGAATTACCCTTCAAAGATCAGGTAATAAAACTTGCAGCCGCTAAAGCTATAAAAGTAAGTAATGACAATCCTGAGTCTATAGTTATCGGCGGCGATCAAATGTGCATCCTTGATAATACAATTTTTGATAAACCAGGATCAATTGAAAGAGCTGTAAGCAATCTTAAAAAACTTTCAGGCACAACTCATCACCAATATAGTGGAATATGTCTTTATAAAGATGGAAAGCCTTTATGGGAATACGCAGAAGTTGTTCAAATGAATATGCATGATCTTTCTGAAAAGGAAATTATTAATTATGTAAAAATGGAGAATCCCATTCATGCAGCTGGAGCTTATAAATTTGAATCTTTGGGTTGTAATTTATTTTCTTCTGTTAATGGTTCCTCATATACAATTAGGGGAATGCCTTTAATGGCATTATTAAAAAAACTAAGAGAACTAGATATAATTAATTTAGAAAATATTGTATGAAGACATTTCAAGTAATCAAAACTTTCGGATCTGAAAGGGGTTTTTCTTGTGCTTTTAGACAGTGGAGAGCAGATTCTAATTGTAAATTAATTCATGGTTACAGTTTGGGTTTTAAATTTACTTTAGAAGCCAGTGAGTTAGATGAGAAATCATGGGTATATGATTTTGGTGGCTTCTCAAAAATTCAACAATGGATCAAAGATCATTTTGATCACACTTTGGTCATTGCTAAAGATGACCCCAAATTTCAAGAACTTAAAAATCTTGATAATGACTTAGGCATTGCAAAAGTAATAGAAATGAATGATGTTGGGTGTGAGAAATTTGCTGAAGTTACCTTTGAATTTGCAAGCAGCTATATCCAAGAGCAAACAAATAATAGAGTAAAGCTTATCTCAGTTGAAGTATTTGAACATGGTGCAAATAGTGCAGTCGTTAAAGATATTTAATACTCTTTCTGGAAAAAAAGAAGAATTTAATCCTTTAAACACTTCTCATATCAAAATTTATGCCTGCGGACCTACGGTATACAACTTTGCTCATATTGGAAATGCTAGGATGGCGGTTGTATTTGATACTCTTGTTAGAGTTTTAAGACACGCCTATCCAAAAGTTACTTATGTATCAAATATTACAGATATAGACGATAAGATAATTGATGCTGCGAATGAGCTAAATGTCCCTATAAAAGAAATAACTGAAAAATATACTAATATCTATAATGAAGATATGTCTTCGCTCTCAGTGATGATTCCTGATATTCAACCTAAGGCAACGCAATTTATTCCAGAAATGATAGAGCTTATTAAAGATCTAATTAATAAAGATCATGCATATGAAAAAGAGGGCCACGTTCTTTTTCATGTTCCGTCCTATTCTAATTATGGAATGTTATCAAACAGAAATAGAGATGAGCAGATAGCTGGAAGCAGGGTGGATATTGCTCCTTTTAAGAAAGATCCTGCAGATTTCGTTTTATGGAAGCCTAGTTTAGATAATCAACCTGGCTGGGATTCTCCATGGGGATTTGGCAGACCTGGCTGGCATACAGAATGTTCTGCAATGTCTGAAAAGACTTTAGGACTTCCTTTTGATATTCATGGAGGAGGAAGAGATCTCACGTTTCCTCATCACGAAAATGAGATAGCTCAAAGCTGCTGCTCAAATGCAGATATAAATAATCCTAAATCTTATGCGAGTTATTGGATGCATAATGGTTTTGTTACAGTCAATGGTGAAAAAATGTCTAAGTCCATTGGCAATATTATTTTAGTAAGAGATTTATCAAAAGATTATCACGGTGAAGTTATAAGGCTAGCTCTTTTATCATCTCATTACAGACAAGGTTTGGATTGGAATGAAAAAGTCATTCATCAGTCTAAAAAGTTACTCGATAAACTTTATAAAATTTTAGATGACTTGAAGAGTGTCAATGCAGAAAACAATAATCAAGAAGCTAATGAAATCATAGCTCCTCTTTTTGATGATTTAAATTCTCCGGGCCTAATTGCTAATTTAAATAAGCTCATTAAAGATTTCTCATTGATAAAAAATCAAGATAAGCCTTTATTTAAGTCTAAATTAATACTTATTGGTAAAGTGCTTGGAATATTGGAACACGATACTTCTAAATGGTTTATATCAGAATTATCAGAAACTTTAGATGTAAAAAAGATCGAAGATTTAATTTCATCACGCCTTAAAGCAAAGTCTGAAAAAGACTATGAAGTTGCTGATGCAATCCGACAAGAATTATTAGACATGGGTGTTGAGATAAAGGATACAGATACTGGAACTAATTGGAATCCTAAAGCATGACAAGAAAAAATCCATCGATAGAGATACCGGATTCTTACAAGAATATATCTGAAACTTTAGTAACAGCTGATGAAATTTTATCTGATGCTGTTGATAATGCTAAAACACTTTTTCATACACTAACCTTGTCCTCAATTGATGGTCATAAGGTTGCTTCTAGGGTGGTCGTATTACGAGAATTCAATTTAGATAAAAAATTTCTTCGTTTTCATACTGACTATAGAGCTGCAAAAATAAATCAATACAAGGACAATAATAATGCTTCTGTGCTGGGTTACGATCCAGAATTAAAAGTACAAATTAAATTACAGGGAACCTTGGAAGTTCATTACGATGATGAAATAACTCAATCTGCCTGGCAGGGATCAACAGCAAGATCTCAAAAATGCTACTCAGTCAAAGGCGGGTCTTCAAAAAAAATAGATGATCCAGCTGCTTACGATATTGATGAAGATAATATGACAGATGGATATGAAAATTTTTCTGTTCTCATTTTTAAATTTACTTCATTAGAATTTTTATATCTTAAAAGCTCAGGACATAGAAGGGCTATTCATAGTTGGGATGATGACTATTCTTCTACCTGGCTGGTTCCTTAAAAGCTCACTAAACAATTAATTTTAAAATAATGTATTATTAATATGCACTTTTTTATGGGGAATTATTTTTAAAAGGAGAATTATATGAAAAATTATTTATTAAGTGGGTTGTTGATTTTATCAACAGGATTTGTTGTTGCAGACGGACATATGTCTGCTGAGAAAGAAGTATTGAAATCTCTTGCTGTTTACTTCGAGGCAAGGAACCAACAAGACTGGAAAACAGTAGTAACTTACGAAAGCAAGTCTGGTACATACGGAACTAATTCAGATGGAAGTTTTCACAAATCAGTAGTTAGGCAATCTGCAGAAGATTGGGCAAACTCTGGCCAGGGAGGATCTTTAAACATCTATTACCCTGAAGCCATTCAGTTATCTGATGAAGTCGTTTATGTGAGGTTTTACTATGAGGGCATGACAGAAGTAGCAGGTAATGCAAAACCCTATAGAACAAGAGTTACTATGAACTGGGTTAAAGAGAATGGTAAATGGGTTGCAAAAACTCAACATTATTCACCTGCTTCTTATGGTGGTGTTCATGTAACACAATCGGCAGATTTTGAGGATTAATTCATGAATAAATTATTTGTATTAATACCGCTATTAAGTATAAGTTTTTTAGTGCACAGCAATCATCATGAAGATGGAGAGCATTCTAAAACTATGCATGAAAACAATTTTGCATACTTATCCACTTACACAATGCCTGCTGGATCAAATCCAGCAATGTTGGAAAAAAACCTTCTTAAAAACGTTCAAGACTTAAAAAAAGAAGGGTACAACAATTGTGGTTTATTAAGGCATGCTTTCGGTGGAGATAGGGCTTTTTATAGCTATTGTTATTTTGATAGCTGGGAGCAATTCGCAGAAATTAATGATAACGTCAGTGGCGGAGATGTTAGACAACTTTACGGTGATCATGAAGATAGATTGGTTGCAATGGATGAAAAGAATCTAGGACGAACAAATTATATTGTTATGGCAACTTATTCATTTGGGCCATATCTAACAATGAATGAAAGATCAGCCAATGCAAAGAAAATATTCGATGTTTATAATGAAGGTTTTGGCGGTTGCAACATGATGTCACATGTTTGGGGCCCTGGTTTGGAGTGGCAAATAGCCTGTGGCTTTGATAGCTACGCTGAATTTGCTTTAAAACAAGCAAAACTTGGACCTTTAATGTCTTCTCTTTCAGATGAGAAATTAGATATTATGAATCATTCAGATGACATAATGTCTAGAGTTAAAAAATAGTTAATTAACTAAATACTAAAAGAGCTGGTTTTTACCGGCTCTTTTTTATCTGGTGCCCTCTGCAGGAATCGAACCTGCAACTAATCCTTAGGAGGGACTCGTTATATCCATTTAACTAAGAAGGCAAACAAGTTTTTATTCTTTCAAACTTTAGGATAGAGATTATAATCTGCAGATGAAATTTTTGTTGAAATGTCTTTTCCTAATTATTTTTTGTAGTTCTTCCGCATCAATTATTCAATCTAGTTTTGGAAAAGTTGTTGTTAATTCTATTAAAATTGAAACTCAAAAAGATCAGCATCTGGTCTTTGATTTATACAAACCAGACTTAGCATCTAAAGATAATAAGATGCCTTTTGTAATAGTTGTTCCAGGTTTTCAAAGATCAAAGGAAGCGCTTTCAAATATTGCTATTGAACTATCAAGAAGAGGCATCGTTGTTGCTTTAATTGATCCTTATGCTCAAGGACTTTCAAGTTCGTCAAGAAGTAAACGATCAGCAACAACAGAAGGATATGGGATGTTTGCTCTGGTTGAAAAAGCCCATAGTGGAAATTTATTTGATTTCATAGACATTAAAAAAATTGCAACTACCGGCCATTCTATGGGAGGCAATGCTGCTATTAGAGGCGCAAACTATTTTGGTAAGCAGGCAATTAAGAACAGTGAACCCAGTAAACTTCATTCAGTATTTGTTTCAGGCTATGTCTTAACTTTAGTGGATAGCGTTCTTAAAGATGTGAAATCTAATATTGGAGTCAGTTATGCACTCTATGATGAGGGAGCCTTTAGAAATGATCTATCTGGTTGGGATGCATCTGATATGAAAATAGCACCTGAATCAATAAGAGTAGTTAATTGGGGAGTTCATAATGGTAAAAAGATTATTAATGAGGTTGAGTTGGGTAAATACTATGGATCTTTAGATAAAAGGTCTTTAAGAGTAATTCATAACGAAGAGCTAATTCATCCTTTTCAGCCTTACAACAATATAGCCACTGCAAATCAGATTGAATATTTTGAGAAGGTCTTTGATTTAAAGACTGGCATCGATTCCTATAATCAAATTTGGCAATGGAAAGAGCTAATGACTTTGATTTCTATGATCATTGCTCTAATTATGATCATACCTATGTCAAAAGTATTATTGTCTTTAAACATCTTTAAATCATTAGTAGTCGATATTCCCAAACCTCTGCCAATACAGAGTAAAAATTCTAAAATTATTTTTTGGATAATTTTTATCTTAGGTGCTTTAATAGCATGTTTTTCTTACATACCAATGGTAGATGCTGCCAAGAATATTTTTCCAGCTGCTGCAAGTAGAGATTTAACATGGTTCTTTCCTCAAAGAATGAATAATTCTGTGATGCTTTGGGCTGCGTTCAACGGAATTATTGGTCTACTTTTATTCTTCCTTTCATATAATTTTTTTGGGAAAAAGCATGGAGTTTCTAAAAATTCATGGGGACTTAAAGCTGACTGGAAATATATTATTAAAACTTTTTTTTTAGCAGTTTTAGTTTTTAGTTTGTATTATTTTTTACTTTTTTCTATCTATTATATTTTTCATGTTGATTACAGATTTTGGTTCATGGGAGTAAGAATATTTCAACCAGAAATGCTATTAGTCTTGGCTATGTATGCACCTCTTTTCTTTATTTTCTTTTTCTCTAATTCATTAAGAGTTAATGGTGCGATGAGAATAGAAGGTCAAGCAGAATGGAAATCTATGCTGATTGCTGGAATGGCAAATTCATTAGGATTATTTTTAATAATACTTATTCAATATATTACATTTGCAAAATCTGGGACTGTTTTTTGGACAACAAACTGGCTAAGTGTAAATTTATTATTTGCAATTGTTCCTATGATGTTTGTTTTGCCTTACTTTAATAGGTATTTCTTTTATATGACTGGACGTGTCTATCTAGGGCCTATGGTCACCACTTTGATCTTTATTATGATACTTTCAACGAATACAGTTGTGTATTTACCTATATAATATTATTGATATGAACATAACATTACCAGATGGAAGCATTCGCGAAATGGTACCAGGCACAACTGGACTAGATCTTGCTAATGATATTGGCCCAGGTTTAGCTAAAGCTGCTATCGCTGTAGTTGTAAATGGAGTTCAAAGAGATTTATGCGACCCAATTCATGAAGATTCTGATGTGTCTATTATCACCATTGACTCTGATGAGGGTTTGGAAATAATGCGTCACACTTTAACTGCACAAGTACTTGCTAGAGCTTTAAAGAATCTATACCCCGGGACTAAATTAGCAATTGGACCAACAATAACAGATGGTTTTTATTATGATTTTGAATTAGAGAAATCAATTTCTAATGATGATTTGGCCTCTATTGAAAAAGAAATGAAAAAAATCATTTCAAATAATTCATCTATCACCAAGTCATTGCATTCAAAAGCAGAGGCAATAACAGTTTTTGAATCAGAAGAAGAGCCATACAAAAAATCAATCATTGACGACTCAGAGCAGGAAGATAACTTTCAACTCTATTATCAAGATGATTCAAAATTTGTAGATTTATGTAGAGGCCCTCACTTACCCAATCTTAAACACATAGGCGCGTTTAAGTTAACAAAGTTAGCTGGAGCATATTGGAAAGGTGATTCTAAAAATAAAATGCTTACTAGAATTTATGGAACTGCTTGGAAGAATGAGAAAGATCTAGCTGCATACTTAACTAGACTTGAAGAAGCAGAAAAAAGAGATCATAGAAAGCTTGGAAAGGAGATGAATTTATTTCATTTTCAAGAAGAAGCACCTGGAATGGTATTTTGGCATCCAAATGGGTGGACAATATACAGGCTACTAGAGGATTTTATTAGAAATAAGTTGAATGCATACGAATACAAAGAAATTAAGACTCCTCTTGTTGTTGATAGAAAGCTATGGGAAGCATCTGGTCACTGGGATAAATATAGAGAAAATATGTTTATTACTGAAATAGATGAGGAACATGCAAATGAGAAAAGAACAAATGCATTAAAGCCAATGAACTGTCCTTGCCACGTTCAGATATATAACCAAGGACTGAAATCATACAGAGACTTACCTTTACGATATGCAGAGTTCGGTTCGTGTCATAGGTATGAGGCTTCAGGGACTATGCATGGTTTAATGCGAGTAAGAGGCTTTACTCAAGATGACGGGCATATTTTTTGTACTGAGGAGCAAATAGAAAAAGAAACAGAGCTATTTATAGAACTACTATCTGATATATACAAAGACTTAGGTTTTGATAATTTTGATATTAAGTTATCTACTAGACCAGAAACTAGAGTAGGCAGTGATGAGGTTTGGGACAAAGCAGAAAGTGCCTTAGAGTCAGCTATTAAAAAATTAGGACTGCCGTATGAACTAGTTGAAGGAGATGGAGCTTTTTATGGTCCCAAACTTGATTTTGTTCTTACAGATGCAATTGGAAGAGAGTGGCAGTGTGGCACATTCCAAGCAGACTTTAATTTACCTGAGAGGCTTGACGCAGAGTATGTGGGAGAAGACGGGGCAAAACATAGACCAGTAATGATACATAGAGCCGTTCTTGGATCTTTCGAGAGATTTATTGGAGTCTTGATAGAAAACTATTCTGGTAAGTTACCTTTTTGGCTCGCTCCTATGCAGGTTTGTGTAGCAACAATAATATCTGATGTAGATGATTATGCTAATGAGATTATCGATCTTTTAAATAAATCTGGAATCAGATGTCATGCCGATCTGAGAAATGAAAAAATAAGTTATAAAGTTAGAGAACATAGCTCAACAAAAGTACCTGTAATAATAGCCTTAGGAAATAGAGAAATGGCTGATAGGACTGTATCAATTCGAAGAATTGGAAGTGATAAAACTGAAAGTTTAGATTTAAATGAAGCTATTAAGATTCTTACCAAAGATAACTCTATTCTTAGATAAATTCATTTGAAAGCTTTTTTAATAAAATTAGTAATATTACCTATAAGATTTTACAGATATTTTTTATCACCATTATCTCCTCCTTCATGCAGATTCACGCCTACTTGTTCTCAATATGCAATTCAGTCCATAGAGGAAGAGGGTATTTTTAAAGGTATCTATCTTGCCACTATTAGAATCTCAAAATGTCATCCATGGTATGTAGACAAAAAATAATCAGAGAACCTTCGCAAATATGTATAATTTATAGCTATTAATTAAATTTATTTAATATATCTATTTTCTATATATATATCGTATTTAATGATATAGTTTTTACAACTATTAGTTCAAATATGCCAGTAAGGGGGTTAAGTATGAACAAATTATCTAGATATTCATTAGCTAGTATAGGTTTTCTTGTTTTTGTTTCTTTAAATGTTGTTTCTCAAGAAATTGAAGAAGTCGTGGTAACGGCTACAAAAAAATCTGAGTCTATTCAAGACTTAGCTATATCAATTGAAGCTTTCACAGAAGAAAGTATGAAAGAAAACCTCATTAGTGATGTTTCTGATTTAACACAAGTCGTTCCAGGGTTAATTGCTGATAAAGGAATTGGTTCAGGAGTTTCATATGCAATAAGAGGAACTGGATCATACGGAGTAGGGGCCGCTGTTGTTGGAGCTGTAGTATCAGCCACCAACGGACATGACACAGGATCTTCAGCAGCTTATGACCTTGGTTATTTTGATGTTGCACGGGTTGAGGTACTAAAAGGACCTCAAGGAACTTTATTTGGAAGAAATGCTGTCGTAGGTGTTGTTAATGTTATTACAAATAGACCAACTTCAGAATTAGAAGGAAGTGTATCTATTACTAACGGAAGTTACGACAAGCAAGAGATAACGTCAGTATTTAATTTGCCTATATCTGATACTTTGAGAACAAGATTAGCAGTTACATCAGCAGTAAGGGATGGATTTTCTACTAACTTAAGAGATAACAGTAAATATAACGACCAAGATGCATATGGTGCAAGATTATCAATGGATTGGGATATGACCGATACAACTTCTCTTAAATTCACTTATGACATGTATAAGGCTGATGATAATAGAAATAATATCGGAGCTCCTTTTTGTGAAACTCATAGCTTATTTGGTTGCAACCCTTTAACCGTAGGGTCTGTAAACCAGCCTGCTGATTCTAGAGGAAGTACTGCTGCATTATTTAATCTTGTAGCGGGCTTAGAAGGTAGTGCTTTTGTTAATCAATATGCTGGAACTTTAGTTCCTCAAAACTTTAATCAATCTTACTTAGATAGAGTGCCGGTTCATAAAAGTGAAATGACTAACGCTATGTTAGAACTTACCACTGAACTATCAGATCAATTAACGCTTGTAGCCAAAGTGTCTCACAATTCAAGAGATTACTATCATATGAGTGATAACGATTATTCGCATTCTACCAAGCCATATCCAGGAATTTTAAGTGCTTTCGGGCTTCCTCCTGTTAGTTTTAATGCAAATTTTGGTGGAAACTTTAATGGAAATAAATATGGTTTCACAGAATTAGTAAATAGTGAAAGAACCTACGAGTTCTCAAACGCTACCTCAAATGGCATCCAATCTGAAATAAATATCATTTCTGATTACGATGGAGCTTTTAATTTTGTCGCAGGTGCATACATGTATGACAACAGAAGTCATAACAGGTATCAAGTTCAAACAGCTGCTTGGGGTTTAACAAGTGATTTTTCAGCTCATCCCTATTCAAAATCTCTATACGGAGGAGCATTTGATGCTTATGGTGGAATACCATTTTATCAAACTTGGGTCTTAGGTGGATTAGCAGGAAGTGCTGTTTGTGCTTCAGGTGTATTAGGAGCTGGAGCTGCAGCCGTCCCAGCAACAACGAATCCTTTTTGCTTATCTGGTTTACTAGCTGCTCAAGGTATAAATCCATATCATTTACCAACCGAGATGAGAGGTTATAATAATGATGATCACGTTAGAATTAAATCTACAGCTCTTTACGGAGAAATGTATCTTGACCTAAGCGATGTTACTAAAGTTACAGTAGGTCTTAGATATAACGATGACACTGTAAAAGATTCAATCATGACTTGTCTTACAGATTTTGATTGTCCTAATTACCCTCAAGCACAGTGGGATTCAGGCGTATACGGATTTTTCCCAACGTATGAAACAGTTAAGGATGATGGCTTAGCTTATAAATTTGCAATTCAGCATGATGTATCAGACGATCAAATGTTTTACTTCAGTTATACAACAGCTACTAAGGCTGGTGGAAATAATCCTGTTATAGGCTCAACACCTGATCCTTATGATAAAGAAGAAACTGGAGTTTTTGAATTAGGAACTAAAAGCATATTATTTAATGGAGCAGTGCTATTTAACGCTACATTATTCATGAATGATACTAAAGGCATGCTTATATCTAATATTGAAAATGCTGGATCTGTTAACTACAACGTTGATGCTGAGATTAAAGGTTTTGAAGGTAACGTAGTTGCTTTCTTAAGCGAATCTACAAGCTTTGACATAGGTTGGTTGATTGTTGAAAGTGAGCTTGGCGATCAAACAATGCCAGATCCTTTAAATCCTGCTGGAATAGTAGCCACTTTAGATCTTAACCCTGGCGGGTATACTCCTGGAGTAGCTGGTTGTGCTACAGCACTTGGTGTTTGTGTCCCAGCTCAAGGTGCAACTGGTGTTCAAAGTCTTCCATATGATCCAGCCGGAGCAGTCACATACGGTTGGGGTGTCGGTGCTGATGGCAATCCTGTTTTAATATTTAAATCTGCTGGTTTTATATGTTTAGCTCCTTTCAATCCATTAGGTGGAGTTCCATGTCCACCTGCCGGTCAAGGTGCTAAGGTTTCCATAAGCGGTAACACATTACCACAGTCGCCAAAAACATCTTATAGCATAGGATTAAATAATGAATTCACTAGTGATAAGGGTTCTACGAGACTAAGACTTGCATACAGATATCAAGGCGAGAGAGAAGGTAACGTATTTAATCAAGCTAGAGCAAGAATGGGTGAAACTAAGTACTGGGATATGTCAGCTACTTACGAGCCTAATGACTCTGATTGGAGCCTTCAGTTCTACATTAAAAACATGGCTAATGATCAGTTTGTTGGAACATGGGCTGCTTCTAGTGCACTTCAAGGTGGGGCACAGTTTGCAACTTATACAGATCCAAGAACTTACGGAATAACATTTAGGACAAACTTCTAAATATTAAACATAATTTAAAGGCTGGTTCATCCAGCCTTTTTTATATACAAATTTTATATATATAAAATTTGTATACAATTTATAATTATTTGATTGATAAATAGCCTAATCTATTAATATTAATAGACATTCAAAGGGGAAATCATGTCAAAACTAAAATTGTATTTAAAAAATTCTTTATTATCTAGCATAGTAATTATTTCTTTTGCTGCCACTTCTCAAGAAATTGAAGAAGTAGTTGTTACTTCTACAAAAAAAGCTGAGTCTATTCAAGATCTTGCTTTATCTATAGAGGCATTAAGTGCGGAGGACTTGGCAGATAATATGGTTGAAAACATAGATGACTTAGCCGAAGTTATTCCTGGCTTAATAACTTCCAAAGGTATTGGTTCTGGTTCTGCTTACTCTATAAGAGGAACTGGTTCGTACGGTGTTGGCGCTGCTGTTGTTGGAGCTGTAGTAACAGCATCAAACGGCCATAGCTACAACTCATCAACTATTGCTGATATCGGTTTTTTTGATGTAGAGCGTGTTGAAGTTCTAAAAGGACCTCAAGGTACTTTGTCTGGAAGAAATGCTGTTGCTGGTTTAATTAATATGATAACTGCTAGACCTACTTCTGAATTAGAAGGGTCTGTAAGTGTTCAAATGGGTAATTTAAATTCACAAACTACAAATATGGTTTTTAACATGCCAATAAATGATAGCGTTAGAACTAGATTTGCTTTCAATCAAAAAACAAGAGACGGTATGACAAAAAATATTAATACCGGAAACGATTTTAATGATATCGATGCATTCGGTGCAAGATTTTCTATAGATGCAGATCTTGGAGAATATTCTACTCTTCAATTCACATATGAAAGATATGAGGGCGATGACAATAGATCAAATGTAGCGACATCGAAATGTCAACCGCATCCAGTTCTTGGTTGCCATCCTTTAGAAAAAGGTACATTGAATACACCGGCGGATTCAAGAGGAAGTACAGCTGCTTTATTTAATCTTATTGGTGCTCTAAATTTCACAGCCGATAAAAATTCTTATGAGGGTGCTATTACTCCATCTAGTTATAGACTAGCAAACTTAAATAGAGAACCTATCCATAAACAAGTAGCTGAAATGAGTACGTTACAATTTGATACTCAACTTACAGACTCTTTAAGTTTGATTGCTAAATATTCGTATTCAACTAGAGACTATCAGCAAATGAATGACCAAGATTATTCTGTATCTGTTCAACCTTTCCCTGGACTTATACCTACAACAGGAATACCAATTTCTTGGAATGGTTGTTTTGGTAATACAGGTGGAATTAATTTTTGTGAAACAGTTGATTCAGACAGAACTTATGAATTTGCTACCGTTGTAACTGACACTCAACAAGCTGAAATCACTATTATTTCTGACTACGACGGTCCTGTGAACTTTACAGCAGGTGCTTATACATTTGATCAAAGAAATAATAATCAATATCAAGTGCAAACAGCTTCATGGAATATGATTAGAGCTGCTGCTCAACATCCTTATAACATCCCAGTATTTGGTGGTGCTTTAACTGGTTATGGCGGTACCGACTTTTTCACAGCGATGGTTCTTGGGGCTCCAGCCTCTTTAGCACCTCCAGGAATATTTGCTTTACTAGGTCAGCCTAAATTCGAAGTACCTCTTAATATTCAAGGCTTTTTAAATGAAGACCACGTCAGAAGCAAGTCTTTTGCTGTATTTGGTGAGATGTATGTTGATCTTTCAGATGTTACCAAGCTAACAGTTGGACTTAGATTTAATGACGATACTGTTAAAGATAGTGTTGCTTCATGTCTAACGTTCTTTAGCTGCCCTAAATACCCGCTGTCTCAAAAATTATCTGGTGAGTACGGATTCTATCCAACACAAGTTACTGAAACAGACGATGCTTTAGCTTATAAGCTTGCTCTTCAGCATGACTTATCTGACAATCAAATGGTTTATGCAAGTTATACAACAGCTGTAAAAGCTGGTGGTAACAACCCAAATTCTACCGGTACTCCTGATCCTTACGCTCAAGAAGAAACTGGTGTTTTTGAGATTGGAACAAAAAGCATCCTTTTAGACGGAGCAATGTTACTTAATGCTACTGCGTTCTTAAACGACACTAAGGGAATGTTAATTTCATCTATCGTTGAGGCTGGATCAAAAAATAATAACGTTGATGCAGAAGTTAAAGGCTTCGAAGGAAACATGATTATGTTTTTAAGCGAAACTGTAAGATTTGACTTTAACTGGCTCGCTGTAAAAAGTGAAATTGGTAGTTTCAGTCTTATCAATCCACTAAATCCTTTTAATGCTTCAAACTTTAACTCAGCTGGCGTAAATGCAGATCCTCAAGGAGTTGTAAGATTCATGGTCACTGATAAAGGAGTCTTATTTAAGTCCGCCGGATCTCTATGTGGAGCACCGTTTAATCCTGCTGGTGGCGTTCCTTGTCCTGCAGGCGCTCAAGGAATACCTACAGATGTTACAGGTAATGAATTACCTAATTCACCTGAACTTTCATACAGCATGTCGCTTAATAAAGATGTGATTTCAGATAATGGAGTAACATCTTTCAGACTTACTCATAGATTCCAATCTGAGAGATGGAGTGATGTGTATAATTCAGAAAGAGGTAGTATGGGTGAGCATAAGTTTTGGGATATGAGAATAACATATCAACCAAACGATGCTGATTGGTATCTAGCTTTAGAGGGTAAAAACCTTGCTGACGATGTCTTTGAACAAGGAGCAGCTTTTGCTAGTAACCTTCAAGGTGGAAGTCAGTTCTTAACATATACTGATATTAGAACTTGGGGCTTAACTTTTGGAACAACTTTCTAAAATAAGAACCTAAGAAATTAAAAGGCTGGTTTACCCAGCCTTTTTTTATGACTGAAAAAACATTTTTTTTTATATATAAAATTTGTACTTAATTTTTAGTTAATTTATGCCCTAATTAGCATAATCTACTCATAATTAATTGACATTTATGGGGGATTTCCATGTCGACACTCAATCAGTTCTTAAAAAACTCATTACTATCTAGCATAGTATTTATTTCTGTTGCTGCCACTTCTCAAGAAATTGAAGAAGTAGTTGTTACAGCAACCAAAAAAGCTGAGTCTACTCAGGATCTAGCTATTTCAATTGAAGCTTTTACAGCAGACCAACTGTCTACTGAACAAATCTATGACATGACAGATTTAGCCGAAGTTGTTCCTGGTTTAGGCGTTGCTAAAGGAGTTGGTTCGGGATCAGCCTGGAGCATGAGGGGGATAGGTTCATACGGTGTTGGTGCTGCTGTTGTTTCATCAATGGTTACATCAGTAAACGGTCATAGCACAAACGTTAGTTACATGAACGATTTAGGATTTATGGATCTTGAAAGAATCGAAGTTCTAAAAGGACCGCAAGGTACATTATTTGGAAGAAATTCAGTTGCTGGTGTTATTAATTTAGTTACAGCAAGGCCTACTAATGAATTAGAAGGTAGTTTTGATGTTGAAATGGGAAGCTGGGGAAAACAAACATTAAATTCAGTTATCAACCTACCTATTTCTGACAGCGTAAGAACTAGATTAGCAGTTATGACTAATACAAGAGATGGCATGGTTATGAATCTTAATAACAATACTAGTTACGATGATAGAAACGATGTCGGTGTTAGATGGTCTGTAGACTGGGATATGAACGATACAACAGGTCTTAAATTTACTTATTCAGCTCAAAAGAGTGAAGATGAAAGACCTCAAGAAGAACTATCAT
Source organism: uncultured Gammaproteobacteria bacterium (assembly GCA_964613455.1). Classification (GTDB taxonomy): domain Bacteria; phylum Pseudomonadota; class Gammaproteobacteria; order Magnimaribacterales; family D2472; genus SCGC-AAA076-P13. The sequence goes on along the minus strand of CAZTGS010000001.1, from coordinate 2,205 downwards.
ATTGTGCGCCAGATGCATTCTTCGGTTGTAGTCCATACTCTAAAGGATTCATGAATCAACCATCCGACGGTCGTGGACATATTGGTGGAATTTTAGGCTTTATTACTTTATTTGATTTCGGTACAGGGGTTAACAATCGTTATCCTTCAACAGGACTCAGATCAACAGATTTTGGTGCTCAATACTTAAATAGAAACCCAGTACATAGACAACAAGTTCAAATTGCAAACTTAGAACTCAATCATGATATTAATGATAATTTAAGAATGATTGTTAAATATTCATATGATGATAGAGAATTCAATCAAATGAATGATAATGACGGTGGTGTTTCATCAGTGCCACTAACAGGTTTAGGTGCAGGTTTTGGTCTTCCTCCGATTGTATTTGAAGGCTGTTTTGGTGGAGATATGTATTCATTTTGTGAAACTGTCGCAACCGATAGAGCATATGACTTTTCAGAAGTATCAACATGGTCTGATCAAGCAGAAATTAACTTAGTTTCTGATTATGATGGACCTGTAAACTTCACAGTTGGATATTACAATTTTGATCAAAGAAATGATAATTTATATATGGTTCAAACAGCGGCAACTCAAGTAGCTGGAAGTTTTGGTTTCCATCCTTATGCAGGCCCATTAGCTGCACTTACTGGATATGATTTCTCTGCGAAAGGTGGTGTACCAGCCTATCAAGCTATTGCAGCAATGCTAAATGCATTAAATAATTTACAAACAACTCCATCTCTTGCTAATGCAGCAGCATACGGTGCGGCTACTAATGCTGTTTTGGCATTGCCTGATGTAATTGTTCCATTAAATCAAAGAGGAACTCACAATCAACAGAACATTAGAATTAAATCTAAAGCTCTATACGGAGAAGTTTATGTAGATCTTTCTGAGGATACTAAACTTACAATTGGAGCACGTTATAACGATGATGTAGTTATGGCTACAACTTACAACGATACATTAGCTCTTGGTTGGATTGCTAGAGGATGTTCAGCATATGCAAACAAAGAAAATTGTCCTGGCATGATGGATAAAGACAAGGTTGCTGATGATGCTTTTGCTTACAAGTTAGCTCTTCAACATAATATTTCTGATAACGTTATGGTTTATGGAAGCTACTCAACAGCTACTAAAGCTGGTGGTGTGAATGCTGGAGATAATCCTGACAGATACGCAGCTGAAGAAACAGGCGTTCTTGATTTTGGAATGAAGAGTATATTACTTGATGGAGCTATGCTTCTTAATATGAATCTTTTCCATAACAAGAATGATGGAATGCTATTAGCTACCATTGAAAATGCAGGATCGCATAACTACAACGCTAATGCAGAAGTTACAGGTTTCGAAGGGCTTATGTCTGTATATTTATCTGAAACCTCTAAAATTGATTTTTCCTGGTTAGCTACTGATAACGAAATAACTAGTGATGTTATGGCTATTAACTATCTTGATCCTGCTGGACCTGGATTTAGAAAAACTGTTCTAGGCGGTACCCTTGCTCCCGGACTTGATGTTGGTGTATTCACTGATGATGCAGGCACTATTCAACAATGGTTTAAGTCAGCTGGCTATAACTGTAATGTTCCTTTTAACGGACTGTCTCCGGTTGGTTGTCCTACTGGAGTTTTTGGTAATGAGCAAAGCTTAAAAGGTAAAACACTTCCAGGAACAACTGATCTAGAATATAGCCTTGCTTTCACACAAATGTTTAATATGAAAGACGGTATGACCTCAGTCAGATTAGCATACAGATATAGAGGTGATACTAACGGAGATCCGTTTGGTTATGAAAGATTTGATATTCCAGAGCAAAAGCAATGGGATATGATCACTCGATATGAGCCTAATAATGCTGATTGGTATGTTGGTGTTTATGCTAAAAACCTAGCAGACGACAGACTTATGAATTCAATACGTGCAGCTAGTAACCTTCAAGGTGGCCAGATGTATGCAGCATTTACTGATCCTAGAACTTGGGGAATTAACTTTGGTTCAAGTTTCTAGAACTTAAAAAATATATTTTAAAGCCCAGTTTACTGGGCTTTTTTTTTGCTCCATAATACCCATATTATGAAAGCATTCCCTTACGCATCAGACCCAATAACCGTTACCCAGGACATGTGCGACCATAATAAGCATATGAATGTTACCTACTATTACAAGATGTTTGATAGCAGTTACACCTCCATGTACA